>NZ_JACHCG010000003.1:348083-630472 GCF_014200595.1 Pedobacter cryoconitis
AACACGGATCATTAGCTGGTAACCATTGCTGAGCTTCTTGTATCATGCTTAACCAGGGTACTAAAGGATCATTCGGGGTACGGGTAGTCCCGTCATATTTGAAACCCTGCAAACGGTTGTACTGGAAGTACCAGCCAGCACTTGCTTCTGAACCGTCATTAGCGGCTGTGGCCTGCCCGTCTGAACCCAGGTTCTGGGCAATCCAACAGCGTGCTTCTCCGGAATAAGTGGTACTCACTGTTTTATAGTTGACTGTCTTGTCTACCGGTACACCGTTTAGTCCGGCAGTATGGGTAATTGTAAAAGGTAAACAAACTTTAAAGCTCGCGACCAGGGGACTAAAGGCAGTACCTACACTATTGGCCGCAAAAGCGCGTACATAATAAACTGATTTTTCATCCAGCCCCTTGAGCGTGCCGGTGATATCCCCGATTCCTGTGCCCAAAGGAATCACCTGGTCACCCATTCCAGGATTTCCAGTAGTGTTCCAGACTAATCCTCTACTGGTTACAGCAGCTCCACCGCTATTGGTTACCGTAGCTGTGGCATCAGCTAAAGTAGCTGTAATGGTTTCTGAAGGAATGAGCACATTGCTTACTGAAGGAAGACGTTTCACAACTTCGTCCTGCAAGCAGCGCAGCGGCAATCCGGCGGATTTCTCATTATAGGTTGTTCTTGAATTGGTAAAGTAATAACCCTGGCTAACGTTGAGGTACATGGTACTGCTCCAGTAATTACTATTCACACCTCTGGTGCTTAAATTTCCGGCAGGAGTTATATCTCCGGCACCATGTAATTTTAAGACCGAAGCATAAGCGTCGGCTGCATTCTTCCAGTTTTGAGGAGAAGCGATAGTACTGGCCCATTCTGTATTGGTCGGGATACGCCACCCGCTGCCCAGCAGTTGTGTACATGGATCATTGGCTGCTGTCCAGCTTGAAGCATCATTGATCGGGGAAACCCAGGGGGCTATTACCTGGCCCGGTGTACGTGTTGTTCCATCATACTGATAACCCTGTAAACGGTTAAACTGCCAGTACCAGCCTGAAGAAGATCCGGTGGCATCGTTAACGGCTGATGCCTGCCTGTCTGCGCCCAGGTTCTGGGTAATCCAGCATTTATCGGTACCTGATATTTTAGTACTGACTGATCCATAAGTTACAGTTTTGTCTACCGGGGCGCCATTCAGTCCTGCTCTGTGGATGACCGTAAATGGCATACAGATTTTAAAGCTGGTAGCAATTTCACTATAAGCTGTACCTACGCTATTGGTTGCAAAAGCTTTCACATAATAAGTAGGCCCGTTTTCCAGACCTGAAATCAGTCCGCTGATCGTTCCTGTACCAGAACCCATCGGCACCACCTGATCTGAAAGCGTCGGGTTGCCTGTGGTATTCCACACAAATCCACGGGCGGTTACCGTTGCATTTCCATCTGGGTTAATGACCGCAGATCCTTTAGCTGTAGTTTCAGTCATCTCTGCCAATGGCAGGATTACGTTGCTCACTGAAGGAAGTGTAGTGAGCACTTCGTTACGCAGACAACGGACAGGTAAACCTGCACCTTTATTAGCTACGTTTGCAACACCATTAGCCAGTACATTCCCAGCTCCTGAAGATACCGCTGAACTGCTCCAGTAACGGCTATCAGTGCCTCTTAAAGTTAAAACATCATTCGCAATACCACCCGCAGCATGAATTTTTAAGACAGAGTTATAAGTATCAGCACTTGTTCTCCAATATTGGGGAGCGGCAATTGCATTCTTCCATTCTGTACCGGTAGGCAATCTCCAGCCACCACCCAGCATCCTGAAACAAGGATCATTGGCTGGTAACCACTGACCAGGTTCATCTATTGTTCCTATAAATGGAAGCAAAGGATCATTAGGTGTGCGGGCGGTTCCGTCGTGCTTGTAACCTTGTATCCTGTTAAACTGGAAGTACCAGCCAGCACTTGCTTCTGTGCCGTCACTCACTGAGGCAGCCTGCTGATCTGCACCCAGGTTCTGGGTAATCCAGCATCTGGCTTCACCCGAAACAGTGGTACTGATTGTTTTATAGGTTACTGTTTTATCAACTGGTGCACCATTTAATCCGGCGGTATGAATAATCGTAAACGGTAAACAAACTTTAAAGCTCGCTACCGAAGGACTAAAGGCAGTACCTGCACTGTTAGTTGCAAAAGCACGTACATAGAAAACTGCTTTTTCATCAAGACCGCTCAGCAGGCCTTTCATTTCGCCCATTCCAGTACCCAAAGCAATCACATGATCTTCCATTCCAGGATTTCCGATGGTGTTCCAGACCAATCCTCTGCTGGTTACCGGGCTGCTGCCAGAATTGAGTACTGCTGCTAAAGCTTCGGCAGTAGCCGCTGTTATCGTAGCAGACGGAATCACAACGTTACTTAAAGAAGGAACACTGGTCATACCTCCGTCTTGTAAACAGCGCAGCGGCAATCCAACGGATTTCTCATTGTAGCTTGTTCTTGAATTGGTAAAATAATAACCCTGGCTAACATTGAGATACATGGTACTTGTCCAGTAATTACTATTCACACCTCTGGTGCTTAAATTTCCGGCAGCAGTTACATCTCCTGCACCATGTAATTTTAATATAGATGCATAAGCATCAGCAGCATTCTTCCAGTTCTGAGGCGGGCCAATGGCAGCAGTCCATTCTGAATTGGTCGGGATACGCCAGCCGTTGCCCAGTAGTTGTGTACATGGGTCATTGGCCGCTGTCCAGCTTGAAGCATCATTGATTACAGACACCCATGGTGCCTCAACCTGGCCTGGCGTGCGCGTTGTTCCATCATACTGATAGCCTTGTAAACGGTTAAACTGCCAGTACCAGCCCGAAGATGCTGCTGATGCATCGTTCACTGCTGTTGCCTGCTGATCTGCGCCCAGATTTCTGGTGATCCAGCATTTATAGTCTCCTGATATATTAGCGCCTACGCTTTCATAAGTAATTGTTTTATCTGTCGGTGCGCCGCTAATTCCTGCTCTGTGTATAACCGTAAGTGGTTTACAGATTTTAAAGTTTACTGCAACTGCACTGTAGGCTGTACCGACGTTATTAGTGGCATAAGCTCTGACATAATAAGTGGGCCCTTCTTCTAAGCCTTCCAGTACTCCGGTTATGGTATTGATATCTTTACTGGCAATCACATGATCTTCTAACGCAGGAGTTCCGGTTGTATTCCAAACGAGTCCGCTCGCTGTTACCGGAGCACCACCATCAGCAGTTACCGTTGCCGTTCCTCTTGCTGAATGATCTGTAATCTCAGACAATTTCACTTGATCAACCACCGGAAGAATTGCAGCAGTAGTTACACTATCCTGTTTACCATAAGCAGTACCTACACTATTGGTGGCATAAGCTCTGTAATAATATTTAGTAGCTAAGGTTAATGTTTTAGGATTACTCACGAAGATACCCGTTCCAGCACCATCAACTGTCCTCAGCGTAGAAGCAATAGTAGGTTCAGGGGTTATGCTCATCACAACTCCTCTTGAAGTTACAGCCGCACCACCGTCCATAGTCACTTCTCCACCTGTGGTTAAGGTCGTGCTTAAAATATTCGTAGCTGTGGTAGTGGTTACTGTTGGGATATTAATGGTTGTTAAACTATCCAGGTTACCATAACTTGTACCTACTGCATTGGTTACATAGGCTTTTACATAATAAGTGGTACCTACTTTTAACCCGGTAATACTACTGCTAAAATTAGCTGCGCTTGCACCATTAAGCGTTTTACCCGGATCTTCTATGGTTGGGTTTTTAGTTTCACTCCAGCATACCCCTTTCTGAATAATTCCTGTTCCGCCGTCACTTGTAATCGTACCACCAGAAGTCGCAGAGTTTTTAGTAATTGCGCCTGGTTTGGTCGTGGTCACTTTAGCAAAATCAGGTGTACTGAATGTGGTTGATTTCACGCTGTATCCTGTTCCTGTGGCATTTTTACCATATGCCCAGATATAATATTTAGTAGCTGGCAATAAATTGGCAGGTGTTCCTGAAATTGAAGTCCCGACTGCGCCAATACTTAAGTTATTTCCATCCGCAGCAGCCGGAATAACATCTGCTGTATTCCAGATAAAGCCAAGATCTGTGATTACAGATCCGCCATTAAATGACAAGCTGGCTAAAGCCGCAGCACTATTCAGCTGAATATTAGAAACCGTTACAGCGCTAAGGTTAGGTACAACCCCTGCTGAAGTCAGCACAATTTCATTTCCATAAGCAGTACCCACGCTATTGGTTGCAAATGCACGTACATAATAAGTTGCCCCTGGGATCAGTCCACCAAAAACATTGTCAAATATGCCTGTACCTGCGGTACCATTTACAATTTTCCCCGTAGAAGCAACTGTTGGTAAAGTAGTGGTGCCCCAGACAAATCCACGGGTGACAACTGGCATTCCACCGTCATCGGTAATCTCTGCAATACCTTTTGATGAATAGCCATCTATAGAGGTTATACTAGTGGTTGTTAACGTTGGCAAGCTCACCGAATTGGTTTTAAGCTGCGCCTGACTTCCATAAGTGATACCAACTAAATTGGTGGCATAAGCTCTCACATAATAAGTTGTATTCGGTACCATGTCAAATAGATCAGCCGTGAAAGTACCTATACCTTTAGTCACGTTATCTACTGTTTTAGTAGCCAGTGCAATAGTCGGATCACTGTATCTATCCCAAACAATTCCTCTGCTTAGGATTGGTGTTCTTCCATCATCGGTAATTTCTCCACCGCTGGTTGCTGTAGTCGCACGGATATTCGTGATTGGTGAAGTCGCTGTTAAAGTTGGAGGAGCCAGTGTAATAAATGATTCTTCCAGACCGTAGGCTACTCCGATCCCATTCACAGCATAAGCTCTCACATAGTAAATTGTATTCGGCAACAGACCTGTTATTTTACCGATAAAATCTCCATCACCGCCATTTACATCAACTGTTTTTGTCAATAAGGTATTGGTCGGGTTCTGTTGCGTACTCCAGCAAATACCACGTTTAGTCACTGTGGCCCCACCATCACTGGTAATTTTGCCACCACTGGTTGCTGTTGTACCTGTTATTTCTGTCACCTTAGTGGTTAACAGAATTGGCGAAGTCGGGAATATAGTTACGGTTAACTGGTTGCCATAAGTTATACCGGCACTGTTTTCTGCATAAGCACGTACATAATAAGCGGTACTTCTGACTAAGTTTTTAAGTTCACTGATAAAAGTGTTCTGACCAGCGCCTTCATTTGTTCTGTTGACAAGCTCTGTTTTAGGATCAAAGTCTATTTTGCTGCTCCAGACAATACCTTTGCTGGTAATTGCTGCTCCGCCAGCTGAGGTAATGATACCTCCACTGCTCGCGGTAGTTCCGCTGGTGATTACAGGATCTGTGGTCGTTAAAGTTGGAGGGACTGCTGCTGAAACAAAACTAATTTCATTCCCGTAAGCTGTACCTAAACCGTTGGTCGCGTAGGCTCTGACATAGTATAAAGTTGAAGGTGCAAGGTTTTTCAGCTGACTGATAAAAGTGCCTGTTCCTTTGTCAATTGTTTTAGACAGGAGTTCTGAAGTGGGGTTTGGACTGGTACTCCAGCATAAGCCTTGTACGGTTACTTTTGAACCACCATCACTGCTGATTACCCCTCCGCTCATGGCAGATCCTGCTGCATTCTCAGAGATTTCGGTCGTGGTTAAAGTAGCATAGTTTTGCGTGGTAAAGCTCAATTCATTTCCATAACCAATGCCCACTCTATTAGTGGCATAAGCGCGGATATAATAAGTGGTACCCGGTTTCAGGCCGGTAACCTGGCTGTTAAAGATTCCTTTTCCTGCACCACCTTCCAGCGTTCTGTGAACAGTTTCTGTTTCTGGGTTAAAGTTAGGTGTGGTGCTCCAGACTACCCCGCGTATGGTGGTAGGAACTCCACCTTCTTCGGTAATATTTCCACCACTGTAGGCAGTAGTCCCGGTAATCAGAACTGGGTTAACGGTTGTGAGTAATGGCAGTCCCGGAGGATAGGTTGTGAAGCCAACCTGCTGCCCGTAAGCTGTACCTGCAACATTGGTTGCATAAGCTTTTACATAATACCTGGTATCAGCCATCAGGTCTTTCAGCTGACTGTCGAAACTACCTGTACCTCCGCCATTAATAGTTTTATCCGGTGATAAAGGATTTGGTTCAAAGTTTTCTACTGTACTCCAGTAAACTCCGCGGTTGCTGATTATACCGCCGCTGGCACTGGTAATTGTACCCCCCATTAAACCTGTGGTATTGGTGATTAATCCTGGTGAATTCGTCACAATAACCGGTAATCCAATCGTCGTGAAACTGGTCAGATCTCCGTAAGAAGTTTCTGCGCTATTCATGGCATAAGCCCGTACATAATAGGTTGTGCCTGGTTTAAGGTTGTTCATGCTGGCCACGAAAACTCCTTTATCCTGACCTGCCATGGCAATTTTATTCTTCGAGATCGTGTCCGGATTGAAATCAGGGTAAAGACTCCAGACAATACCCATGGTTTTCACTGTTGTATTTCCATTGCTGATTATATTTCCTCCACCAACGGCAGTTGTTCCTGTAATCTGGCTGATTGCACTGGTGGTCACTGTCGCTGCAATAGATGGTTTGGTCACAAAACTTTCCAGGTTTCCATAACCGTAACCAACACCATTGCGGGCATAAGCACGTACATAATATTGAGTCCCTGGGGTCAGGTTAGTGATGTTACTTCCATAAATACCTTTACCTGAACCTGTTTGCGTAGTACGATCGATTAGTATGGATTCAGGAATAAAATCTGCCTGGGTACTCCAGATTACACCACGTGTAGTGGATGGTGCTCCTCCTTCATCAGTAATATTCCCTCCGCTTGCAGCGCTGGTTACTGTGAGCTGGTTGGGTACGGTAGTGGTTAATACCGGAACTGTAGCCGGGTTTGTCGTTAAACTAACCTGCTGACCATAAGACATTCCTGTATTGGTAAACGCATAAGCGCGGATATAATATTTAGTCGATGGAGCCAGGTTTTTTAAGAAACTGTCAAAATTTCCCGTACCCGCTCTGTCTTCTGTTTTATCCAGAGAAAGTTCATCGGGTTCAAAGTTTTCAATTGTACTCCAGAATACCCCGCGGCCTGTAACCGGAGAACCGCCGGAATCAGAAATAGTACCTCCGGTAACAGCAGTAGTATGGGTAATCAGTGAGGGTAAAGTGGTTACAATAGTTGCCTTCCTGGTGGTGACAAAACTCAGGATATTTCCATAGGCAGTACCCGCTTTACTTACTGCATAAGCGCAAACGTAATAAGTTTTACCGATGGAAAGGTTAGTCAGGTTGCTCGTAAAAACCCCTTTTCCATAACCTGTTTCTGCGGTTCTGTTCGTGAGTTCAGCAGCAGGATCGAAATCAGGGTTCAGGCTCCAGATCACTCCTCTTGTAGTAATCAGTGCACCGCCATCACTGGTAATATTTCCACCGCTAATCGCAGCTGCACCTGTAATCCCAGTAATTTTAGTGGTCACCAGTGTTGCTTTTACAGCAGGTTTGGTCTCTACTATCTCCTGATTTCCATAAGCAGTACCGGCAAAGTTAGTAGCAAAAGCACGGACATAATAGGTTGTAGAACCCATCAGGTCTTTAAGGTCTGCGGTAAAGCTACCAGAACCGGAGCCGGCAATAACAAACTGATCGGCTATGGTTGGATCAGGGTCCGTACTCCAGCAAATTCCGTTGCTCTGGATATAAGATCCGCCATTGCTCAGGATTGTTCCCCCGCTGGTTGCAGCGGTACTGGTAATCGTTTGTGCGATAGGTTTCAGGGTCGTTAAGGTAGCCAGTGTAGCTGTTCTTAAAACCACCTGGTTGCCAAAAGTCAAGCCTGCGGAGTTTGCCGCGTAAGCGCGTGCATAATAAGTAGTACCAGGAGTCAGGCCCTGGAGTACACTCACAAAATCCCCGGTCGCATTCTGTACTGTTTTTTGAGTGGTTGCTGTATCTGGTTGAAAACCGGAAAGCGTATTCCAGACTACTCCTGCCCCGGAAAGCAGTGCGCCTCCGTTACTCAAAAGATGTCCGCCGCTCACTGCGGTACTTCCGGTAATAGCTGTTGCTTCTATAGTGGTCAATATGGGCGAAACCGGAGGGATTGTGGTAAAGCTGATCTCATTACCATAAGAAACACCTGCTTTATTTATCGCATAGGCTTTTACATAATAGGTTGTACTTCCCATTAAATCTTTAATAGGGTCGATAAAAGTTCCGATACCTATACCATTCTGGGTTCTTGTAGTAAGGTCAATAGTCGGGTTTCCTTTAGTATTCCATACAATTCCACTCTTGGTAACTTTATCGCCACCATCACTAAAAATATCTCCTCCGCTTGTTGCAGTTATACTGGTCAGGTTACTGGCCGGAGTGGTAATCAGTGAGGCCAGTGTATAGGTTTTAAAGCTGACTTCTTCGCCATAACCGACTCCTGCACTATTCATAGCGTAAGCCCTTACGTAATAAGTTTTGTTAGGTAAAAGTTCGCTGAGTGTACTGGTAAACCTGGTAAGCTTTTCAGTCTGACTGGTTTTATTTCCAGCAGAAAGATCGGGTGTAAATCCTGAAGTCAGGCTCCAGATTACGCCATGACTGGTCACTTCTGCACCCCCGCTACCCGTAATATTTCCTCCTCCTTTTGCGGTAGTTCCATCGCCGCCGTCTACTGCTAAAGTAACCACAGCTGGTTTTTCTGGCGGAGCGGTCGTCACGAGTTGAACTGCTCCATAACTGGTGCCTACATAGTTGGTCGCATAGGCACGCAGATAGTATTTTGTACTACCCATCAGGTCTTTTAAGTCACTGGTAAAGATCCCTGTTCCTCTGCCGTCTTTCGTCAGATCCCCTTCAATGGTTGGGTTCTCTGCTGTACTCCATACCAGTCCTCTGCTGAGTACCGTCATACGTCCATCGTCAGTAATATTTCCCCCACTGCTGATGCTTGTACTTTTAATCAGTATTGCAGGAGTTGTGGTTAAAGCTGGGAGTTGTGGAGTTGTAAAAACCATTTCCTCTCCATAACCTGTCCCTTTACTGTTAGTAGCATAGGCCCTCACATAGTATTTAGTTCCCGGAGTAAGTGCATTCAGATAGTTATTATAAATGCCTTTACCATTACCGGAGATATTTTGTGTTGTTTTCGTAGCCAGCGCAATTGTAGGCTGCGGACTGGTACTCCAGACTACGCCACGCTTAGTGATTGCTGATACACCATTACTGGTAATATCGCCGCCTGTCATCGCATTGGTTCCGTTATAACTTTCTATAGATCCGTCGATATGACTGGCCATATCATAATTAAAGGGTTGAATGGTACTGATTGTAGGTACAGAACTTGTTACGAAACTGGATTCACTGCTATAGCTGATGCCCACACTGTTTTTAGCGTAAGCACGAACGTAATAAAGTGTGCCTTCCTGCAAGTTGGTCAGGTTGCAAATAAATGTACCGATATCTGTTGCGTTCACAGTTGTGGAGGGGCCATAGATAATATTCACGCGATCAGTACTCCAGCTCATACCGCGTTCGGTAACCACTTCTCCTCCATTATTGATGATGGTCACTTCGCTGACTGCCGATTTATCGGTGATGTCAGTGATTTTAATGTTTGGTGAACTCAATACAGGCGCTGTTGCACGCGGGGTAGTAAATTGTAACAGGTTACCATAAGCGGTTCCTATCACATTGACGGCATAAGCCATCACATAATAGGTGGTATTTCTTAACAGGTCAATTAACCGGCTTGGGAATATCCCCACACCTGAACCATCGAGTGTGGTAACGGCATCCGGATCGTTTGCAGGGTCTGCTGTTTTACTCCAGATAATTCCTCTTTTAGTAACCGGGGCACCGCCATCACTTCTGATATCACCACCACTATTAGCCATCACGGGTGAGAAGTTATCGATGTCTAACGTGATAATATCCGGCAGGGAAGCCAGTGCAGAAGTGAAAGTTAAATCCTCTCCATAGACAATACCTGCGCTGTTGATTGCATAAGCTCTCACATGGTAAACGGTATTGGCTTTGAGTCCGGAGATCACTCCTGGAAAAATCCCGGTATCGTTTCCAAATACTGCATTCTCTGTTTTACTGCTCAGCGTGATTTCCGGATTGGCTGAGGTATCCCAGCAAATTCCATAAGTGGTAATTGCAGATCCGCCATTACTGATAATGTTGGTGCCGCTGAGCGCAGAAATATTGGTAATTTTTGTAGGGATCAGGGTAGAAATTACAGGAAGACAACTAATGTCATTCCATACGGTACCGGTATAGTAACGAATAGCTTTTGATTGTGTATTGATATAAATAGCGCCCGGAGATAAGCCTAAAGGTGCGGGGTTACTGTTCAGCACAGGAAGTTTAGAGATCTTCATTCCACTGTTGGTAGAAAAGCCTGTGTTTTGGGTAAAGCCACCTTTGCCATAAAGTTTGGCGACAGCCCACCAGGCAAACCCATCATAAACTTTCATCGTGTTTTCCGTTTTTGAGAAATACACGCCTCCGGTTGCATTGGTCCCTGCGGGTTCAGCAGCCAGTGCTGATAAATAAGGTATACCGGTTTTTACTTCGAAATAGTCTTTAACAGTAGTACTATTAAGGTTACTGCTGCATAGTGTTTCCCAGGTTGATCCGTTATAAATCAGGGGTTGTTTGTCAGTACTGCTATAGATCAGCATGCCCGTTGCCGGGGCTGCTACAGCCGAAGGCACTAAAACAGGTAAGTGAGGAATTCCCCCGATTACTCTGAAATAGCCCTGTGCCGAAACGTTTGAAATTCCAACGAGCAAGAAGAAAGTTATAAGCTGAACTGTATGTAGTAGTTTCTTCAAAATTTGTGTTTCTCTTTGTTTCCTGACTGATTTCTAATATTTTGTTATTGTATCTTTTTCAGAATACTGTTGATCTGCTCCTGTTGGTTATTCATCCGGGTTTGCAGTTCTTCTATTTGTTTTTGCTGTTCTTTTACGGCCTGGATCAGCATTCCTGTAAGCTGGGTGTAGTCAACTTTAAGGAAGCCATCTTTACCTGTAGTTACCATCGCTGGATATACCTTTTGAAGTTCCTGGGCAATGACACCGATTTTAGATCCGGATGCGTATTTATGCTGGTCTTTGTATTCAAATTTTACACCTCTGAGCTGATCTATTTTTTGCAATACGTTGCCAAGGGTTTCAATATTGGTTTTCAATCTTTTGTCTGATGGGGTATAGAAGTTTCCGTTAACGGTTACGTCCTGTCCGAAACTGGCGTTACCTTGTGTATCGAAAGTCAGTCCTTTTCCGTCAACACCGTCATTGCTGATAGCATAAACAGAAAGTTTAATGCTTTCTGTAGCTTTATGATTACCCAGGTTATCTTTCGCATTAGCACCTGCGGTCAGTAAGCCGGCATCCACATACTTTTTAGTTGCTGCGTCCTGATTCGCGATCGGATCAACCAGATTGGTCAGTTTGAAATTTCCCATGGATACATCTGCCTGTGCTGAACCGAATCCGCTTAATGGGATTACATTTTTAGGAGTGGATACAGCGATACCTGATGCGTTACCTACATAAAGGTTTTGATCAGCCAGTTTATTGTCCATTGGTACCCAGTCTTTACCGTTATAAACGTATAAGCGGTTGTCTGCGGTGTTGTAATAAGTGTCTCCTGCAACTGCTGTACCCGGAGCAGTTGGCCCTACTGGTGTTTTAGTCGTTTTTGAATCTACATATTTCTTAGTCGCTGCATCCTGATCTGCTAGCGGATCGGCAAGGGTAGTCAGTTTAAAGTTACCAAAAGATATATCTGCTGCCGGAGTACCAAAGCCACTGAGTGGAACTGAAGTTTTTGGAGTGGAAACGGCATTGCCTTTAACATCACCTACATACAATTCTGTATTGTTTAGTTTATTGTCTACAGGTACCCAGTCTTTACCGTTATAAACGTACAGGCGGTTATCTGCGGTATTGTAGTAAGTGTCACCCGCAACTGCTGTACCCGGAGCGGTTGGCCCTACTGGTGTTTTAGTACTTTTTGAATCTACGTATTTTTTAGTGGCGGCTTCCTGATCTGCTGTTGGATCTGCCAGGTTAGTAATTTTGAAATTAGTAGTTCCATTCCCTATCGAAAGATCTTTTAGCGCATTTCCAAAATCACTCAGCGGAATTGCATTTTTATTAACTGCAACTGCTTTATTCGAAGCATCACCTACAAAAATATGGTCGTCTTCTAATACTAAAGCGCCAGGAGCAGCAATCTTGTCATCTACATATTTTTTAGTGGCGGCATCCTGATCAAATGTTGGATTTTTCAGGAAACTAATACCAAATTGTGTAGTGGCATCTCCCATGTATAGCGTCTCGGCCGCTTTTGCAAAACCACTTACCGGAATCTGACTTTTTAATGTGGCCGCAGCTTTTCCTGATGCATTACCTACAAAGAAATTTCCAGCCGGTAAAGCAAGAAGAGAAGCCGGTGCTTTAAAAATATCATCTACATATTTTTTGGTTGACGCATCTTCGTCCGCTACAGGTGCAGCCAGATTTCCCAGTGTAAAACCACCCATTAAAATATCAGCTGTGGGTTTACCAAATTCACTTAAGGGAATACTGCTTTTTAATACTTCTGAAGCTTTCCCTGCCGCATCTCCTGCAAACAGATAACCAGTGGCCAACGAAATATTGGCAGGGCTGATCACTTTGGTATCTACATAGTTTTTAGTGACTGCATCTTGTGCTGCTGCTGGTTCTGCAAGACCCGTAAGTTTAAAACCGCCAATAGCAAGATCTGCAACAGGTGTACCAAATCCATTTAGTGGAATTGCATTTTTAGCAATCTGTACGGCAAGATTAGCGTCTCCACCCACCAATAAATTTCCTTTTGACAGGATAAGATTACTCGCATTCGTTTGCCTGTTGTCTACATAATTTTTAGTAGCCGCATCCTGTGCTGCGGTAGGATCTGCAAGGTTGACAATTTTAAAGTTACCTCCGGTAGTTCCAGTTCCCATTGATACATTTGCGGTAGCTTTATCAAAGCCACTTACAGGTATTAAGTTTTTGGCAACTGCGACTGCTTTGTTAGCGGAGTTACCAACAAAAAAACTATTATTTGTCAGCCCCAGTATAGCAGGATCGGTAAATAATATATCTACATAACTTTTAGTAGCGGCATCAGAGGCAGCAGAAGGATTACCCAGATTGGTGATTCTGAAATTGGTGCTTCCATCTCCCATTGAAACGTTGTCAGAAGGATTTCCGAATCCACTTAACGGAATATTCAGCTTATCTAATTTCTCATCAGTAACCGCAAGGTCCTTAATGGTTAATTTTCCGGCATTGGTAATTGTTGCATCTCCTGATAACGCAACTGAAGTGGCTACGTTAGACGCATTACCAACAAAAATCTGCCCATTACGTAATGCATTATTAATCGACATCCAGGCTGTACCATTGTAAACATATAGTTTATGATCAGAGACATTATAAAATAAATCTCCACCTTTTACAGGAGCCGCCGATGGGTCAGGATTAATGTTCCCGCCTGGTGTTGAGCCATTGGTTGAGATCTTAAACCATACCCCGCCATTATAGATGTAGGTATTGTTATCATCTTTATTGAAGAACATTTCTCCGATTTTGGTCGGATTAGGAAATTCACCTGCCGAACCGCTTGCAATGATCCCGCTTCCCAGAGGAACCCAACCATTTGCTGTAAATGCATACAGTTTTTTATCTGTTACATTATAGTACAAATCCCCAAATTTCGGGTCTTTAGGTATTTCGGTATCACTACCAGATTTAAATCCCCGGATATCACGGTCAATATCTAAGATCGCTGCATTCTGTACTGCGATTTTTAATTTATCATTTATGTTTTCTGCATCGTAAGTTGCCATTGCATATCCTTTGGAAGTAGGACGAAAAAGCGTTCCGCTTGCATATGCTGTAGGGTATGATAGCCCCGCAACTGTAGAGCCTCTGAGATAAGTCACGTCAGCAGTAATCTGTTCTCCCTTAAGGCTCGTAATTTTATCAATCCTGAAAGTTAATCCAACGTTATCCGCAATGACATCTCCAACCTTAACATCTGCCGCAGTATAGATGTACGTCATGTCTGTAAAGTCTCCTTCAATTGAATAGTTCGATGCCGGAGTTGAGGGGACCTCAGATACTCCGGAAATATAAAACCTACCGTTAAGAGGTGACTGTGCCTTGCTGCAAATGGCAAATAATACCAGCACAGAGGTAAGAATATAATACTTTTTGAATCTCATTTTAACAATCCTTATTTTTAATAAAAATCAATTGCTTACTAGAAAGTGATGACCAGAGAATAAACCTTGTATGTAGTAGGAATAAACTTCATAGATAAAACATTACCTGTATAACTTTCCACACTCAGGAATGAACCCTGACCGGCAGTACCAATGGTTCTGAACTGGTGAGCCATTCCATTTGCACCTCCGGAATTTCTATCCAGCAAAATAATACTTGTAGGCACCCATAAATTCTGGACACCTGAATTGATGTCTGCATTGGCATCTTTCATATCAAAATATAAAACTGGTGATGGATCTGATGCTGCTTTACCAAGCAGCGGGTTATCGATATTTAACCTTAGTGTAGATAAACTCACTCCTTTAGGGATAGTAATTGTAAACAAGTTTTTAACCCCTGCAATTGGCCCGTCAGATTGCACTACTGTAACTCCATCATCTGATGCTTTGACCATTGCATAGCTGCTTGCTGGCAATGGGTAAATTTTAAATGCACCGCCGCCCCCGCCGCCTGCTACCGGAGTAACCCAATTCGCTTTTTTACCATCGGCACTTACTGTCAGGACTTTATTGGCGTCTGTTGGTGTTACGATATCATCTATCTTATCTAGTTTAATCTTATCTGTATTTGGCATCAAACCAGCTGCTGTAGCTGTTGCAGCTGGAATAATAGCTGCTTTTCCCGGAGTTGTTGGGGTAATTGTTCCTTGTGTGGCTGCTGCGGTGTAAGTTAAATCTGTAGCCGCACCGCCACCGCCTGCTGGTGTTGCCCAGGTAAATCCACCGCTTCCGTTTGAAGAAAGGACTTGTCCTGTTGTCCCGTTAGCGGTAATGTTATTTAATTTGGTAGCGGTAATGGTTTGGTTTGCAATATCTGCTGCGACAACTGTCCCGTCCAGAATATGTGATGAGGTTACTTTATTCACTCCGATCGCGGTCGTAATTGGCCCGGTACCGCTTCCACTTACATCACCCGAAAGGACTATGGTTTGATCACCTGTATTTGTGCCGGCTAAATTATTACCGATAATTGTTCCTGGCGTATTGATAGAGGTTGGCGTGATATTTCCTAAACTCAGCGAAATACCTGGTGTAGTAGAGGGCGCTGCCACTGAACCAATGATACCATTATTGGTCGTCAGCGATACGTTAGTTACCGTTCCGCTACCACCACCCCCGCCTGCTGCGTTTAAAGTATTGCCAGTAAAACTTAAACCTGTTCCTAAAGTAATTTCACTTACTGCTGTTCCTGATGCACCCGACCCTAATAATTTATTAGGAGTCATCGCCTGCATTTTTGCATAAGTAACTACACCCGGCTGAATAACTACTGTATTTTTAGCTGTAGTTTTTACATCTCCGGTAATAATTGCATTGGTTTCTACTGTTTGGGATTTACCAGGAATATCTGTCTGATCACCTGTATTTGTTCCGCTCAGGTTACTTCCGGTAATAGTCCCGCTTGTACTGATAGCGCCTGTAGCATTGATCGCTGTTGGGGTAATCGCACCTAAACTCAGCGTAATTGCTGGTGTAGTAGCCGGATTAGCTACAGTACCACTGATCCCATTTGCATTTGTAATGGCAACGGAAGTTACTGTTCCACTGCCCCCACCTGTATTGGCTGTCCATAATGCAGCGGTACCACCACTATTTACGGTCAGTACTTTATTGGCATCTGCTGCTGTAAATGCCGGAACCTTTTTATCAATATATGTTTTTGTTGCTTTTTCTGTTGGGAATTTCACATCTGAGTTACTGGCAAATGTTCCGTCAGTACTTTTGTTAACGGCATCTTCTTTACCTGTAAGCGCAGCGGTGTGGGCTGCAACGGTAGGGTTTGCACTGACTCTTGCTTCTGTATAATATTTATTACCAGCTTCAGTGACCTGATCTGTAGTATAATCACCAGGCGCCGCAGCAATTGCCCCGGTTCTGCCAAATACAGTAGAAATAGTACTGCTGCTGCTTACTTTATCCCAGGCTGTACCGTTTGAAATCACCCAGTCTCCTACATTTAAAGTCAAACCTTGTTGTGTTCCTGCTGTGGTTACCACAAAATAGTACCCTTTGTTAGCGGAACCCGGAGCCGCCAGGGCTGGTGAATTCGACACCGCGTTATAGACACCCTGATAAGTCACTGCCCCGGTTAAAGAGTTTGGTAGATATTTACTGTCAATTTTACCAGATCCGTCTAATGGGGTTACGCCCGAAGGCGATCCTTTTTCTGTAATATTTATTTTTCCATCCAGCGCTGCTTTAGTCAGGTCACTGATGATTTTATCTTTATCTGCTGTATTTTGAATATTGCCAAGACCTAAGTTTGTTCTTGCTCCGGCAGCGTCTGTTGCGCCTGTTCCACCATTGGCAATTGCCACTACACCTGTTACATTAACAGCCGTAGCAGCAGATCCTGCTGTGGTTGCAGAGGTTGCATTCCCGATTAAATCTGCTTTGATTTTACCTGCGGAGAAATCACCGTTGGCATCTCTTTTAACGATTGTATTAGGGGTATTGGCAGCAGTTGCTGCGTTTGCAAGGTTTACACCGTCTTTAATCACATCAGCAGCTAAACCGCCAACTTGTTTGACTAAAGGCAAATCTGCTGTACCTGTAAAGTCTCCTGCTAGTTTCAGCTTTCCTTTGGTGGTTGCATCTGCATCAGGAACTGCTCCTGCTCCTATTTCAGCTGCTTTTACTGCTGCCGCAACTGTTTTATCTACATAAGTTTTTGTTGCTTTCTCTGTAGGAAACTTATCATCTGAGTTACTTGCAAATGTGCCGTCTAAACTTTTATTTACAGCGTCTTCTTTTAAATTTAATCCCAATTCTGTTTTCAGATCAGCCGGGGTAACTTCGATGAGCGTAGTTGCGTTTCCTGCTTTAATATAATTTCCGGCAGTATAAGAATCCTTACCCGTTCCACCATTGGCAACTGGAAGAATACCTGTTAATGAACCCGCTGTCACTGTGCCCCAGGTACCATCTCCGCGAAGAACTTTTGTTCCATCCGCAGTACCTGTAGTTTTCAATGCAGCCAGTGGAATGGTTCCATTACCAAAAAGTTGCTCTTTGAGGGTTCCGGTAGTCAGGTTATCTGCATTTGTCTGGTCAACGTTCTGAACTTTATCTAAAAGAAGTACCGATTTGACTTCCGCCGCATTAAGTGGCGTTGGTGCTGCTGGTGTTAAACCAGGGTTACCCAAAATTGTATTTGCAGGAATAGGGGCCAGACTTAAAGTAGCATCACCACTGGTCGCTCCTCCTGCTAATCCTGTTCCGGCAATTACGCTGGTTATACCGCTGGTACCACCTGGTGCTGTTGCTGACAATACTCCGCCTGCGTCAATACTCAGGTTTGCACCCACTTTGATTCCTCCCAGTGCCGAAGCAGAAGCAATTGGTAAAACGTAATTACCAGTACCCAGACCATCCAGCTTCGCTTTATCTGCCGGAGTAAGCAGACCCGATTTAGTTGTCGTTGCATCAGGAATGTTCACTGCTAATGTTCCACCATTGATGGCGATACCATTACCAGCAGTAATGTATTCAGGTTTACCGGCCACTGCTGTACTATTCCCTATTAATGAATTGGGTAAAGCATCAGCCATTTTTGCCAGCGTAACGGCTTTGTCGGCCAGGCTTAAGTCTGTTGTATTTCCGTCTCCGGTTAAGGTTGCATCATGTTTAACACCTGTCATCCCACCACCTGTAGAAGTTGTGATCTTACCTTGCAATTCTTCTAATGCAGCTTGTACATTCGTTGAAACCAGTGCGCCTTTTGGGGTAACGGGAACAGTAAGTGCGATCTGACTACCACCATTATTAGCCATATTATTGATCAGGGTGAGCTGTGCATCGGTCACGTATTTTTTATCAGTTGTTTCTGCTATATCAGCAGTAGTGGCATCTTCGCCTTTGATTACTAATCCTTTGGTATCATAAGTTATTTTAGTTTTAGTTGCAGCGATTACCGGAGTATTGCTGTCTACCTTTTTATTCAGTTCATTTTTAACTGCATCACTTACTGGCTTATTGATATCGGATGTATTGTCCACATTTCCTAAACCTAAGTTTGTTTTAGCATCAGGTGCATTGTTTGCACCTGTACCGCCATTAACAATGGCAACTATACCACTCACATTACGTGCTGTACCATCAATATTACCTGTAGCATTTCCAATGTTTGGTGTCGTTAAGGTTGGCGAATCACTTAATACAATAGCTCCTGTACCGGTTGTTGTTGCAGCTGTAATTGCACCTGTTTTTCCTTTTAAAATACCTTCTACTGAAGTTCCAAGGGTAATATTTGGTGTAGTTGATGGGTCAGTAACTGAACCTGTTAACCCATTTGCCGGGGTTACTGAGACAGAAGTAACAGTTCCCTGCCCGATATTACCGCCAGCACCAGATGTTGCATAGGTAATCCGGCCTTTTGCATCTATAGTAACATTTGCAGATTTGTATTCACCAGGAACAACGCCGGTATTTGATAATCCCAATGGTTTGCTCAAATTCCCAAGGCCTGTAAGTGAGGCATCATGCACAACTGGCCCGCCGCTGCTGCCATCGCTTAATAAAGAGTAAAGATCTACCTGGCTGTTTCTTGGCCCTGATATGGATAATACGGTCCCAACAAGGCTTAATGATTGGTTTAGGTTTTCAAGACTTACTGTATTTCCGCCTTTTATAGATAAGTTACTTGCTCCATCATAACTTAGTGCTGGCGTTTGCCCACCACCACCAGGCACGGCAGGGCCTGTAATTAACAGGTCATCCACATATTTTTTAGTCACCGCATCCTGATCTTTTGTCGGTGTTGCCAGATTCGTTATTCTGTATCCTCCTAAGGACACATTTTTAATTGGTGCCCCAAATCCACTCAGTGGAATATTCGTTTTATCCAGATCAATATTGCCAATTGTTCCGTTCGCAATTTTAGCTGAAGTAACAGCGTTGTCTGCCAGATCAAGGGTCAGGTCCTTCAGCACAGCCTCCTGACCATTTCCGATCGTAATAGTCCCTCCTGACGTGACTGTTTTCCCTATTGCGGGTAAAGAATTCCCCGGAAGTCCTGGGATACCTTGAATACCCTGTATCCCCTGAAGTCCTTGAACTCCCGGAGCTCCAGGTGTACCCGGAATACCTTGCAGCCCCTGGACACCAGGATCTCCTTTTGCCCCGACCAATACTGTCCCGTTTGATGGCCAGTTTCCTGATCCTTTGGGGCCATATAAAGTATTATTACTGGTGTTCAGATAGAAATCCCCGTTTGAACCTATAGTTGAAGCAGGAGCAACATTTCCATTTAAGATAGTATTTCCACTGGCTCCATTCCCTCCGGAAGTTAACTCTGAGTTATTTACCAGCCTCTGCCACTGTCCGTTATTGTAAAAATAAAAGCCTGGAGAACTGTTAGTCTGATAAACTAATAAACCATTGGCAGGGTTATTGATATCGTTACGTTGTAAAAGCGACATCCTTGGGATAAGAAGACCCTTTGAAGTAGAAAGTATTTCAAGCTGGGCACTTGCATCAGGAACGTTAGTTCCAATTCCAACTTGAGCTTTAGCACCGAATGCAGAGAGCAGTCCGATAAGCACGGCAAAATGCTTAACTTTTTTATTCATGAGCGTATTGAATTTAAAAATAGTAGATTAGATTTTATAGCAAAAAAGGGGAAATAAGCATAAACAGGCCCACTCTAAACACAGAGTACACCGTTTATTCATTTCCAATTACAGGTTAGCAGTTAAATTGTTAAAATTGCGGATCAGGAATCTTCTGATAATCCATACACTCAGGTGGTGCGAAAATTAGTGGAGAGAGACCGTCTTTGTTGTACTTTAGATGTTTTTTCATTACTGGAAATATATTTACAGGAACAATCGTTAAGCATTGAATATTTGCATTTTAGCCCGATAGATAAAGGCCATTTAGCAAAAATTTATCAATTTGGTAGCTAAGCTACCAATCCATATCTGAATTTTATTGCACAATAAGTAAAGTCACCACAGCAGGACGCAAACTCACAGGTCAACAATCTGACTGTGAGTTAATTAATTTTAAATTATATTTCTGAAATAAAAATAGAGACTAACGGGAAAAAGGAATGAGGCCACTCCTTTTTGTGCAAAAAAGCCGGTAAGTTGAATTGATTTCTAATTTAGAGAATTAGAAACTTTGAGTTAATCACAGGGTTACATCCACCTGCTTAAGTAAGAATTGAATGCGTCTTTATACTGTTCCCCCACGGTAATACTCAGTGAGCCTATGTTCAGACTATTCTTGGTGACAGAGTTTACCTTTTCAAGAGAGACGATATAAGAGCGGTGAACACGCATAAATATTTTAGGAGAGAGCTTTTGTTCCAGCACCTTAAGACTGGTCAAAGTCAATATCGCCTTATCTGCGTTTTCCAGATAAACTTTTACATAATCTTTGAGCCCTTCAATGTACAGAATGTCTTTGATAGCCACTCTGACCAAATGATATTCAACCTTTAAAAAGATATATTCTTCTTCCTGTTCTGATGCTATAAGTGACTGCTGACCAGGCTTGACCAACTCCGCATAAGCTCTTCCTTTATTAGCAGCAATCAGGAACTCTTCATAATTAAATGGCTTCAACAAGTAATCAAGCGCATCAACTTTATAGCCTTCGAGTGCAAAGTTGTTAAAAGCTGTCGTGAATATTACCCTGGGGCCATTACTGCCAGGCTGCCTGTCCAGAATCCTGGCCAGTTGAATCCCGGTCAGATCCGGCATTTGTATATCCAGAAAGATCAGATCTATTTCCTGTTCATGAATCATAGTCAGTGCGGTTACTCCACTGGAGAAACTGCCTGCGAGACGTAAAAAAGGAGTTTGTTCAATAAAACTACAAACCAACCCAAGGGCTAAGGGCTCATCGTCTACCGCTATACAGTTCAGTATCATCAAGTATCAAGGTTAAGTGAACAATAAATTCATTGGTATCTTCAGTCTTACCCGCCGAAAAAGTATGTTTTCCCGGATATAGTAAATCAAGGCGTCTTTTAGTATTGGTGAGGCCTATACCACCATAATTATCTGCAATCTCCGCATTTTCATTAAAAACAGAGTTCTTTACTTTCATTTCAAGAGTACTTTCTTCCATACTCAGTTCAATAGAAATCACCGAAGATGAGGTTGAACTTACCCCATGCTTGAAAGCATTTTCAATATAAGGCAGAAATAACATAGGTGCAATTTGTATATCATTATTAATCAGCGGGCCTTCAAAAGTCACTTTAGTCGTATCATTGAGACGAAGCTTCATGAGCTCAATATAATCGACAATGAACGAGACTTCTTTGCTGAGTGGAGTGCTGCCTGCCTGAGTATCATACAAGAGATAACGCATCATCCTTGATAATTTATGCAGGGCATTACGTGATTTCTCTACATCCACATGTGTTAATGCGTAGATATTATTCAGGGTATTAAAGAAGAAGTGAGGATTTATCTGTGCTTTTAAAAAGGACAATTCTGATCCTATCCGGTCTTTTTCAAGTGCTTCCTGTAATTGTTTGTTCGCCTGCCATTTCTGTATCAGGGTTACACTGGTACTGATCCCAATCACTAAGAAAGTCATCATGATCAGAAAAATATCCATCTTGTTCCCAGATTTCGGAAGCTTGGGAATACCAATTTTCATAAATGCCTGATTAATCAGAAATGGCAAATTCAGTGCGTCATCCAGAGATTTCACAAGGAAACTACTCAGCGCTGCCGCCATAACTATAATGAGCAAAAAGACAAAAGACTTATTTTTCATCAATAATTGCGGAACAAAGATATAGCTGTTGACATAAAAGATAATAATGAGCAGCAACAGTTCAAAGCTTTGCTTAATCCAGAATTGAGGAGGTACTGTAATACTCCATGTTAATGGCATATAAAAAAGCAGGATAAAGGCAAATAGCATCCATAGTAAAATATGGAGAAGAACTGTAATATAGGAACGGCTTTTTACTGCATTCATCTATTCAAAAATTTAATTATATTTATTAGGGCAAGGTAATCAACGTATTGTAATAGGTGCAAATCTTTCCATCGTCCACTTTTCGTTCTTTGTCGGTATGTTTTAACCAACAGTCGATTATACTTTTTTCGCTTTGTTAATTAACGTTAATTAGAGCTGTTAAACCGGATTTTTAATCTCATCATATGTCACAATTAACCATTAAGAGCCTGCTCTTTTTGTTTCTTGGCTTTTCCTGCATTAAAGGGTTCGGCCAGGACACGACAACCAAAGATATTCCAGTGATATGGGATCTGGCTACCTGTCTTGACTATGCAAAGCAAAACAATATTCAACTCAAGACATTAAGACTAACTACAGAGAGCGCCAAGCAGGACGAACTACAGTCGAAATCTGCGCTTTTACCCAACCTGTCCGGGTCAGCATCTCAATCTTTTAACCATTATAACCTGAATACGAATGGCTCAACCAGTGCCATTAATTATGCCGGTGCTTATGGGCTGGCCTCTTCCTGGACATTATATAAAGGAGGCTACCTGAAAACTGATATTAAACAAAAAGATTTAGCTGTCCAGTCCGCAAATTTCACTGTCCTTTCTACCGAGAATGATATTACTTTAGCTATTACGCAAGCCTATTTAAGTATTCTGCTTGATAAGGAAAGTATTGTGTATAATCAGGATCTGGTCAAAACATCTACTGCACAGCTTGGTCAGACACAGCATCTTTTTGATGTAGGTACTGCCGCAAAAAAAGACGTAGCGCAATTCCAGGCACAGCTTGCCGGTGACCATTATAATCTGATCACGGCACAAAATGCAGAGCGTCAGGATAAGATAACTTTAAAACAGTTATTACAACTACCTGCAACACATGATTTTGATATTATAAAACCTGACACTGTAATTTCTGATCAACCCCTCCCGGATTTACAAACGGTGCAGACCTATGCACTACAAAACCGTCCTGAAATCAAAAATGCAGAAATTGGGGTACGCAGCGCAGCGCTTGATGTGGATAAAGCAAAATCAGGTTACTTGCCAACTTTAACTCTGGGAGCTGGAATCGGAACAAGCTATGCAAATGATCCGACCTATAATGCTTTCAAACAATTTGATAATAACTTCTATCAGCAGGGTGGATTGACGCTCTCTGTTCCAATTTTCACGAACAGGATCAACAAGACCAATGTGGCCAAAGCAAAAATACAGGCTATCCAATCTGATCTGGCATTGGAAAATACCAAAACGACCCTGGCGCTCACTACCGAGAAAGCTTATATCACTGCGCAGAACTCTCAAAGCCAATTAGCTTCAGCGATTGAACAATTAAAGTATAACACGGAAGTTTACCGGATAGCCACACAGGAATTGAAGATTGGCGTATTTAATATTGTCTCTTTTTATCAGCAGCGAAATTTATACGTACAGGCTATGCAATCGTATATACAAGCAAAATATAATGCTGCACTTGCTGCAAGAATTTACGCCTTTTACCTGGGAACACCCATTAAATTATAAATCATGAACTCTAAAAAAACTAGGTTAATTATAGTCTCAGTGATTGTTTTAGCTGGTCTGGTTTGGTACTTCTTTTTAAGGACCAAAGAGAAACCCGTTGTTTTAACAACAGAAACCATCAGTAAAGGTGCAATCTCCACGAGTGTAACGGCTACCGGAACGGTACAGCCGGTCGATACGGTTACTGTAGGTACGCAGGTATCAGGAACGGTATCCGCTTTATATGCAGATTTCAACTCTACCGTAAAAAAAGGACAGCTTGTTGCACAGCTGGATAAAACACTGATCATGGCTACGGTCGATCAGGCTAAAGCGGGTGTAGCACAGGCTCAGAGTAATCAGAGTTATCAGGCAGCTAACTTTAACCGTCAAAAACAGTTGTTTGAAACCGGGTCTATCAGCAAGCAGGATTATGATATCGCTTTGAATACTTACCAGGTGGCCAAGGCAACGGTCAATAGTGCTCAGGCGCAGTTAAGAGCGGCAGAAAGAAATCTTTCGTTTACACAGATCTATTCTCCAATTGATGGTGTTGTGTTGGGCAGAAGTGTAAATATAGGGCAAACACTGGCCGCCAGCTTTAATACGCCCACAATTTTTACCATTGCGAAAGATATCACCAAAATGCAGGTACAGGCCAAAGTGGATGAGGCTGATATAGGTAATGTTGTTGTGGGGCTGAGAGCATCTTTTACTGTGGATGCTTTTATTGATGATACTTTCAATGGTACAGTGAAAGAGATTCGCTTGCAACCATCTATATCAGCGAACGTAGTAACCTATTCTACGCTTATTGATGCACCAAATGATGATAAAAAGCTAAAGCCGGGGATGACGGCGAATATTGTGATCTATACGAAGGAAGTTAAAGATGCGTCGTTAATTTCTGTACAGGCCATCAAGTTCAATCCGGATTCTTCCTTAAAGAAGCAGTACGAGTTGGTACCAGCTCCTGAAAAACGCCATGAGGGCAAAGAACATGGCAATAAGAAGATGAAACCAACCTCAGACAGTACTTCAAAATCTGAAACCGTGAAAGTACCGGATAGTTATGTCTGGGTTTTACAAGACAACAAACTGATTCAGAAAAAGATTAAAACTGGTTTGAATGACAATAACCATGTGCAGGTATTAAGTGGGTTAAATGACAATGAGGTTGTAGTGACCGGAACTGAATCTGTTGCCGCAGCAAATGCCGCAGCAGTTAAGAGTCCGTTTATGCCACAAAGACCGGGAGGAAGAAAACGATGAACAACAAAATTCTGGAAATCCTGAATGTAAAACGTGAGTTTACCATGGGTACTGAAATTGTCAGAGCATTGAAGGGAGTATCATTTGAGGTGAATGCGGGAGAATTTGTAACCATTATGGGAAGCAGCGGTTCAGGAAAAACGACGTTATTAAACATGCTTGGATGTCTGGATAAACCTACAGACGGGATTTATATGCTCGACAAGGTCAATGTAAAAGAGCTTTCCAGAGATGAACTGGCCAAACTAAGGAATACTAAAATTGGTTTCGTTTTTCAGGCTTATAATTTACTGCCACGGACTACGGCATTGGAAAATGTAGAATTACCATTGCTTTATAATCCTGCCATAGGGTCGAAAGAGAGAAAAGAGAGGGCTATTGCAGCTTTACAGGCGGTAAAACTGGATGGACGATTTGACCATACGCCAAATCAATTGTCTGGTGGCCAGCAGCAGCGTGTAGCTATTGCAAGGGCTTTGGTCAATGAACCGGTGATGATCCTTGCAGATGAGGCTACTGGTAACCTGGACACGCGCACATCTTATGAGATTATGGCGCTGATGCAGGACCTGAATCAGAATGGGAAAACAATTGTATTCGTTACGCACGAGCCTGATATTGCAGGTTTCAGCAGCAGAACGATCATGCTTAGAGACGGAAAAGTTCAAAAAGATTCAATGAATACGAACCATCGTTCTGCGAAAGACGCTTTAGCTGCGTTGCCCGCAGCGGATGATTATTAAAATATACGATTATGAAACTCATTAATCTGGTCAGACTTGCCCTCTTAGCCTTAGAGCGCAATAAATTACGTGCCTTGCTCACTATGCTTGGTATTATCATAGGCGTTGGTTCTGTAATCACCATGATGTCTATTGGGGAAGGTTCAAAAGAAAGTATTAATGCCTCGCTGTCTAGTATGGGTTCCAATATGATTACGATTACTCCCTATAGTAATGAACCCGGAGGAGCAAGATTAGGCGGAAGCAGCTTTAAAACTTTAACGTATAAGGATGTGGAGGCCATGAAGAAAAGTGCGCCTGATATTGCCACCATCTCCCCGCTGGCCTCTTCGAGCGGACAGGCAATTAATGGAGCTAATAACTGGCCGACAAATATACAAGGGGTTAGTCCGGAGTACCTGGATATCAGAAAACTGGTGATCAAAGATGGAATTGTCTTCTCCGCTCAGGACGTAAGAGCATCAGCCAAAGTTTGTCTATTGGGTAAAACAGTTGTCGACAACCTTTTTCCAAATGGGGAAGATCCTATAGGAAAGGTGATCCGGTTTGGAAAAATCCCTTTCCAGGTTATCGGTGTACTGGTCCCTAAAGGATACAGCAATTTCGGACAGGATCAGGATGACCTGATTATCGCGCCTTATACAACCATTCAAAAAAGAATAACTTCTTCTATTTATTTTGGTAGTATTTATGCGTCTGCAATTAATGAAGGTGCTTCTGATGCTGCTGTGAATGAAATCAATTCGATTTTAAGAGAATCCCACCGTTTAAGACAGAACCAGGATAACGATTTTCAGGTCCGGACACAGGCGGAGTTAATGACCATGATGAATTCTACGAGCAGTATGATGACCGCTTTATTGACTGCGGTAGCTAGTATTTCATTGGTAATTGGCGGAATCGGGATCATGAACATCATGTATGTTTCTGTAACCGAAAGAACACGTGAAATAGGGTTAAGAATGTCTATTGGGGCAAGGGGGATTGATATTCTGCTTCAGTTTTTGATTGAAGCAGTTATGATCAGTATTACAGGTGGTGTAATTGGGGTGGTGATCGGGGTATCTGCGGCATTGATTGTCCCAAAAATGCTGAACTGGCCGACTGTAATTTCTGAGTTCTCTATTGTGATTTCCTTTTTGGTCTGCGCTGTAACAGGGATCTTCTTTGGCTATTATCCTGCATTAAAGGCATCGCGCCTTGATCCTATTGAGGCTTTACGTTATGAATAATTAATAGTGGCAGAAGAAAGTTCAAGCCTACTTTCTTCTGTCTTTACCTGCTAAAAGTTCAGCCGTAAAACGCCGCCTTTAAGGCTATAAAATTCTTTATCGGGATAGGCTTCCAGCAATAACTCTCCTGCAATGATACTTCGGATTCCAGAGTGGCAGAACAAAATTATTTTCTTTCCTTCAAGGGGTGGAATTTGCTTTCTTAGTACGGATAATGGTAAACTGATATAGTCAAATCCGGATGCCACAGGAAGTTCGTCTGGTTCACGCACGTCAATAATAGTAAAACCCTCTTCCTGTTTCACTTTATTAAATTCTGCCGGACTCATTTCTTTAACTTCTCCGGTCTGTTGTTTAATCCCGCAAAACCATTGATAATCCATTTGAGCGAAAGCTTCCAGACTAACAGGTAAGGTGGTCTCTCCTGAATCAGCAGGTGATAGCTTAAGCTTATAAGTTTCGCCCGAATACAGGTTATAGATGATCATTTTATTGATCAGTGGCATTCCAACTCCTGAAATCAGTTTGATTGCCTCACTGGCCTGCATCGTTCCAATAATGCCGGGTAAAACACCCAGTACTCCTGCTTCCGAACAGTTTAAAACTTCCCCTGGCTGAGGGGCCGTCGGAAAAACATCTCTGTAATTCACTTTAACACCATCAATGCCTGCCACATTAAAGATAGCAACCTGTCCTTCGGATTCGGACAATGCACCGTATATTAAAGGTTTGTTTAATAATACACAGGCATCATTGATCATATACCGTGTCGGAAAGTTATCTGATCCATCAATCACAATATCAAATTCATTTAAAATTGATACTGCATTTTGATTCGTCAATTGTACCTGATAGGGGATAATTGTAATTTCAGGGTTGAATTTCTTTAATCTTTCTGCTGCACAGGATGCTTTTGAAAGTCCCACATCTGCAACAGTATATAGAATTTGTCTGTGCAGGTTACTCAGCTCCACTAAATCATGATCTACAATTCCTAAAGTGCCGATACCAGCCGCAGCAAGGTATTGTAAAACTGGACAACCCAGTCCACCTGCACCAATGACCAGTACTTTTGCTTTAAAGAGTTTCTGCTGACCAGCCGATCCAAAATCTTTAAGTAATATTTGCCGCTGATAGCGCGCTTCGCCTTTTATATTCATTTTAACCTTTCGAAAAAAAACAGGTATCCTGACGTAATCAAAAGTGGTAGAGCTTTTCTGAGGAATATTGGGTTGTAGTTACATGCGGTAGCGCAAGGATACAGATCTTCCTAAAGCCTGGGCAAGATCAGGTTCAATAGTAAATTCACTATCCTGCTGCATCCAAACCTGGTTAACATTTTTCAATAAAGTTATCGGCTGCCCGTTTAGAATTATTTTCAATTCGGTAGTTTCTTTATTTATTGCTGCACCATCTATAATTTCGTACACATAATCTGTGTCTCTATACGTTATACGCATTTTCAATCCCATATTCTTCTCCTCGACCCCAAAGATAAATTAAAACTCCTATAACGACGTGTTTTTGTTGCTATTGCTAAAGAATAATTGAAAATTCAGCTTATAATCTGTTCAGGCCACTTTTTCAGCAACTATTTTTTTCTGCCCGCTGTTCAAAAGACCCATTGTCTCAAGCGTGTAAATAAATTCGTTAAATTTGGACATCAAATTCTATACAACAACATTTGCAATATGACATATCAGGATAAACTACGCGAAATACGTAAACAAATGAAGGCCGATAATGTACAGGCCTATATCATCCCATCTGCTGATCCTCATATCAGTGAATACCTGCCAAAACATTATAAGTGTATTCCATTTACTTCAGGATTTACAGGTTCAGCGGGCACATTAGTGATTACACACGATTTTGCTGGTCTGTGGACTGATTTCAGATATTTCGAACAAGGTGCAGAACAATTAGCTGGCAGCGGTTTTGAACTGGTTAAACAAAAAGTTCAGCATGCTCCGGAATACATACAATGGTTAAATGAAAAATTGGATAAAGGTGCTATCGTAGCAACCAATGAGAAATTACTCTCTGTCTTATTAGGTGATCTGCTTACCCAGCAATTATCTACCAGGGATATTCAATTAGTCAGCAAAGATTATTTAAGCCCGATCTGGGAAAACCGCCCAATGTTACCTATTGATCCGGCATTTTTAATTGCGGATGAACATATCGGACAATCGGTAAGCAGCAAGCTGAATGAAGTAAGAGCCACATTGCTTAAGCATCAGGCAGATCATCACCTGGTTTCCTCACTGGATGACATTGCCTGGTTATTCAATATCAGAGGTAAGGATGTAAACTTTAATCCTGTGGTTTTAGCCTTCGCATTAATTAATCAGGATCATGCTACTTTATTCATTAATCCTGATAAATTAACAGAAGCTGAAAAGGTTATTTTACTGAAAAGCGGAGTTGAAGTTCTTCCTTATGAAGAAATTGAACGTGCGCTGACTCAGCTTCCTGCAAGCACCTCGATATTTATAGATCCTAAACGTAACTGCTATGCTTATGCAAAGCTGGTTCCTTCTTCAGTAAAAATTATTAAGGAAACGAATCCTTCTACCAGCCTGAAAGCAGTTAAGAACGAAACAGAAATTGCAAATACCCGCGAAGCAATGCTTAAAGATGGTGTTGCGCTTACCAGGTTTTTAAAATGGGTAGAAGAAACTATTGGAAAAACCAGGATTACAGAACTTTCTGCGGCTGCACAATTACGTGAATACAGAGCGGCGCAAGATGGATTTATTGGAGATAGCTTTACCACTATAAGTGCCTTCAGGGCACATGGTGCATTACCGCATTATTCACCTTCGGCAGAAAGCGATGCAGAGGTAATTCCTGAAAGCCTGTTCCTGGTCGATTCAGGAGGCCAGTATTTTTACGGTACAACGGATATTACCCGTACCATCCCAATGGGCATTACCACTGAGCAGGAAGAAACAGATTACACGCTTGTGCTTAAGGGTATGATTGATGGTTGTAAAGCAAAATTCCCTAAAGGAACGTGCGGTTATCAGATTGATGCCATCACCAGAAAACCATTATGGGATCATGCGATTAATTATGGTCATGGAACAGGTCATGGTGTAGGTTATTTCCTGAATGTGCATGAAGGCCCGCAAGTATTCAACCCAACCAATACTCCGGTAGCGATAGAACTGGGTATGATCACGTCTATCGAACCTGGGGTATATCGTCCGGGAAGACACGGTATCCGCATTGAAAACCTGGTACAGACCATTGCGGTTGAAGTGAATGAGTTTAATGAATTCTATGGTTTTGAAACCCTGACTATTGCTCCGATCAATACTACGATTGTGAAAAAGGAATTACTGGAACAATCACAGATCGACTGGTTAAACAGTTACCATGCAGAAGTTTTTGAAAAGCTGAGCCCGAGATTAACTCCCGAAGAAAGCAACTGGCTGAAAGAAGCCACGAAAGCTATATAAATAAAAAGCGCCGTTCCTGTTAAACAGAGAACGGCGCTTTCCTTTTTAAGGTGTTTTATCTTAAGCGAGCTGCCAGCTATAAGCTGCGCCAACTAAAGCCGCGTCTTCCCACATGATGCTCTGTTTTAAAGCTACATGCTGATCTTGAAGATGCTTTTTCACTTCCGGAATAAAATAATCCCATGTCTTCGCTATATTCCCGCCGATGACAATAACATCAGGCTTTTCTTCTGCAATGAAATCATTCAGGAAGCTGGCCAGGTTCTGACCGAATTCTTCAAATATCTGATCCTTGATTTGCTGTTCATCAGATTCAAGCAGAGATTCTACGTTTTTAATATCTTTTCCTGTTAACTCTTTATAACGTTTTGAAAACCATCTGGTAGAGATATACTCTTCCGCAATGCTATCCTTAAATGGAATAAATGCACGGTCTGAGTCTACAGTTTTACCCTGGCAATTACTTGCAGAACCTAATCCGGTTCCCAGTGTAATTCCCAATGCACGTTTCTCGCCTGCTATTGCTCCAGAGGCCAGTTCACCATGCAAAAACGATTCAGCATCATTTCTGAAAAGAATGTGACTGGTAGGGATATTTAATTTTTCAGCTAGTATTTCTAAAACATTTAACCCGTATAAAGAGTCATATTTTTTAGTTCCTTTCATCAGGGAGATACCTTTTTCGTAATCGAAAGGTCCGGGCATTGCAATACCAACATAGGTAGTTTCTTCCCCTCTTTTTTCAATCAGCGGCAATAAAGCATCAACCCATGATTTAATGATTACCTCAGCACCTTCCATAGAAGCTACACGTTCTCTGATCAGGGAACTCTTTATTACTTTCAAATCAGCAGCACCTACGTGTGCTGCTGTAATATGAGAGCCTCCAATATCTACCCCTATATAAGGCAGTTCAGGCAAATTATAATTCATGTTTCTGGTTAAGATTGTTTTAAATTTATTTGATCATTTTCAGCAAATAAGCTCCGTATCCACTTTTAACAAGCGGGGTCGCTATTTTGCGCAGTTGTTCAGCATCAATAAAGCCCATTCTGTAAGCTACTTCTTCAATACATCCGATTTTTAAACCCTGACGTTCTTCAATAACCTGTACAAATTGTCCCGCCTGCATTAAGGAAGCGAAAGTCCCTGTATCTAACCAGGCTGTTCCACGGCTCAGCACACCAACTTTTAAATTTCCCTGCTCAAGGTATACTTTATTTACATCGGTAATTTCATATTCACCACGTGGAGAAGGCTTGATATTTTTCGCAATTTCTACCACACTGTTATCATAAAAATATAGTCCCGGAACTGCATAATCAGATTTTGGTGCCTCAGGTTTTTCTTCAATGGATATTGCTTTTTTATCCGCATCAAATTCTACTACCCCATAACGTTCAGGGTCAGACACACGGTAAGCAAAAACAACTCCTCCTTCAGGGTCAGAGCTAGCCTGTAATAGCTTAGTCATACCATCACCATAAAAAATGTTGTCTCCTAAAACAAGTGCAACTTTATCTGTTCCAATAAAGTCAGCTCCAATTACGAAAGCCTGGGCAAGACCATTAGGTTCATGCTGAACAGCATAAGTAAATTTACAGCCTAAACTGCTGCCGTCTCCCAAAAGCTTTTCAAAATTAGGAAGGTCATGAGGGGTAGAAATAATCAGTATTTCTTTGATTCCAGCCAGCATTAATGTTGACAATGGATAATAAATCATTGGTTTATCGTAAACAGGCATCATTTGTTTACTCATGACCAGAGTTAAGGGATGCAACCTGGTGCCGCTCCCCCCTGCTAAAATTATTCCTTTCAAAATTTTATATTTTTATGATTATAGGTTTGAAGATACACTATTTTCTAATTCCTCATACCAATCAGCGCCATATTTTCTGATCAGCGGCCCCTTTAAAAAGGTATAGACTGGTACTTTAAGTTCCCTTCCGAATGCACAAGCATCAGAACAGATATGCCATCTGTCATAATTAAGCACATCAAATTCCGGGTATTGTGTAATCCGGATCGGATACAAGTGACAGGAGATTGGTTTTTGCCAGTCTACGATTCCCTGCTCGTGCGCTTTCTCAATCGCACATTTAGTAATTCCATTCTCGAAAGTAACATAAGCACATTCTTTGTTACCATCCACGCATGGGGTGGTCAGGTCACCATCTGCATCTACTACAGAGGTCCCGTACGCTTCAATGGCTGCGATCCCTTTTGGTGCAAGCATATGTTTTATCTTAGGATAAATCTCCGCAAGAATAGCTGTTTCAGCTACTTCTAAAGGCGCTCCTGCATCTCCCTCCACACAACAGATACCTTTACACTTATTCAGGTTACACACAAAATTTTCGCGTATAACGTCTTCGTGTATCAGGGTATTTTGTACTTCTATCATTTTCTTATTTTTCTTTAGCCAGCGGATACTTTAATCCGTCAGCCGATTTAATTTCCATAGTGACTGCACCCACGATAATCTCTACCTGAGCCTTTACAGGCACCCTGTTGCCATCATCAGTGATCCAGAGATACAAAGCGCTGTCTTTCCTAAAGATCCTGCCTGGCTCAATAGACGGGCTGAATTTCAGACAACGTATATTTCCTAATTTACTTTTTACAACTTCTTTTCCAACATACTTGATTTCCAGCTGATGAATGCCATCACCCAGAAAATAGTTCAATTTAAACTTCTCCCCAATTTTCAGTTTGGAAATGTCCAGACTTCGGGCAAAATAATAGGCAGAAACCAGGTCAAAGGTCTGATTGGTTGGTGCAGTAAAAGTTCCCTTATTAGAAACAACCTTTTTTGTTTCCTGTGTGAACCGCGCTTTATCCTTCCTGGTATAACTTGCTTCTTTAACGTCCTCCTGATAAAAATAAGGAGTCAGTTTGGTCTTGTCTATATAAGAATCATAATGATCCCTGATTTTATAAAAGATATCAAAGGTACCGGAAGTTTTTGCATCGACTACCAGCTTATAGGTCTCATTGTCCTCAAATTTGAGGTCTGAATTCATGACTTTAATCGTAGCCTCCGCGGCTGTGATAAAGCCATATTTCAATTTATAAGATAAAACCTCCCCTGCCTGAAAGATCGGTTCTTTCTTTAACGGTAACTCCTGAGCTTCAGCATCGGCGATGGTAATCAAAAAAACAAACAGCAAAAACAATTTCCTCATACCTGATCTAAACAAAAACTCCTCCAAAAAAACTAATCCTTTCGTTTAAAGATAGGCACTGTAGAACAAGGTTCACCATACATGATACTTTTTACCACCGGAGTTAACAAAGAAGTGATCTCCACATAGGCAGATACCGGAACATCAATGTCTGCACATCCCTTCACTACAACCCTGGCATCCTGGTATACAGAAAGATCAACTTTAGCTAAGGCTTTACTGAATAAAACAGCCTCCAGTGTATCTAAACCACCAAAAACGACCTCATTTGCAAAAGGTTTCAGCTTATTGGCCAGTAACATATAAGCCCAGGTGGGTACAATCGCATCTGCACTGCAAATAACGGCTACATTTTTCCCGGTATAAGATGCCCAGTCATGTGTTTTTATAAATTCTCTGAAATCTTTTTCTCTAAGCATCAGGCCATGGAACAGGTTCTCTTTGATATCATAGACTACCCTTTCCCCCTGATCATAGTAAAGCTCCAGATTGAAAGTAACCAAACCACTGGAAGCAACCTTATTGACTATATTTTCCTGAATATCCATTTTCGCTTAAAATAAAAAAACCGGAAGTGATATACTTCCGGTTTCAAAATTACGTAAAATAAGATTAATAGAATTTCACTCTATTGTCTTTTATGTCACTTTTATCTTGCAATGCCTGGAATGCTGCTCCTAATGACTTTTGAGCAATAACCTGACGCATAGTTTCTTTTTGTTTGTAAGTATTTCCAATTGGTGCAGGATTAGTAAATCCGTTTACTGTAAATACATATACACCGTGCTCACCATCAATTGGCTTAGATACTTTACCTGGCGCTGAACCAAATACACTACCAATCAGCTTATTTTCCTGCGCTGCACCCGGTACAATAGGGTTAGAGAAAACAATGTTAGAAACAGGAGTAACTGTTTTACCAACTTTCTGAGCTATCTGAGCCAGACTGCCAGCACCTTTAGCTGCATTGTTTAATTTTTCCGTTAACATCTTTGCTTTAACTGCATTGATCACCATTGGCTCAATATCCTTTTTAACTGCATCAAGAGGCAGAATACCTTTTGCTTTAATGTCTGTAACATGGGCTACAACGAAAGCATTATCCATTTGATAAACTTCTGTTAATACATCACCTTTTTTAGCTGCAAAAGCATCACGGATCAATTGACGGGGATTATCCAGTCCTGGCGCATAACCCTGGCTTCCTGTAATTCTATCTGCAACTGCTACTGTATAACCTAATTTCTTAGCTTCAGCACTAAAGTTATCACCTTTAGCTAAATTCAGGAAGTTAGATGCTTTTTTATAAGCCTGATCCTTAGTTTTGCTGCTTGGTGTAAGGTTTTTCTCAATGTAAGCCAGTTTAGCTACTTTAGAAGAACCAATTTGTTTTTCGATTTTAATTAAGTGTACTCCGAATTGTGAACGTACTACCTTCAGCTCACCAACCTGACCATTAAATGCTGCATTCTCAAATTCAGGAACCATTTGTCCTCTGGAGAAAGTACCCAGTTCACCACCTTTATCTTTCGATCCGTCTACACTGTAAGTCTTAGCCAGTTCAGCAAAACTTGCGCCTTTTTGAATCAGAGATTTCAAAGAGTCAGCCATTTTCTCTGCTTTATCCACACCACCTAATTTGGTTGCGTCTAAAAGAATATGACTTGCTTTAACTGAATCAGGAGAAAAACGGGTATCGATAACTTTAACCAGTTTGTAAGAGTTTCCGCTGAACACTGGTCCGTAGAAACTACCTGCTGGTAAAGCAAATACTGCTGAATCAATTTTAGGATCTAATTTACCCTTGTTGATATAAGCATATGGAACTTTTACATCAGAATTAACTGCTGCAAATAAAGAATCACTTTTAGAAGCTTTGAAATCCGAAGCTAATTTTTCAATCTGGCCTTTAACAGCAGCAGAGTCTTCTTTAGTTGGATTAACACTGAAAGAAACATATTCAAATGAACGGGTCTCTGTTGGGTTATCAAATCTCTTTTTATTGTTATTGTAATACTCTGAGTAATCAGATTCAGAAGGCTTAACTGAGGCATCAGGAATACTTGCATAATCCAGGCTTACGTAGTTAAAGTTAGCCAGTTTATTTCTGTTCTGATATTCATCGTTAGCTTCAATAGAAGTTACATAAACAGAGTTTTTAATTAAGTTAGCATATTTCTGCTGTAAAGCTTGTTTTTCAACTTCAGCTTCCAATAAATCCCATTGTTGTTTCAACTGAGGATTTGTAGCTTGTTGTTTCAATGAATTGATTACCGCAGCACGGTCAACCTGACCAGTTTGAGGATTACCAAAATATTGAACGATCAGCGGGCTGGGATTTTTACCCTGGTATAAATCGAACAATTCTTCGCTGGAGATACCTAAACCTAAACGGTGATATTCTTTAGCTAACAGTAAAGTAGCCAATTCACCATTCCATGCATTGTCAACAGCCATAGCTGTCATTTGAGGATTAGCACTACCACCGTACTGCTGTTTGAACTGTTGTAAATTCTGATCTACTTTAGGACCGAATTCATCGATGTTGATGTCCTCACCATCTACTGACCCAACAACTTTTTGAGATGCTGCCCAGAAAGGCTTTCCTACGTTAATTGCATCACCGACTAAAAATGCAACAATTGCAAAACCGATGGCGCCCACTAAGATAATGCCCATGCGATTCCGCAAAAATGTCATAAAACCCATAATATCTATTATTTATATTTCTAAAGAGGGCGCAAGATACAACTTTTGCCAAAAAAAGAAAACAATTTAATGTTTTTGAATATGAGCAAATTTAAATTTGATTCAATAAAGTTTTTACAGCAGATAAAATACACAAAAACCACACGGGCAAGCTCAGCCGGCCGGTGTGGTTTTTTATCCTTTTAACTAAAATACTATAGCGTTAAACCCACACGAACAAAGAAACGTCTTCCATTTCCGCCCATTTGAACTGCATCAAACGGCCCCGCAGGTTCATTGTTATAAGCAAATCCTTTTGCCCCTTTAATGTAGCCCAGATCAGGGTGTACGTTAAATATATTATCAGAACCCAGCGTAATCCGGGCAATCTTATTCAATTTACAAGAGAAATAAAGATCACTCACTACTTTTCCGTTGTAATTGTACAGATCCGGCAGCGGGCCAGACCCATTATCAGCTGGTACCGTAGGATAAATACTTGATCCATCACCATATCCATTGATCTCAACTTTTCCAAAGTAAGTAAAACGCAAACCCGCAGTAAAATCCTTATGCCCGTATTCCGGGTTTAAAGAGAATTTAGCTGATGGTGCGGAAGCCAGAATAAATTTCTTCTCTCTTGAACTCAGGAAAGTTTCCTGCAAAGTCTCCGTTTTTCCCAGAATAGGCGGATAATTGACCTTATCAATTGTCATATGCTGAAAGTTTCCCGTAAACAACATCCGGTAACGGTTATCCCCAATAGTTTTATTGTAATCCAGCACCACATCCAACCCGCGATTGGTCGTATTCACGGCATTGGCAAAGAATTGCGCCGAACCTACATGTAATGCTTTTAACGCATTGGTAAATGACGGATCAAGAGAAGTATCGTCCGCACTAAACTGACCTGATAACACTACACGGTCAGTTACCTTGATAATATATCCGTCTACAGTGATACTGAATTCAGGAACTGGCTTGAATGTAAATCCAAGGCCTGCATTTTTAGATTTCTCCTGTTTCAGATTAGGAATACCTGCTGCCTGCGTGATCGGACTATAATTAGGTGCGATCTTTACTTCAGAGATTATAGCGCCCTGAACATTCGTAAAGGTAGAACTATAGTTAATTTGTTGTAAAGATGGTGCACGGAAACCAGTTCCTACCGAACCACGGATATTGAAATTATCCGTCAATTTATAACGGGTAGCGAATTTAGTACTGAAGTTATAGCCAAAGTCATTGTAATGCTCTAACCTGTTCGCAAAATCAATTAACCATTTTTTAGTAATATCAACTTCAAAATCTACGAAACCACCAAATACTTTACGATTAGCATTGACAGCGTCTCCAGGCTGAAAACCTGGGAAACCTTGTGAACCTGCTGCTTTTACTCCGTTTGGATCATAATTTTTATAAGATGCCTCTTCTCCCGAAAAGATTTTATAGCGTTCGTAACGGTATTCTGCGCCAAAACCAAGGTTAAACCCGGATAACACTTTATCAAAGTGTTTACTGAAATTCAGGTTAGTTGTATTTTGTAAGAAAGCCGATCCACCATCATCAAAATGTGTTTTATCGGCTCCTAAAGATGCATTAAACGTTTTTTCACCATAAAAATGAAAATTATTACTTCCTGTATTATTACTCAGATCCCAATCCCAGGCATCCCCGAAACTCCCTTTCAGACCACCGGCAAATGATACATCCGTATTGTGTGTCTCAATTAACGGATTATAATAAGAATCCCCGTTAGGTGTATTAAAGATTATCCCGTCTACCGGAATTAATGCACCTGTGCTGGTTGTTGGAAAGCGATCTGGTCTGGCCAGGAAATTTCTTGAAAATGCATAGGCGTCTGATCCTTTATAGCTATATCCACCAAAACTGTAGAAAGTAGTTTTGGCACTTAATGGGATTTCATTGTTAAAAAAGATAGTCCCATTCTCAGACGAACCATCTCCGTTAGCACGTCTGGCTGTATTTACAGGCAATGCTTTAGGATCTGATGTGGTAGTATCATGTACCTGTCTGTAAGTTTTTCCACTTTTCGAGTAATCCGCAGTAATATTCAGGAAACCCTCTTTCCCTATTTTAAAGCCATAGTTCGCGTCTATATTAACTGCATTTCCATCAATTGATCCACCATGTGGATATTGATTAGCGACTACACTATTTTTACTATTAAATGTAGGGTCATAGTATCCGGAATAACCAGCATTGATATTAAACTGGTTGACTGTTTTCTTTAGAACAATATTGATTACCCCTGCTATCGCATCAGATCCATATTGTGCAGATGCACCATCTCTTAAAATCTCGACCCGCTCAATTGAAGCTGTTGGTATGGTACTCAGATCCACACCCGAGTTACCTCTTCCACGTGTTCCGAATACCGAAACAAAAGCAGTAGAGTGGCGGCGTTTGCCATTAATCAGAACTAAGGTCTGATCAGGGCCTAATCCCCTTAAAGTACCCAGTTCCACATGATCTGCTCCATCAGAACCGGATTGTTTATTATAATTAAATGAAGGTGCTGCATAGTTTAAAATATCGGTAAGCTCCATACGGCCAGTTGTTGCCGCAGATTTACTGACATTCACAATATCAACCGGAACAGCTGTTTCCAGTTTTACCCGTCCCGCAGAACGTGTACCAATCAATACGACTTCATTTAACTGGGCAGTATTACTCTCTAAAGTTATATCAATTTTTGTGTTGGTTCCTACAGTCGCTGTTACTGCTGTATAGCCGGTATAGCTGAAAATGAGCTGGTCTGCCGGTCCGGCCAGGATAGAAAATTGTCCGTTTTGGTTAGTGCTTGTACTTAAGGTAGTTCCCTTGACCCGGATAGATACACCCGGGATGATTTCTTTGTTGGCTCCGTCAATAACGGTTCCGGTGATGGCTTTTTTTTGTGCCATTACCATTCCTGTACATAGGAATAGCAGTGCAACAACAATTGATAATTGTTTTTTCATAGGTCTTGGTTGATAGGTTTTGATTGAGGTATTATTTTTATTACATTAATATACACTATTTTTCACCTACAACATTAAAAACCAATATTTTAAACTAAAAAAAGCCAGAAATTATTCTTAAAAAACGTTTTTTCTATAAAAACACAAATACCCCCGGGAATTTCCCGGGGGTATTTTGATTAATGCACATATAAAGGCATTAATTCACATTAAAAGCTTTTAGAATTTATCCCAAAACAATTTAGTTGTAGTCAAATCACCACCAATGGCAGCAGCAGCAGCGGTATAGTTAGTACCATTCAACTGTTGCTCATTCCCTGGATAAGTAAATCTTGTAGGAAAAGCAGATCTTGCACTCACAGGAGCTGTAACTTTAGGAAAATCAAGTCTTCTCATTTCAGTCCAGCCATTGAAAGGGCGGCTATATAAAGCAATCCATTTTTGTGTTCCGATTTTTTCTTTCCAGGTTCCTGTAGCTGTTGCATAAGCTACAGCTGGCTGAGCCAGATAAGTTGCAGCATCTGCTGCTGTGCCACCCCAATAAATAATTGATGCAGTTATTGCATTGTTATAATGGGTTTCAGCACTTCCAGATACAACATATCCTCTTTCAACCGCTTCAGCTCTATAGAATTCAGTTTCTACATAATCCATTAATAAACTTGGAGCATTAGCTGCGTAAACTTTTGGAGCAGGTAATGAGACTAATGAAATTGTATTGTTTGCACCAACTTGTCCACCTACATAAGTACCAGCAACTGTTTTAGCAAAAAACTGAGGTAAACGAGGATCGGCAAGTGCTGTAAGTTTATTCACTAAATCTTCAGCAGCAACATAATCACCACGGCCACCAGTTACAATATCAACAAACAATGGGTTCTGACTTGGTGCACCCGCTAAATATTGAAATGAGCTATTATCCGCAGCAGATGAGATCGCTCCGGCATCCGATGCCTCTACCGCTGCTTTTGCAGAAGCATTGTCCGCATCTGCAATGATCAATCCTTGTTGCATACGCAAGGTATTCGCATATTTTATCCATTTTGCAATAGACCCTGTATTCAGAATATCCTCTGAAGCTGTAAATCCAGGACTTGTTGTTTTTAATTGACTAATATCATTGTTTAACCGTTTTAACAGATCCAGCGAGATAGTTTTAGCATCGTCATATTTAGGAAACAAATTTGCCGGATTTAAAGCGTCAGTATAGGGTACATTCCCAAATGTATTCACCAGTGTACTAAAAGCAGTAACCTGCATAATATCCAGTATAGCTAATTTATTCGCTTTTTCACCTGGTGTAATTGTAGCATCAGCACTAATTAACGCAGCAGAATTACTTAAATTCTGAAGCACATCTCTGTACATCGTTCTGAACCAAATCTGAGGAATAGTCCTGGTTGTGAAATCATACCTTGCTTCATCCTGGTAAGTGGTCATCGCCCAATGACTAACCGTAAATCTAAATACGTTAACATTTACACTTGCGCTGGTCATCGCATCTGCATACGATTTAGTTGCAAAAGCAAATAAACTACCCGGAGGTACTGTTGCAGGCTTCTTAGTTTCTATATTTAAGTCTGTGATATCTTTTTTGCAGGCTGCTAGACTAAGCATTCCTATAAAAAATATAATTAGTTTTTTCATCTGAATAGAATTTAATTTTAGAATGATAATTTGGCATTGAATCCGATAACTCTTGTGGTAGGATAAGCACCACTCTGGAAGCCTTGAGCATTACCTGAAGATAAATTCTCTTCTGGATCTGCATATGGTAGGTTTTTATGAATAATCCATAAGTTTCTTCCAAAAACAGAAAGATCTACCCCTTTAACTGGGCCCCAATTAGTCAGCATTGATTTTGGTAAGCTATAAGTCAAGGTTGCTTCTCTTAATTTCACATAACCCGCATCATAAATAAATTCCGACTGTGGATATCTGCCATTATTTGCATCAATAATTACACGTTTTGTATTTGGCTTACCGTCAGCCGTCACACCTGGCAAAATAACACCTCCACTTTTGCTGTCATTCGTAAGTGGACTTCTAACTGGGTTACCCAAATCGTTATTACCAACAGTATTAGGTAATATACCTGTGTAAGTTGCATAGAATTGATCTAACGACCATAAATCGCCACCTTTTTTGATATCTATTAAGAAACCTAAAGTAATGCTTTTATATCTGAATTTATTATAGATACCACCCATCCAGTCCGGGTTGATGTTTCCAATTACATTATTCGTCGTACTTGTTGATTGATAATAACCATCAGCACCAACAACTTTTTGACCCTGAGCATCATAGACATAAGTTTTACCTTGGATTGTTCCAAAAGCCTGACCTAATGTTCCATTTACGCTAATCCCAGCATTGAAAGCTGCGATCTGTACGTTTTTACTGTCATTATATAATTGTTTTACTAAATTCCTGTTTCTGGTCCAGTTTACATTGATAGTCCAGTTAAAATTATCTGTCTTGATTGGAGTACCATAAACAGAAAGCTCAACTCCTTTATTTTGAATAGTACCGGCGTTGACGAAAGTATTAGAAAAACCAACAGATGGAGAAACTGCAACCGGAAGGATTTGATTTTTAGTATTCGTTACATAATATGATGCATCAAAACCAACACGGTTTTTCAAGAATGCCATCTCCAGACCAAACTCAGTACTTTGTGTTTGCTCAGGCTTTAAATTAATATTATTAGTTATTTGTGGATAAGAAGTTACAATTGTACTTCCAAATTGGTTTTCAATTTTATAAGAATTTAAGGTACTACCCCATGGCGCATCATTACCCACAGTAGCATAGTTAACTCTGAATTTACCCGAAGACAACCAATCTTGTTGTATATGTTTAGAGAATAACCAGCTACCAGCAACAGAGTAATAATTATAGGCATTATTACCCGTAGGTAAAGTTGAAGATTTATCTCTTCTGAATGTACCATCAAAAGTTAAAAACTCTTTGTAAGTTAGTGTAGCACCACCAAAATAACCATCAACTTCTTTAGGCTGATAAGTTTCAATAGGAGCAGCCAGCGTTCCAACAGAGTTAGATATACTATACAAGCCTGGTACAATTAAACCACCATTGGTTGTGTTAAAAATACTTGTGACTTTACTTTTTCTGATGTTAGTACCTAAAAGTGCTTTAAAGTTCAGATCTTTTGAGATGTTTTTATCAACGTTTGCGATTAAATCATAATTTGTCTCATTGAAAGTACGATCCTGACGCGAATAAGATGCAGGACCCTGACTACCTACAGCAATACGCTCTTCCTGATTCTCATTGTAAGCATCTAATGTTACTCTTCCTAAAATGTTCAACCAATCATTAACTTTATAATTTAATGCTGCATTTCCAAAAATTCTGGTTCTGGTATCAGTTTCAAAATTCTCATATCTGGTCCAGTAATAATTGTCAGTATACTTCGGAACTAAACCTGCTGCTGTAGACGGATCTGCCCAGTTCCAGGCTATATTCTTCTTATTTCTGAAATATGCATCTTTCTGAGCCTGAATATCTACGTTAGTCTGATACCATTGTCTGAAGTTCTGATTCACATTCTGACCACTATAACCTGAACCATATCTGCCCTTACCGTCAATTTTTGAGAAATTCGCAGATGCAGAAGCAGTTAAACGATCAGTAATCTTATAGGTAGACCCAAAATTCACAATGTTTTTCAGTACTCTACTGTTTGGTAAAGTTCCTCTCTCATCATTTCTGCTATACCCAAGTTTAATAGTCCCTTTATCTGTTGCTCCATCTAACATTATACTGTTACTGTTAGAAATAGCAGTCTGATAGAATGATGCAGGACCATTAGCTGCGGCTACCCATGGAGTTTTTTTATGGAAATTAGGAGAAGCAGGATCAAAAGCATCCCATTGATAAACTAATAAATTAGGATCAAATTTTGCCCCATATGAAGCATCTTCACCAGTTGGCACAACTTTTTCCTTAACACCATTTCCTAATACATCAATTAAAAGGAAACCATCACCACTTTCATAGCCTTTTGAATAACCAGCACCGTATTCTTTCTGATAAGTAGGGAATGTTGATTTATCAATCGATCCAATGGATAATCCAGTGTTAATCGTTATACCCATACCATTTTGTTTTCTGCTTTTGGTTGTAATCATGATTACACCATTTGCACCTCTTGAACCGTATAAAGCACTTGCAGCCGCACCTTTCAGTACATTCACAGACTCAATATCATCAGGATTGATATCCGCTGCCGCGTTACCATAATCATATCCGCCTTTACCTTTAGTCTGATCCTCTTTGTTATTGTTAGAGTTATCAACAGGTACACCATCAACTACGAATAAAGCCTGGTTATTACTTGTCAATGATTTATTACCCCTGATCACCACATTTGTAGATCCGCCAATAGCGTTACCTTGAATAATTTGTAAACCAGAAACCTTTCCAGATAATGCTGAGGCTGCATTCGCTGTTCTGGTCTGAGTTATTTCATCACCCTTAACTTGTTGCGCTGCATAAGGCAGAGAGTTTTTAGTTCTCAATTGTCCCATTGCAGTTACTACAACTTCATTCAGTTGTTGATTATCCGCTATTAAAGACAAATTAAGTGATGAATTAGTACCTACAGTAACCTCTTTAGGTAAATAACCGATAAAAGAGAAGACTAAGACTGCTTTGCTTTCTGCACGGATAGTAAATTTTCCATTTCCTGCTGTGCTTGTTGCGATTTGTGTTCCTTTGATTTTTACACTTACGCCTGGAAGGGGAAGGCCATCTTCCTGGGCCGTAACTGTGCCACTGATTGTCCGTTCCTGAGCCATTGCAGATACTGCAACAAACAGAAGTACGAACAAACTTTGTAGAAGTTTTTTCATAATTCTAAATAATTTAGTTAGTTAATTGTTAATAATGGTTAATGAGTGGTTGATACTCGTACTGGTTGATAATCACCTAATATAGGGTTTGAAAATGATCTACAAAACTTTTTTTTACATTTTTTGACAATTTAAATCGTTTATGCAAAAAAATATACAACCTAAAGTAGAGGCATATTCTGGTTTTCATTATTAACCTATAATTAATATCAGGAGGCGCATTTTTGAATCCAAAAAGTGCTAAAAAAGCACTGAGACAAGCAATTCTTCCAAAATTTGAAGAATGAAATCAGCCACTTTTTTTATCGCAGGAATTCATAACATTTTAGTTACAGAGTAAGCTTTGGGAGCTTAACGGAGAATCATTTTCGGAAGGATGCAGGGTTATTGCCCTAAATCACCTTTGACATAAGTTTCACCTGACCCTTGTTCAAAGGCTACAGAGCTGAAATCTTCAGGTGCAGTAAAATTTACCGCATTTAAAACGGTGCCATCAGGCCGGGTAACTATACCTTTTGGAGAGTAATACATTTTTTTTTGTTGATTCCAGGTCAGCTCTTCTGTATTAAAAGTCAGATCATCACGAACAACAACAACATTTTTCTTGAATATCGTTACCTGTTCAGTTTCTTTTCTGATCGCATAATCAGAAGTAATAGTTCCTGTAACGTTTTGCTTTGGATCGAAGAAGGTAATTTTCACTCCTTTCGGCATCTCCTGATATTTACTCCCGGAAGATGGGTTTACCTGATCCAGGATGGGCGCAAACCCTTTGGCTTTAACTACCGCAGAATCGCTGAAAACGATTTCTACCTTTAAAGACCGGTCCTTACTGAGTGTAAGTTTTTTAGAGGATATTGTTGCCGCTTTTTTTAAGTCATCCCCATTGCAGGAGCTTAAAAAAAGCGGGACAAAGCACAGTATAACTATACGGGATAATATACCGGCAATATTCATTAGTCGAATTTAAATCTTTTGAACCAGGTATCATTCAGCGTGAAGCCTAAATGAACACTGATATAGTTTTCCTGAAGGGTACCACTTTGCATAGTTCCTCTGCGGCCCAGCTCAGTGGTGAAGTTCATTTTATAGAAGGTACCTCTGGTTTGGGAATTTGCCAATGGCAATCCAAGACCGAAGGATATCGCCATTTGTTTCACATCCTGATCAGAGATATTGATATAAGTCTTATCATAACTAAAACCTAAACGATAGTCAACTCTTTTAAAATAACTATTGATTGAAGTAATATCAGGTGTAATCTGACCACCTACTGATATGCCCTGGCTATTTTGCAAACCCTGGTTCACCCCATTAATAGCATATGAAGACCATTTACCTGTTCTGAAATCTGCACCAATCAACCATTTGTTATCTTTTTGCAATGCAATTCCGAAGTTATGTATCAAAGGAAGTTTCAGATTAGATTTTCCGCTCCCTATAGAATCCACAGTTTCTACAGTTACATTTCCATCTCCTGTACTGCCATCATACAGATACTTACTGGCCATAAAGGTTCTCGTAGAGTTGATGGTAGAAGCTGATGAACCAGAATAACCAAAAGTCAATAACATTTTTGAGGTTAAACGGATATCATACTGCGCACCATAAGAGAAACTGATACCGCCAACACTGTTTTTATTTTGCAGACGGGTAGCAAAAGCACTTGGATCATTTACAAATTCAACACCTTTATCTTCAATCAGGTTTCCGAAAAGGTATTCCATATTGGCACCAATTCTAAAATGATCTCCAAAACGGTAACCATAACCGATATAAGCTTTCGATAACCCGCCTTCACCAGTATAAACATTATTTACATCAGAAGTTGAAGGATTTCCAGGTGTACCTGCAATAGTCTGTTTGTTAGAGAAATTATAGCCCAGCTCTGAATACGGAAGGATACCAAAACTCAATGCAGAGTGCCGGTTTACCGGAAAAGCCAAAGCAAGGTGGCTTAAGGTACCATTGAAACTGTTTTCAGCTGCACCATCCTTTTTCAGGTTGGTAAAAGTACCCGCAATACCAACATCAATAGTCGTCGAAGTGATTCCGGCATAGGATGCAGGATTCTGAATGTTGATGTTGTTATATCCGGTAGGCTTATTAACCGCTGTGGAAATTCCGCCCATCGCCCTGAACTGAGGGAGTAAGACACCTTTGAGATTTCCGATTCCATATTTAGAATATGGCGACTGGGTAGTAACCTGTGCGTTGACAGAAATGCTGGCCAGCAGAACTAAAACTGCCGTTATATAATTAATTTTTTTGTACATATTCAAATGCAATGACTTCATTTAATCCTTTTAATACTAAATAGGGATCGTGTATAATTTGAGGTGCAAAGATGCTGTTTTTTAATTGTTCCAGCAAAAAAGTAGCATCCCCTCCAGTTATAACTACCTTCAGTTCTTTATTATTTTTGTTATTTAATGCTATAAATCCTTCAACTTCGTTGATTACTCCCTGTAAGACGCCATTTATGATGGCTGTCTCTGTATCAGTACCCCGAGGAATAATTTGTAATTCCCTGTCCCACTTCACTAATGGCAGCTTTCCGGTATAGTGATTCAAAGCAGAAAACCGCATATTAAGGCCTAAACTAATGCTTCCGCCATAATAAGCTCCCTCCTTATTTAAAAAATCATAGGTAATACAGGTTCCTGCATCTATAACCAAACAATCCTGCTGGGGATAGGCGTGATGAACGGCAATTATTTTTGCCCATCTGTCCTGCCCTAAAGTGGATATTGTTTTATAATAATTATTTATACCCGTATTCAGATTAGTAGAAAACGGCATATAATTAGTTTTTGCCTGCAATAAAGTCAAAAGCTCCGCATCAGCCTTCTTCACACTGGAAACAGTAGAATTAGCGACTTTATATTCTGCGATTAATGTCGTCAGCACCTGCTGATCAAAATGCTCAAGGATTTGAAAAAATACCAGCACTTTATCGTTAAAAACAGCTATTTTACTGTTAGTATTGCCGATATCTATTACGAGATTATGCATTTACCAATCCACACTTCATGTTACAAAGCTATTAATCTTTACGAAGTTTCAAGCCGTCAAATTGTTAAAAAAAGTTAAACAAATAAAAAGAACTGTATCGTTAAGACTAAAATAACAAACAGGCTTTCATAAAACCATCGTTTTGTCGCATTCGAAAAATAGTAAGCCAGCAAAACTGCACCCGGCGGCACACAAAGTAAAAAGTGGTAAAGTTTAAAATTCGACTTCGTATAAACACTTAAAATCGCAATCAGAAACATGAAAAACAGCATTTGAAAGGCTTTCCTGGTACTGATAAAACTCCTGAAGAAATTTTCCCGCAACTGTATAGAAGCCAGTACCATCGTGATCCCTACCGGAACCAGCACCAGGTAATCATTATACCTGATCCTGAACATGGATGGAAACTTATTTTTTAAAGGAAGCCATATTTTGTAAAACATCCCCAGGTTGTCGTTCCAGTAATAGAAAACAGCCAGAAAAAAGATAATCGTCAGAAAACCTACCAGTCCGGAAACCCATTCCCGCCAGTTAAAAGAGCGGTATAACAGTAAACTCAGCCAGATCAGCAAAAGCATCATCACAAAAGGGAAATAAATCAGTGTGCCCACTGCGATAAAGAGCCCGATATCAAACATAATCATGATTGCATTGGGCGATTTACCAATTTTCAATAGTTTATCCATGATCAGGATCAGCATGAAATTCGAGATCAGCACAGGACTGAGAATAAGAAAAGGATCGAATAAACTGGCTCCTGTGATATAGAGTAAAGCAGGGAGAAAGCTTGGTTTTGCGAGTAAAGTATGGTTATTAACGATCCTGTTAAAGATAATCGCTTGTATAAAAACCAAAATACCGGCCAGCAGAATGTTGGTAATCACCGAAAAATTATCACCTATAGGAATTTGAATCAAAAACTTGGCATACGGCTCCATAAACTCAAAATTCAACCGTACTGGTGGATTGATCAAAATCGAGATCCGCATAAAAAAAGTATATGCGAACAGCAGGAGTATATTGATAGGGTTTAACGTTTTGAATTGATTGATCATGCCGTAAATAGAAGGGCAAAGTAAAGAAATTTATCTGGCAAACTGGCTGACAACTTTTTCAATCACATCAGCAGTCTCATCAGGAAAATTAAATTGATGCGTTTGCGGCTGAAGTACCCATTTCTGAATCACAGGCAGCCAGTTTTTATTAGATCCCCAGATCACAGGCAAACCCATTTGCTGTAAAGCATAAGCATTACACTGTTGCTCGTATTGAAATTTCATCGGGACAACCAGCAGTTTTTTACCCAGAAACAAAGCTTCAGCAGGCCCTTCAAAGCCACCGCCTGTAAATAAGCCTTCACAACTTGCCATACTCAGATTAAACTGTTCATTATTGACAGGACGCACCTGAACATTTCCGTCTGTAAAACTTGTCTTCGTATGTTTAGAGAAAACCTGCCATTGTACATGGGGAATTTGTTTCAAAATCGGCACCAGCATTTCATCAGCAATTGCCGGCAAATAGACTGTATAGTGCCCCAGGTTACTCGTCTGCAAGTTTCTGATCTCTGAACGGATAACTGGTGTATGGATAAAATCGTCGTATTCTTTGAAATGAAAACCCACATAATGGGTTGATGGCGCATAGTATTTCATTACTAATTGTGCCCAGTCTATACTTTTAGGCTTTGGAACTTTCTTCGACTGAAAAGATGCCTGATGGCTTAAGCCCACACTTTCCACCCCTTTTAATTTACAAGCCCATGCCGTAACAGGTTCAAAATCATTTAAAATAAGATCGTAGTTTTTAAGTGGGAGCTGACGCATATCTTTTACAAACCGCGGAAGATTCATTGACTTCCAGGTTTCGTAATGGTCTACCCCACCCTTTTTACCGAAAATAAAACTAAAACCATGAAGCTGATAAGCCACTTGCTGACTCAATTTAACATCAGCCTGTGTACCACTGATTAATAATTCTACATCGCCGTGCTGTTGTAATAAAGGCACGATTTCACGTGCGCGGCTGATATGACCGTTTCCTGTACCTTGAATAGCATAAAGTATCTTCATCCTTGCCGAATATCTGTAATTTTATTTGCTAGACAATTTCTAATTTTATCTTTTGTAGCAACATATTGATATCCAGCTTACTATGCAAATCCTCACTATCAGAAAGAATTCCCTCTTCTACCTCGTCTGTCTGAAAGTCTTTCGCATCATACTTGAAGATGTTCCAGTTCTGATCCTTGTATTCCAGCGCGGTCAGGTTTTCGACCCAGTCTCCGCTGTTTAAATAGAGTACCTGCCCATCTTCAGTAGTTACTGTTCTCATCTCAGGTTGATGAATATGGCCGCATACTACATAAGCATAGCCATTTTGTGCCGCCAGTTCGGAGGCTGTATCTTCGAATTTATTGATAAACTTGACTGCATCCTTAAACTGCGCTTTAACTTTTTTAGAAAAGCTCATTTTCTCTCTGCCGAAGAGTTTCAGGCCCCAGTTGACAAAGCTATTGATCAGAATTAAACTGTCATAACCCACTGCGCCCAATTTGGCAAGCCATTTTGAATGCTGCATCGTCACATCAAAGATATCACCATGGAAAAACCACGCCTTTTTTCCGTCGAGTTCTAAAACCAGCTTATTCTGGATATGAAAAGATCCAAGGTGCATGTCCGCAAATTTGCGCAATAACTCATCATGATTTCCTGTAAGATAGTATACTGGTACGCCTTCTGCTACAAACTTCATCAGTTTTCTGACAACTTTCATATGTGTTTCAGGCCAGTATCTTTTACTGAATTGCCAGATATCAATGATATCTCCATTCAGGATCAGTATTTTGGGTTTGATACTTTTTAAATATTTAAGGAGTTCTTTTGCATGACAACCGTAAGTGCCCAGGTGGACATCAGAAATCACGACAATATCAACTTCTCTTTTACACATCGTCTTCATCTATGGTTAGTTCATAGGGACTGAAAAAGAAAGCTACAAGAGCGATAACACAGACAACCGTAATTACTTCTTGCATATCAGTTCAGTTTATATACACAAATGTGCAAAACTCAGGTTAACAATACATTAAGTAAATATTATGGTATAAACATTTGTTTTTTTAAGGATTAAGTCAAATAGAATTCAGGATAGTAAGCATTAGGGTTCCGGCTATATTGTGCAGGGGTTGTGTTGCAGTTTGAAGCGGTACTAAAGCGGCATTGAGCCGGGGTTGAAGTAGCTCAGGTCGGTTCAATGCCGGTTCAACCCCGGTTCAACGCTAGTTCAAACTGCAACACAACCTAGCCAAAACCTCTGCAAAACCCCAACTTTTCAGCCCAATAAAAAAGGGCTGGTGCATCACGCAACAACCCTTCTCATTTGATCAGTTAAAAATTCTTAACTCACCTTTTTTGTCTTTTTTTGATCTGTATAAACTGCAAATCCCAAACCTAATACCAACAGGATTGAACCTGCAAAGGAGATTTTCTCTCCCATATAATAAGAAGTAGGGTGGAAAATAAAGTCAATCTTATGGTTTCCAGCAGGAAGCTGTGCTGCACGTAAGGTATAATCAGCTCTGAAATAAGGTTTCTCTACATCATCGATGTACATTTTCCAGCCTTTATCATAATAGATCTCAGAGAAAACAGCAATTACATCTCTTGGCGCACTATAAGAATAAACCATATGGTCAGGATGATAGCTATCTAACTTAATCATTGCTGTTGGCCCGCCAATACCCGCTTTAGCCGTATCAATTAAGTTTTTGTACTTAATATCCACGATTGCTTCTTTCTTAGGATCAAAACTGCTGATCGCTTTCATTTCTTCATCAGAGTTTTTCACAAACTGAACCTGATCTACAATCCACGCATTGCCGGCAGCAGACTCATTGCGCTGCATTTTATAAGCACCAGACTGCTGATCCTGCGTAATAATATATTTAGTATTCAGCATGTCCAGCACATCGTGGTTGACGCTTTTGGTAAACTGATGATCAACCAACTCCTGAATACGTTTTAACCTCGCTGAGTGCGCTCCACCAACTGTTTTATGAAAATATGAAGCATCTGCACTGGTAAAAGTAGGAATAGACGTATCAAACACCCTGAAATCAGGATCTTTATCCGCTAAAATAAAAGTATCTACATCTCTTGGCTGATAATGGTTAGTCAATGAAGACGCAGGTACAAAATTCTGATTATTTAAATAACGGCGATCTATCTGCCACATATCAATCAGGATAAATAAAGCCAGTAAACCAAAAGCATACTCTGCTTTCATTTTTTTAGTGATGAATGCCCAGGTTAATCCAAATCCGATAGCGATAAAGATCAAAGTTCTCAAAGCATCAGCTCTTGCCAGTTCTGCTCTGTCTTGTATTAAAGCATTGCCAATGGTCAGCGCAACGTTTTTATCATTATTTACGGCCTGACTTAACGTATTCAGAAAAGCTTCATGATCCGAAGTTTTGAAACTGAAGAACAAAGTAGGTACAACTGCAATGATCAGGGCGAAACCACCTGTAATGCCCGCAGACCAGGTTAGTTTCTTAACCAGGTATTTCTGATCATATTGTCCGTCCTGAGCTTCCTTAACAGCTAATACAGCCAATATTGGGAACAACAGACCAACTACTGCCAGAATAGATTCTACAGCCCTGAATTTGTTGTATAACGGTACATAGTCGAAGAACAAATCAGATATAAATGGTAAGTTTTTACCAAATGATAAGAAAAGGAATAAGATTGTAGTCGCTAAGATCCACCATTTGATACGGTTACGAACAATAAATAACCCGAATACAAATAATAAACATACAATCGATCCGAAATAATAAGGGCCTGCTGTACCTGGCTTATCTCCCCAGTATACCGGCATTTGCGCTGCAAAACCAGCCGCCTGCTCAGGTGAAGCACCTACAGTTTCAATCGCTTTAGCTACATTTGATTTAGCATCCAGACGATTTGTTCCACCACCATATAAATTAGGGATTAAAAAGGTGAAAGATTCACTTACACCCTGGCTCCACTGATAAGCATAGTCCTTTGGAAGACCACTATCTGGTTCTGCTGCATCAGCAGTCAGGTTAGATTTACCACGGATAGTTTCTTTTCCATATTCATAAGTCGTCCACAGGTTACTCGCATTTACCATTACTGAAAGCAGTACGGCCATTCCAAGAAACCCAAGCGCTTTAGAAAGTTCTTTAGTTTTATTCGCTTTAACAGCATGGTAAATTTCTATTCCGATGTAAATTAACAGCGCTAACAGAAAATAATAAGTCATCTGGATATGGTTGGCTCTGATATTCAGGGCCAGGAAAAGTGCCGTTAAACTTGCACCCATCCAGTATTTGCCCCGCATCGTCAGAATAATCCCTGCAAGGATCGGCGCAAATAAGCCAATTGCAAGGGCCTTATTGCTATGCCCGGCACTAATAATTATAAAGTTGTAAGAAGTAAATGCGAATGCAATCGCGCCTGCCGCAGCAAGCCAGGGATTAACCTTTAATACGCAGAAAAGCAAATATGAACCTAAAAGGTACATTAAGACCGTGCCTACAGGGTTTGGTAAAACATCTGTAATCAATGCTATCCCATAAGTAGTCAGATTGAGCGGATATTGAACCCAGATCTGATAAGCCGGCATCCCGCCAAACATTTCGTTCGTCCAGAGCGGCCCTTTGCCATCTTTGGCTTTGTACTCCATGATTTCCCGCTGCATGGCTTTAGCCTGCATTACATCGCCTTGAATCGGAACCTTCCCCTGTAAAACAGGACTAAAATAGACGAAACATAAAATTACAAAAAATGCACTGATGGCTAAGTGTATGCCATTCCTTTTTAACCAATTGTTCATTAAGGTCTGTTTATATTAAACTAACCCCAAAAATATAAAATTGATACAGATTAGGAAGGAAATATATCGATTAGCGGGATATTTTTATTTAATTTCCTCGTAATCAACGAAATCACCTAGTTTATCGGCATTTCCCTGCTTAGGCTGCGGCGGTACATAGTCAATTGACAACGAGCCTTCTGGTTTAGTAGAATAGCGCTGTTGTTGTTGCTGCTGCTGTCCGGCGTAACCTGAAGACTGTTGCTGCATTTTCCCGAAGATACTTTTGACTACCATAGGAAAAACCAGTCTTAACAAAAGACGGATGATCCAGAGTATCAGTATAGTAAAAAAAAGAAATTTAATTAATCCCATTTATTTTTTCAGTTAATCTACAAATATAGACAGAATTCAATGCCGATTATTACAAAGACTGCCTGTTTGTTATATAATAATTACAATCTGTACAGAAATGTTGCTGTAATCGGCATTTAAACTCATTTAGAAGCCTAATCTTCTTCAACGATTTCTGCAACTCTTCCTATTTGCCCGTCTTCCAGACGAACTTTAATTCCACGGGAGTGAAAAGCTGAGGAAGTCAATAAGTTAGCGACTATTCCCCTGGTCAGCTTCCCGCTGCGCTGATCTTTCTTTAAAATGATTTCTACTTCTAATCCCGGATAAATATCCGATCTGTTCTTTCCGTCCATTATTTAACTTTTTGTTTACCGAATCGCTCTGCAAAAACTGTTTCCATTGCGAACATTTCATCCCGCAACCGTGCAGCCATTAAGAAATCCATATCCTTGGCTGCTTTAGCCATATCTTTACGCGTCTTATCAATTGATTTCTGCATTTCGGGTTGTGTCATATACTGCACAATCGGATCTGCCATTATACTCGCCTGATTAGTCTCTACGTAAGCATTTTTATGCTCTGTATTTGCTGAGAAGTCCAGTACAGAAGTCTGTTCCAGAATAGCTTCTCTGCTTTTTCCTACTGTTTTAGGAGTGATACCATGTTCAGCATTGTAAGCAATCTGCCGCTCTCTGCGGCGACTGGTTTCATCTATGGTTCTGGCCATGGAATCTGTTATTTTATCCGCATAAAGAATTACCCTTCCCCTGTCATTTCTTGCCGCCCTGCCGACGGTCTGAATCAATGCCCGGTCTGATCTTAAAAACCCTTCCTTATCGGCATCCAGGATCGCTACAAAAGAAACTTCCGGTAAATCCAGTCCTTCCCTTAATAAATTGATCCCGATCAGCACATCAAACTCACCTAAACGCAATCCCCTCAAAATCTCTACCCTCTCCAGTGTTTTCACTTCAGAGTGGATGTAACGGCATTTTATATTCAGCCTGTCCATGTATTTGGTCAACTCCTCTGCCATACGTTTGGTCAAAGTGGTTACCAGTACACGGTCGCCCATTTTTATAGTTTTATCAATTTCGTCCAGTAAATCATCAACCTGATTAATTGCCGGACGCACTTCAATCAGCGGATCAAGCAATCCTGTAGGACGGATCACCTGTTCGACCACAACTCCCTCAGTTTTCTGCAATTCATAATCCGCAGGTGTTGCACTTACATAAATGGTCTGCGGGGCAAGACTCTCAAACTCTTCAAAGTTTAAAGGCCTGTTGTCCAGCGCAGAAGGTAAGCGGAATCCATATTCTACCAATGACATTTTACGCGATCTGTCTCCACCGTACATCGCCCTGATTTGAGGTACAGTTACATGACTTTCATCAATGACCATCAGGTAATCTTCAGGGAAATAATCCAGCAGACAGAAAGGGCGCATACCAGGCTGACGGCCATCAAAGAACCTTGAATAGTTCTCAATACCTGAACAATAACCCAGTTCTTTCATCATTTCAATATCAAAGTTGACTCTTTCTTCCAATCGCTTGGCTTCCAGTAACTGCCTGTCTCCTATCAATTGATTTTTACGTACTTCCAGTTCTTCCTGAATTCCCCAGATCGAAGAAGTAAATCTATCTTTTGGAGTTACAAACAGATTTGCCGGATAAACGGCCATATCTTCTACTTTTTCTAATGTTTTACCAGTTACCGGATCAATAATGCTTAATTCTTCGATATCATCGCCGAAAAAAGAAATCCGGTAAGCAGTATCCAGATAAGCTGGAAAGATATCAACGGTATCACCCTTAACTCTGAATGTCCCTCTTTTAAAGTCATTGATAGTCCGTGCATATAAAATTTCAACCAGGCTATGCAGGAATGTATTTCTGGAAACCCTGGTGCCTACCGCAAACCGGAACACCGAACGGGAGAAATCTTCCGGATTTCCCATACCATAAATGCAGGAGATAGAAGAGACTACAATTACGTCCCTGCGGCCCGACATTAAGGCTGAAGTTGTTCTCAGCCTGAGTTTTTCGATCTCTTCATTGATACTTAAATCCTTTTCGATATAAGTATTGCTGCTGGGCATATAGGCCTCTGGCTGATAATAGTCATAGTAAGAAACAAAATAATTCACCTGATTTTCAGGAAAAAAGTTCTTGAATTCTCCGTATAACTGGGCAGCCAGAGTTTTATTATGGCTTAGAATCAGAGTAGGTTTCTGCGTTTGCTGAATCACATTGGCTACTGTAAACGTTTTACCAGATCCCGTTACCCCCAGTAAAGTCTGATAATTTTCATTATTGTTAACGCCTGTAACCAATTGTTCAATGGCGGCTGGTTGATCACCCGTAGGTTTATAATCTGAAACAAGTTGAAATTTCATAGCTATTCAAAGATAACAATTATTGATGTATTGGATTGTCGTGATTATATCCTAAATTTATTGGCAGCATGAAATTACTGGTATATGTTCCCATACTTACACCCAGGATTAAGTATGTTTTCAACTTTATTTTCACCGATATCCTCAAAACACAAGCAGGGTTCAGTTCGAATGTGCAGGAATTTAAGGCTTCACCGTTGCCTAAAATCACTTATTCCGACATGCCTGTTGGCGATGAGCCTTTTTTCAAGAATTCCGATTTCCTGCTTGCGCATACCATTTCGCCTCCAAATATAAAAACCACAACGTTCGGGGATATGATAGTCCCTTTTGCAGTTGATAACAGCAGTTTACCGTTTGATGTTTTCGCAGCAGCGTTTTATTTTGTAAGCCGCTATGAAGAATACCTTCCTTTTACCCCGGATACGGAAGGAAATTATCCTGCCGAAGCCAGTTTACAATCCAAACTTAAGCTGCTGGAATTCCCGGTAATAGATGGCTGGGCATTGCTGCTCAAAAACATGTTATTAAAGCGTTATCCCAAGCTGCATTTCGGACAAAAGAAATTTGAGTTCACTCCGCTGGTCTGCATGTATGATGCACCGGGGATGAGCTCGTTTAATATCTTCAGGCATGCTATTAATTTTTTAAGGAATATCCCTTTTATTTCGCGTCCCAGATCTGCTGCTCAGGCAAAGGGTAGCGGATTATCATTATTTCTGAATGAACAGCATGAAAAATACAAACTGGCTCCGGTTTACTTTTTTAAACCTTCTGCCGGGGTCGACCTGATTTGCGACCGGCAGATCAGCTTTCCAAAAAGTTATCTGCAATTGCTTAAATCGGGTGTGCTCAAAGATTACAGAATGGGTTATGATACGACCATTGGCTTCAGAGCCGGTACTTGTACGCCGTTTTTCTGGTATGATCTTCAGCTGGAGAAAACTACGCATTTACAGATTTATCCTATAGCTATCAATGATACTATTCTCTTACAGAACAGAACTTTCAATATTGATGAAACGCTTGATCAATGGGGGAAACTGATCGCAAATGTTAAATTGTTAAATGGTCATTTCTATGTGTTATGGCACAAAGAAACTTTACCAGAATTTGGTAAGGGGAAAGTTGGAAGAAGACTATACACACAATTGTTAAGCAATTTTTTATCTTTGGCGGATGATATTTGACCTGAGTAAAACAAATTCTATTGCGAATATTTTCATGGCAGAATTGCGTGATGAAACTATACAGAAGGATACAATGCGTTTCCGTAAAAACCTGGAAAGACTAGGTGAATTTTTCGCCTGGGAAATCAGCAGAAATCTACCGTATAATGATTCAGAAACACAAACTCCGTTGGGAATTGCAAAAACCAAAGCGCTGGACAGTCAACCGGTACTTGCTACAATTTTACGTGCCGGATTACCGATGCAACAAGGGATGTTGAATATCTTTGATCGTGCCGATGCAGCATTTGTTACTGCTTACCGGAAGTCAAATCCTGCGGGAACGATAGAAATTCATGTGGATTATATCTCCTCTCCTGATTTAACGGACAGAGTACTGGTTATGGTCGATCCGATGCTGGCTACTGGTTTAAGCATGGTATTGTGCTGTAAAGAACTGATGGCGAAATACAAAATTAAAGAATTACATATTGTAGCGGCTATTGCAAGTGCTGAAGGGGTAAGACATGTACGTGCAAATTTACCTCATGCTAAATTGTGGCTAGGTGCTATAGACGATGAAATGACTGTTAAGTCATATATTGTACCGGGATTAGGTGACGCAGGAGATCTTGCTTACGGAACCAAAATCTAAGTATCAAATGATCAAACATATCTTTTTTGATTTAGACCATACGATCTGGGATTTTGATAAAAATGCGAGGGAAACTTTAACTGAGTTGTATCATCAGTATGAATTGAACCTGCTTGGCCTTCCTGCCTGCGATTTATTTATAGATGTTTATACAGAAAATAATCATTCGCTCTGGGCAGAGTATCATTTGGGAAAAATCACCAAAGAAGTATTGAGGTCTGAGCGTTTCAGCAGAACTTTCGTTCAGCTGGGCATAGCTCCGGATTTACTTCCACATGGATTTGAAGCGGATTATGTGAATCAAAGCCCAAGAAAAAAGAACTTATTCGAAGGATCGGAAAAAGTGCTGGCTTATTTACAGCAGAAATATACGTTACATATTATCTCTAATGGGTTCAAGGAAACTACGCTGACTAAAATGGCTACTTGTAATTTAAATCCATATTTTTCGAATGTAATTATTTCTGAAGATGTGGGTGTGAATAAGCCTGATCGTGCTATTTTCGAATATGCACTGCAAAAGGCTGGTGCCAAAAAACAAGAGAGTATTATGATTGGTGATAGCCTGGAAGCAGATATCCGCGGTGCGCAGGATTTCGGGATTAAAGCTATTTTCTTTAATCCCTTAAATATCGCCCAGCCTGCTGATGTGGAATGGCAAATATTACACCTGGAAGAATTAATGCAACATTTTTAGCAATTTGCTGTTTTAACCGGAATAGCTGTTTAAATTCAGGTTATTATTAAACTGATAACCTGAATTTAATTTAACCAAACCTACAAGCTAGCCTATGCGCAATTCTTCCGTTTTTTCTTTGCTGAAAGATATTTCAGCAAAATACCATGATTTTTTACGGGAGGTTCCTGACGATCAGTTTCAATTGACTCCGCCTATTGGGGGATGGTCGTATAGTGAAGTATATTCACATATTTTTGATATCAGCATTCTGACACTTAAAGAGGTTGAGCATTGCATCAAGGGCGAGGGAAAAATAAAACCTACCGCTTTTATAGTCAAAGTGATCTTGTTTTTCGGAAGTTTCCCACCAAACGCAAAGTATAAAGTGCCCAAAGCATTGGTTGGAAGGGAACGGAAAATCACGAAGGAAGCCGCTGCTGCTTTTATACAGAAATTCCTGGAAGAGCTGGATATTGTTTACAGTCAGCTTCATCTGGCAGATCCCGCACTTAAAACGCTTCATCCACGTTTAGGTTATTTAAATGCATCACAATGGTTTCGTTTTATGGAAATCCATTTAAAACATCATTTGAAACAATTAAAGCGAATTGAGAAGAGTTTTTAATTTCACATCTTTGCGCGGATGAAATTACCGGGTTTAAAAGGTTTTGACGAGGAAGCGTTTAACAAGTATTTTAAAAATACGGGTTGGCTGATGTTTGGGAAGATTCTGAGCATGGTAGTTGGCTTTGTCATTGCGCGGTATCTTCGTGCTTCTTCTTTTGGGGAACTTAGTTTTGCGGATGCTTTTACGATGATTATTGCTGCTGTTGGTGCTTTAGGGCTGGACACTTTTATCATCCGTGAAATTTTAAATGAGCCAGGTAAGAAGGATGAGATTTTAGGTACTTCTTTATTGATGCGTTTAGGGGTAAATGCGTTATTGATCCCTATTACGGTTGGTATTTACTTGCTTTTCCATAATTATTCTGAAAAACCGGGAGATTCTCTGACCTGGATTATTTTAATCTTGTCTTTTGCTTCTTTTTTCAAGTCGTTCAATGTGATTGATTCTTATTTTCAATCGCAGGTTGCTTCTAAGTATGTAGTTAAGGTGCAGAATATCTGCGTGGTCTTGTCTGCTGTGGTGAAGGTTTTACTGGTTGTTTGTAAAATGCCGCTGATTTATTTTGCTGCTTCTTTAACTTTTGACAGTCTTGCGCTTGCTGCTGGTCTGGTTTATATGTATCATCAAAGGGGTTTTAGCTTGTTTACGTGGACTTTTAGCTGCAAAAGAGCTGTTAGTTTGCTGAAACAGTCTTTTCCGCTGATATTATCGGCAGTCATGGTTTCTATTTATATGAAGATTGATCAGGTGATGTTAAAGAGTGTAGGTAGTGTAGAGGTTGGTATTTACAGCGCGGCAGCAAAAATCAGTGAGGCTTGGTTTTTTATTCCTGTAGCTATTGTAACGTCTGTTTTTCCCGCTTTAATTCATGCGCGGAAAACTGATCTTGGCCGGTATCAGAAACGTTTGAGGAATTTATATGATCTGCTTGTATTCATTAGTTTACCGGTAGCGGTAGTAATTACCTTTTTAGCTCCTTTCATTATTCAGTTTCTTTATGGGGACACGTATAATGGCGCGGGACAAATGTTAGCGATACATATCTGGTCTGGTTTATTCGTTTTCCTGGGCAGTGCGAGTTCTCAGTATTTACTGGCGGAGGGTTATACGATGATCTCTTTTCAACGGACTGCTATGGGGGCCATAATTAATATCTTACTTAATTTATGGCTGATTCCCTTGTACGGTGGTGTTGGTGCATCTATAGCTACTTTAATCGCCTGTGCGGTGAGCGCTTTTTATCTTTTATTAATTCCCAAAACCAGAGATCAGGGTATAATGATGTTAAAATCATTATTTTTGTTCACTGTGTTTCAAAAAATATTCAATCGTCAGAAAAGTTCAGGTGGCTAGTTTACCGGGATTTTTCAGAATTCATATCACACCTTAAAAGAATTTTTGCCATGTTAAGCGATGAAGTAAAATCAGCATACGATAATTTTTATACACAGACCGATACGACCTGGCGCATGCTTGGGGCAGAAGCTAAGGCAAAGAATATCATGGAGGTTTGCAAGAGCATACAACCTGTTAAGGTACTGGAAGTTGGTGCGGGTGATGGCAGCATTCTCCATTTTTTAAATGAGTGGAATTTCGGAAAGGAGCTTTATGCACTGGAAATTGCTGACACGGGCGTTTCTCTGATTCAGAGCCGCGGTTTAAGCAGATTGAAGGAGGTACAGAGTTTTGATGGTTACCAGATTCCTTATGGGGATAATGAGTTTGACCTGGTCATTTTAGCGCATGTGCTGGAGCATGTGGAGCATGAACGGATTTTGATCCGGGAGTTAAAGCGTGTGGCTAAGCATATTGTAGTCGAGGTTCCTCTGGATTATCGCTTCGGGGTGGATAAAAGGATGAAACATTTCCTGGATTATGGCCATATTAATATGTATACGCCTACTGCGGTACGTTTTTTATTGCAGAGTGAGGGTTTAGAGATTATCGATGATCGGGTTTCTATGACGCCTACGGCAACGATCAAGTTCAACCAGTTTGTGAATAATAAGGCGCCTAAGACTTTTTCAAAAGTGCTGAGGATTGAGCTGGAATACCGGATCAAGAAATTGGCTGGAAATTTACTGGGAACTAAAAAGCGGGAACAATATGGGAATGCGTATACCGTTTTAACGAGAAAATCAAGTCAGACACTTCAAATATTTTAATTCATGCAAAGTTTCGCTCCTATTGCCTTATTTGTTTATAACAGGCCTAAGCATACTGAACGTACGCTCAAGTTTTTGAGACAGAATGAACTGGCGGCCGAAAGCCGGTTATTTGTTTTTTCTGATGGCCCGAAGTCGGAGGCTGAGGAGGAGAGTGTGCTGGAGGTCAGGGAGTTGTTGAAGCATATTGAGGGGTTCAGGTCTGTAGAGATTATCGAGAGAAACGGTAATATGGGCCTTGCTGAGTCTGTGATTGCGGGGGTAAGCAGGTTGGTGAAGGATTATAAGCGAGTGATTGTTTTTGAGGATGATTTAGTGAGTTCGCCGTATACGCTGACTTATTTTAATGATGGGTTGAATCGTTATCGTGATGAGGAAAGGGTGATGCATATTGGTGCGTATATGTACCCGTTGAAGGAGAATTCATTGCCGGAGACATTTTTTTACAGGGCGGCAACGAGTTGGGGCTGGGCGACGTGGGACAGGGCGTGGGCTCATTTTGAGCCGGATATTGACGTGCTGATGAAGCAGTTTGATGCCAGGAAAAGGGCTGAGTTTTCTATTGAACACAAAATGAATTTCTGGAAACAGATGAAGGATTTTAAGGGTGGCAGGAATAATTCGTGGGCGATCAGGTGGTATGCTTCGATCTTTTTAAGGGGCGGTTTAACGTTGAACCCAAGCCAGTCTTTAGTGAATAATATTGGCCATGATGGTTCTGGGGTACATTCTGGGATCAATGATATTTATAATGTAATTATTAATCCGAAAAGGGTAAGGGTTTTTCCGGAGGTTGTTGAGGAGAGTTCTATGGCTTATTTGGCTATAAAGGGGTTTTTGAGTACGAGGAAGGGGAGTTTAGTTGATCGGGTGAAGAGGTATTTGAAAGGGATTGGTCTTTTAAAGTAGGGTTTCTCCACCAGGGAAATATAAAAACCTCCGATACTGTCGGCGCCCTTTGTTGGTAAAACCAACGCTGGTCACCTACAGTATCGGAGGTTTTTAATTTCTCAATTGGCATGACAAGTGCCGCTACTTTTACTTGAAAAGAAGATCTCCTTGTCAGATATTGGGGTGGTTTGGCAGGGTGCAGAGTTAGGTTATGTTTTTAGAATAAAAAGAAATACTACTCCCCTTTTCAGAGACGATCTGAAGTAAAAAATTAGTTCAATGTTCAGAAAAAGCCTTTTCCTGAAATGCTCAGGTATAAAAACTGGCTCAATATCCAGACAAAGCCTTTTCCTGAAATGCTCAGATATAAAAGCTGGTTCAATATTCAGACAAAGCACTTTACTGAAATGCTCAGGTATAAAAGCTGATTCAATATCCAGATAATACTGCTTACTGAAGCTTTAGGATTGCTTTTACTTTTGCTTTCTGGCTTCCAGGATGATATATGGGGATAGTTGGCGGGAGTTGAATGGGATTATTTTTGTGAATACTTTCCCGGCCAGCCACATGGTTTTTTTCAGGAGTTTTACACCAGCTGAGCGTTGTTTTTCGTTTTCAAGCCAGATGCTGAAGTGCCCGAAGTATTTGGACTGGATAACTTCGAGGCCTGCTTTTTTGCAGATTTCTGCCAGGAGCGCCGGGTCCATGCAGGAGATGTTATGTTTGTCGTAATTGGCCCGGTCAAATGATTTCTGAAACCAGCCGTTGATGGCTTTGAAGTTTGGCAGGGTGATGAACAGGGTTCCTCCGGGTTTCACGAAGTCGATGTGGCGCTGGATAATGTCAGTGGTGTCGTTGAAATGCTCAATCAAACCGCAGGATAGGACAAGGTCGTATTGCTGGGTTTCTTTATGGTTGAAGAGATCGGTTTCTATGCTATGGATATCGCTTTCTTTCAGGTTATTGGCTTTGAGCAGGTCGTTGGTTACGGGCTGGTGAACAAAGTAGTCTAAAAGGGTAACGTCGAGTTTCAGGTATTTTTTAAGGAAGACGGCATAGTAACCGGGGAATCCACCGAGTTCTATGGCAGTTTTTACTTTTTGGGCCTGGACTATGGTAGTGAGCTCTTTATGGAAGAGGTAGTTTGCAGGGATATTCACTGACAGTCCTGTTTTGCTTTCCCAATAGTTTACCCAAAATTGTCTGTCTGTTAAAAGGTTATCCATGTTTGTTTTCTTTTTTTGTTTTTTTTGCGTTCTCTTCGGGTTAATAACGTCAAATGGGGTACTAGAGTTTGTTGATCTGACGTTATGGAAGAAAAATATGTTTATTTGTTTATTTTGGGAGACGCAAAATTAATTATATTCAAGGGAAAACAGTTAAAAAATTAATATGCCGCTGAAATTTAGGTGATAAATTTGTTCTGGGCATCGGATAAAGGATAACAATTATATGTAATTTTGAACTGTTGAAGATAATCCATTTAAATACATACGAGGGAAACGGTGGGGCTGGAAGAGCTTGCCTCCGGTTAAGTGACGCGCTAAAGGCAAGTGGCGTTGAATCCCGCGTGATGGTGTTTTACCAGTTTAAGGAGAGCAGCAAAGCAGATTCGTTTAGTAAGAGCCTCTTTCAAAAGGGAAAGGCCATCTTCAATATTTTAGCGGAAAGGTACCTCGCCAAATTTTTAACGAAAGCACTGAAAACACCTTTTTCTTTGCAGTGGTTCGGCCGCTCTGTAATTGACAATGCCGCATTGAAGGATGCGGACCTGATTCATATTCACTGGATTAATCACGGGTTTTTAACGCCGAAGAGGCTGGCTGAGCTGGAAGAGCTGGACAAGCCGATCGTCTGGACTTTTCATGATAGCAATGCTTTTACGGGGGGCTGTCATGTGAGGTATGCTTGTGAGAATTTCCATAAGCAGTGCGGGTCTTGTCCGCTGTTAAAGATTAGTGGCCCTAATGATATTTCTCATTGGAACTGGGTAAGCAAGAAAAAAGGTTATGCAAATCTGGGTTTCCATATTGTTGCACCAAGCCGCTGGATGGCGAGTTCAGTAAAGTTCAGCAGTTTGATGGGCGCAAGAGAAACTACAGTGATCCCAAATACGATTGAGACTAATGTTTTTAAACCTTATGCGAAGGCCGAAGCTAAGAGGTCTTTGAATATCAATCCTGATAAGTTCGTTTTAATGAGCGGTTTTATGCCTTCTAATAATGACAAGCATAAAGGGACGGCTTATTTGATTGAAGCCATGAACGATCTGGCCAACAGACCGGGTATCGTCAAAGAAAATATAGAGTTACTGATCTTTGGCAACAAGGATCAGACTGATGTGCCTGTTTTCCCTTTTAAGACTACTTATCTGGGGAAAATCGATAATGATACTCATCTGGCGAAGTGTTATTCGGCCGCTGATGTGTTTATTACGGCTTCTCTTGAAGATAATCTACCGAATACGGTTATGGAGAGTCTGGCTTGCGCAACTCCGGTAGTGGCCTTTAAAACAGGTGGCATTCCAGACATGGTCGAGCATCTGGTGAATGGCTATTTAGCGGATTATGAATCTGCTGAAGATCTGGCCACGGGTATGGAGTGGTTATACCACGAGGAAAATGCGGCAGAGATTCAAAAAGAGGCCCGTTTAACTATACTTACACATTTTTCTGAGGCAGTTATTGCCGATAAACACACTGCTTTATATCAATCCCTGATCAATTTACATCCACGTTAATCAATTATATTTTCATTTCATGTTGCAGCCAAAGCTAAGTGTCATTACCATCGTATATAATAATGTAAGGGATATCGAACGTACTATGCTTTCGGTGTTAAATCAAACGTACCCGAATATTGAATATATCCTGATTGACGGCGCTTCAACGGATGGAACAAAAGATATTATTTATAAGTATAAGTCCCGGCTGGCCCAGTTTATTTCTGAAAAAGACAAGGGGATTTATGATGCGATGAACAAAGGATTGAAATTAGCTACGGGCGATTATATCTTGTTTATGAACTCGGGAGATGAGATTTATGCGCCTGAAACGGTAACGGATATTTTTGAGACTGCACCTGGAGCTGATATCTATTATGGGGAAACTGAGATGTTTAATGATAACTGGCAGAGCTTAGGGCAAAGGAGACACCGCGCTCCGGAATGTTTTAGCTGGCGCAGTTTTAAGCATGGAATGAGTATTAGTCATCAGGCTATTTATGTGAAACGCAGTTTAACAGAGCCTTATGATTTGCAGTATAAATACAGTTCAGATATTGACTGGATCATTAAGGCTGCGAAAAAGGCATCGAGCATTGTGAATACACAGCTTTATGTAGCAAAATATCTGGTTGGCGGAATTTCTAAACAGAAGCATTTTGCGAGCTTAAAGGAACGTTTCCGCATCTTTCATAAGTATTATGGATTGATCCCAAACCTGGTTAATCATTTCTGGATTGCAATCAACCTGACACAGTATTATGTAAAGCATAAGAAAACTAACGATTAAATAAAGTTCGCTGTTTGTGCCTGTATTGTTACTGGCTGATCGCTGATTCTAATGGTGGATTCTTTGGATAAGTAAAAGGTAAACCTGATAAGTAACGACTGACCTTTCTGAAAGGATATCCCCCTGCCCCTTTTTCTGAAAACTGAACAATGATAGTATGAGTCGAAGGATCAATGTATAGTCTTTGTCCTCTCATTCCTTCTGCGGCATAATCTCCGGTTACTCCTTCTTGCGGAACCCACCATAAATAGTGATGGGCCGATTTCTGCCAGCCTTTAGCGTTTGCAGGAGCTTCATTTCCTAAATTGACGGATTGATTAACCCATTGTTCAGGAATTACCTGCTTACCGTTATACCGGCCTTTATTGAGGTACAGGCGGCCTAGTTTAGCTAAATCTATTGCAGTGGACTGAAACCTGCTGGCGGTATTGGGAAATCCGTTGGGATGATCCAGTCCGAAACTTGCCGGATAAGCAGTACCGATTTTCTTCCAGATTTTATCCTGAAAGTAAGTCGCAGCTTTTTGCCCCGTTGCATTTTCCAGTGCCCAGGTTAATAAGAAAGCATCTATACTTTTATACTTCCATATAGTACCTGGTTTGTTTGCTGATTTTACTTGAAGGAGTTCCTTCTTGATGTCTTCCGTATAATAATATTTTGCTTCGTCTGATAAGAAAGCAGCGATAAGGCCACCGTAAACATCTTTGAATTCCAGACCGGATTTCATCTCCAGCAAATTTCTGAGCGTAATCTGATTAAATGCCGGATTGTTTTTGAGTTCAGGGACATACTGGATCAGGTGGTCATCCAGGCTTTTAATTTTCCCTTCTGCTAAAGCCTCTCCTGCCATGATTGACACCATGGTCTTGGCAACAGAGAAAAGTGTGGTCAGCGTGGTATCGCTATGGCCGGGGGCAAATTTCTGATAGATAATCGTATCATTTCTGATGACCATAAAAACTGTAGCCTTCCCGTCTTTCAGATAGGTAGTAAATGGAACGGATTCATTTTTCCAGTTCAGTACATGAACAGTATCGAGGTCGTCCCGGTTAACTGCTGCTTTTACAAAATGAAAAGCGGTATCTGAGGGCTGGATAATGACTTGCGGGAATATTTTATAGGTACTGGCATCGGGAGACTGATACCGTAAAACACGCACCAGTTCGGGGCGCCAGGTAAACAGCAGCGCAAAAAGAAGCACAATCACTAAAGTTACAGCCGCAAGCCAGTAGAGAATCCGTTTCATATACTGTTTTTGTAGCTTATGGGTTTGTAGACCAAAGTCCTGCTTCTTTCACGAACACTCTGCGATTTAATTTCAATTGACTCACCACCAATTCTGCAAGATCTTCTGGTTGCATTACTTTGTCCGGATTTCCGTCAGTAAGATTCAAGTCTTTAGCCATATCAGTTGCTACGGTACTTGGCGTTAAAGTCGTTACGCGGATATTATGTTTACGGACTTCCTGCATTAAAGATTCTGAAAGACCAATTAATGCAAATTTAGAAGCGCTGTAAGCACTGGTTACGGCAGCTCCACGCTGGCCTGCTGTAGAAGAAATATTTACGATATCCCCGGTTTTACGGTCAATCATTTCTGGCAGAACAGCACGGGTTACGTAATAAGCACCAAATAAATTAACTTTTACAATCTCTTCCCATCTGGCTGGTTCTAATTCCATGAAGGAACCAAAAGAGCTGATCCCTGCGTTGTTGATCAGAATATCTATAGCACCTAAATCAGTCTTTACTTTTGCTACAGCAGTATTTACGGAGTCTATGGAAGCCACATCCGCCGTTGCGATAGCGACATGAACATTAAAAGTTTTGAGTTCTTCTGCTACATTTTGCAAATCAGCTTCTGTTCTTGCAATCAGGCCCACATTCACCCCTTCTTGTGCAAGAGCGATCGCCAAAGCACGACCAATTCCTTTACCAGCACCAGTAATCAGTGCATTTTTTCCTTTTAATGATTCCATGATCTTATTTATTGAGCTACAAAACTAAGAAACTTTGCAAAAATTACCCTGCACCTATTACACAATTGATAAAGTATAGTTTTTATCTATCCAAAGCGAAATTTGAGAATGGCCTTCAAACAAAAAATCCCGTAAGCAATGCTTACGGGATTCAAACTCAATTTATAAGGTCTTAGAAGTTTTTACCTTTTATTTTACGTTCACCTTCAGTTAAGTAGATTTTACGTAAACGCATACTTAATGGAGTGATTTCAATGTACTCATCAGCCTGGATATATTCCATTGCTTCTTCCAGAGAGAACTTAATTGCCGGAGCAATACGGTTACTATCATCTGTACCTGATGCACGCATGTTAGTTAAAGCTTTTCCTTTAACAATGTTTACTACTAAATCATTATCACGGATGTGTTCACCCATAATCTGACCTTCATAAACATCAACACCAGGATCAACGAAGAAACGACCACGATCCTGTAATTTATCAATTGAATAAGCTGTCGTGCTTCCTTTTTCCATAGAAACCAATACACCATTCAATCTTCCAGGAATAGTACCTTTCCAAGGCTCGTAAGCTTTGAAACGGTGAGCCATAATCGCTTCACCACCTGTAGCAGTTAATACGTTATTTCTTAATCCAATGATACCACGTGCAGGGATTTCAAACTCTAAATGTTGTAAATCACCTTTTGGCTCCATGATCAACAGTTCACCTTTACGTTGTGTAACCAGTTCAATTACTTTACCAGCAACTTCACCCGGTACGTCAACGATCAGTGTTTCAACCGGCTCACATTTCTTACCATCAATTTCTTTGATAATTACCTGTGGCTGTCCTACCTGAATTTCGTATCCTTCGCGACGCATAGTCTCGATTAATACTGATAAATGCAGAATACCTCTACCGTATACTAAATAAGCATCAGGTGATTCAGTTTCTACAACTTTCAAGGCAAGATTTTTCTCCATCTCTTTGTACAAACGTTCTTTGATACGTTGAGAAGTAACAAATTTACCTTCTTTACCGAAAAATGGTGAGTTGTTGATTGTGAACAACATGTTCATAGTCGGCTCATCAATTTTGATAACTGGTAATTGCTCAGGAGCTTCAAAATCAGCAATAGTATCACCAATATCAAATCCATCAATACCTACAACTGCGCAGATATCACCTGAAAATACTTCAGTAGTACGAATTTTACCTAATCCTTCGAAAGTGTATAATTCTTTTACTCTTGATTTTACCATTTTACCATCGCGTTTGATTAAAGTAACCGGCTGGTTTTCTTTAATTGACCCGCGGTGAACACGTCCAACTGCGATACGGCCTACGAAAGATGAATAATCTAACGAAGTGATCTGCATTTGTAAAGTTCCTTCAATTAATTGCGGAGCTGGGATGTTAGCAACAACTGCATCTAATAAAGGGAAAATATCTGTAGTTGGTTTAGTGTAATCAGTACTCATCCATCCTTGTTTAGATGAACCGTAGATTACAGGGAAATCCAACTGATCTTCTGTAGCTTCAAGGTTAAAGAACAATTCAAAAATCTGCTCATAAACCTCTTCAGGACGGCAGTTTTCTTTATCTACTTTATTTACAACAACAATAGGCTTCAAACCTAAAGCCAAAGCTTTTTGAGTTACGAAACGAGTTTGAGGCATTGCACCTTCAAACGCATCGCATAACAACAATACACCATCAGCCATTTTTAATACACGTTCAACTTCACCACCGAAATCGGCGTGACCAGGTGTATCAATGATATTAATTTTAATATCTTTATACATTACTGAAACGTTTTTGGAAACGATGGTAATACCACGTTCTCTCTCCAGGTCGTTATTGTCAAGTATTAAGTCACCTGTTTGCTCGTTGTCACGAAAAATAGAACAAGTGTGTAAAATCTTATCAACCAATGTAGTTTTACCGTGGTCAACGTGTGCTATAATAGCTATGTTTCTTATTTTTTGCATAAAATGCGCCTAAATTTTGGCGCAAAGATAACGTAAATAATTGATATATCAGCCTATTACCTAGGACTATGTCAATATATTTCGCAGAAAAAGCAATCAGGACATTAAATTTCTTTTCCTCTTATTCAAAGATGATTGTGTAACAAAACTGTCCGATCCGTGAAGAAATAAATTGATAACGCCTGTTTTTTAACAGAAAAAGTGATCTTTAAAGATTGATACCAGAGATATGAAAGCAATACTAGTTGGTGCAAGCGGATCTATAGGCCGCAGTTTACTACAGGACTTATTAAATGATACGCATTATACGGATGTGCTGGTGCTGGTACGCAAAAAATTAACTGTTCAGCACCCTAAATTAAATCAACTGGTAATAGATTTTACCCGGCTGAGTGATTATGCAGCAGAAATTAAAGGAAATGCTGTTTTTTGCTGTCTTGGTACGACCAAAAGCCAGACTCCTGATCAGCAGCAATATCGCCAGATAGACTATCAATATCCGCTGGATATTGCCTGGATGGCGCATACGAATGGCGCAGAAAGTTATCATTTAGTATCAGCAATGGGCGCCGACAAAAACTCTTCTTTCTTTTACAACAGAACAAAAGGAGAAGTAGAGCGGGATCTTAAAGTGGTTCCTTTTAAGAGCATCCATATTTACCGTCCTTCTTTACTGGATGGAGAGAGATCACAAAAACGCTTTGGAGAAAGTATCATGAATAAGCTCATGCATTTTATCAATCCGCTTTTGGTGGGTAAATGGAGAAAATACAGAAGTATTAAAGTAACTGCTGTAGCCAAAGTAATGTTAGCCCAGTCTCTGAATGAGCAGAAAGGAATATTTATACATCCTTCTGATCAGATCCAGGCTTTGAGTGACGTGCTATAAAAACGTTTTTCTTGGAAATGCCCAGCATAAAAACGAAGGTAATGCTTTACCCCAGGTTGCCACATTATGCTTCCCTCCTACCATTTCATAGTAGAAAATATCATCCTGTCTTTTATACCCCTTTTTGGTTAATTCCCTGATAATATCAATCGTATCATCAATAGAGTCAATGATAAAATTACGGTTACGGTCTGCGGTTTCATCTTCCGTTCCGGTCATTAACCAGAACTTTACCCCGGGCTTTCCTTCGGTGTCCCTGATTACCTGGTGCATAATGCGGTCGTCATCTGTATAGCCATCCTTCAGGTCTTTTTTTCTCCACCAGAATGAACCAGAGAAAACTCCGGCAATATCAAAGAAGTTGTCATTTTTCCATACGATATCGAAAGCTGTCAGTCCACCCAATGAGCATCCTGCGAATGCTCGTTTGCCAAGAAAAGGCATCCCTGTTTCTTGTTCCAGATAAGGCATTAATTCAAGGGTGATGAATTTAGAATACGCGTCAGCCTTGCTGCCTCTTGCTGCAAAATCAAGTGTACCGGCTACACCATACTCCTGAAGCCGCTCTGCGGAAGCCTTAATCGCGGCAACAACAACGGGCTCAATTTTTTGGTCTTCGTATAAACTGCTCAGCGTCTCCTGCAAGTTTAATCCTGCTGCATCCTGCCCATCGTTTAACAGCAATAAGTTTAATTTTTCATTACCCAGCAAACCGGAAGGATAAAACAACTCTATTTCCACTACACGCTGTAGGTGAACGGACTCTAATTGACGGGTGACGGGAGTTAACCCAAGAACTGACTTAGTATTATACATAATTCAACGAATTCCCTTTCTCACAAATTCTCTGCAAATTTAACAATCTCCGGAAATAATTTATCTATTTTTTTAAGTGTAAAAGCAAGCTAATTCAATTCAGTCGATGTTTTTACGCCAAAACTTATACAGCTTAAATGAATAAGAATAAATTAGCAAAACCTTTTGGCTTTGAATGAGTTTTACATACCTTCAATATACTAATCGGGAAAGGCGTGAAAGAAGAATATAAGAAATGGTACAGCCCCAATTTAAGCGGCGAGATAGAACTTCTGATTTACGGCCATAGCGGGCAACCTGTCCTGCTTTTTCCAACAAGTAAAGGCCGTTATTATGAAACAAAAGATTTCGGTCTGATTGCTTCGGTACAACACTTGGTTGAGCAGGGAAAGATTAAAATATATTGTCCTGATAGTGTCGATGCATTGAGCTGGTATAATAAAGATATATCCCCGGCAGCCCGTGCGCATAACCATTCCTGGTATGATAAAATGCTGGTTGAAGAACTTTTCCCGCTTGCAGTTCAGGAAACAGGTTATCAGAAAGTGGTTACCGCTGGCTGTAGTTTTGGCGGCTATCATGCGGCAAACTTTGCGTTCAAACATCCTTCATTAGTGAGTCATCTGTTTAGCATGAGTGGCACGTTTGATATTACTCCGCAGACAGATGGATTCTATAATGTTGATATTTATTATAATAATCCTGTTGATTTTCTTCCGCGGGATCAGGATCCCGGCCTCTGGCATATCAACATTATACTGGGTACAGCAGACCGGGATATTTGTAAGCCTTTTAATGAACGTTTATCAGACATCCTTCATCAGAAAAATATAAACCACTGGCTGGATATCAGACCCAATGCTGACCATGACTGGCCAGTGTGGCGACAAATGTTCCCGGATTATTTAGCAAGACTATAAACAAAATCATAAAAGCTACATCACCTAATTATAAAAAATCTATGAAGAAAATAGGCATCTTATTCGGACAGGAACGATCATTTCCTGAAGCCTTCGTGAAACGTGTAAATGAATTAGGAGGCAAAGATTTCCAGGCGGAATATATCAATATTGATAAAGTATTTCAGGCCGAACCATTGGATTATGCCGTAATTATTGACCGGATTTCTCAGGATGTTCCTTTTTACAGAGCATTGCTGAAAAATGCAGCAATCACGGGAACCGCAGTGATCAACAATCCTTTTTGGTGGAGTGCTGATGAAAAGTTTTTCAACAATGCGCTGGCTGTCAAATTAGGGATACCGGTTCCTAAAACCGCGCTGATCCCTTCTCATGCCAGACCGGATGACACGAATGAAAATTCTTTCAGCAACCTGGCTTTTCCTTTTGACTGGGATAATATTTTTGAATATACAGGCTTTCCGGCCTATATGAAACCTTTTGATGGTGGTGGCTGGAAAGAGGTTTATAAGTTAAATGATAGAGACGAATTTTTTGATAAACATAGCCAGACGCATCAGTATGTAATGATGCTTCAGGAAGAAATTGAGTTTGACGAGTACTTTAGATGTTATTGTATTGGAGGAAAATATGTACGCATCATGCAATATGAGCCGCGTAATCCTGCACATTTAAGGTATGCGGTGGATCACAAACCTTCCAGCGAAAAGCTTTTAAAGACAATTCATGATTACGTAATTAAGCTAAATCAGTATTTAGGGTACGATTTTAATACGGTAGAATTTGCGGTGCGTGATGGAATTCCTTATGCTATTGATTTTTGCAATCCTGCGCCTGATGCAGATATTGCAAGTGTGGGACAGGAAAATTTCGACTGGGTAGTGGATCATGCTGCGAAATATGCAATAGAAAGAGCAAAAACACAGGTTGATGGGCAGGATAACTTAACCTGGGGCGAATATGTGAAATCAGCTATTGCTGGAAAACCGTTAGCTGGTGTGAGTAAGCCGGCAAAAGCAGTTCCAGTGAAAGCGGAAAGTTCAGCAAAGCCGAAGGCAACAAGCTCAGCAAAGCCTAAAGTGGAAAGCCCGGTGAAACCTAAAGTAACGCCAAAAAGCGCTGAACCTGTTAAAAAAGCAAAAACGGCAGCCCCTGGCAAAACAGCAGCAGCAAAGAAAAAATAGATTCAATAAGGAGGTTTCAAAATGATGAATGAATTTACGCTCGGTGTAGAAGAAGAATATATGGTCATTGACCCGGTTACGCGCGAGCTAACCTCTCATGATCAGAAAATAGTGGAGGCTGCACAGAAAATCCATAAGGATCAGGTAAAAGCGGAGATGCACCAGGCAGTGGTGGAAGTTGGAACGGGTATTTGTAAAAATACAGAACAGGCACGCCTTGAAATATCGCAGTTGCGCCATACAGTATCGGTGCTTGCGGGTGAGCAAGGTCTGCGTATTGGCGCCTCAGGAACCCACCCGTTTTCACATTGGGAAAAGCAATTGATCACTGAGCATCCAAGATACAGCGAAATTGTCAATGAGCTTCAGGAGGCCGCACGTTCCAACCTGATTTTCGGTTTGCACGTTCATGTGGGTTTCCAATCGCGGGAGCTGGCCATTCATATTGCCAACCAGGTGCGCTATTTTCTGCCCCATGTATTTGCTTTATCTACAAATTCACCTTTTTGGGAAGGCAGAAACACCGGGTATAAATCATACAGAACCAAGATCTTTGATAAGTTTCCAAGAACCGGTATCCCTGATGTATTCAATAGTATTGAAGATTATGATAACTATGTCAAGCTATTGATTAAAACCAATAGTATTGATAATGCTAAAAAGATCTGGTGGGATATCCGTGTACATCCTTTCTTTGAAACCATTGAATTCAGAATTTGTGATTGTCCGATGCTGATCGATGAAACGATGGCTTTTGTAGCTTTATTCCAGGCATTATGTGCTAAATTATATAAGCTTCGCCTGCAAAACATGAGCTTTATCAATTATTCAAGGGCGCTGATCAATGAGAATAAATGGCGGGCTGCCCGTTATGGGATTGATGGGAACCTGATTGATTTTGGTAAAGAAATGGAGATTAACTGCCGCAATCTCGTTTTAGAATTATTAGATTTTGTGGACGATGTTGTGGATGAACTGGGTTGCAGAGAAGATCTTAACTATATCCACAAGATCCTTGAAAATGGTACAGGTGCAGATAGACAACTTGCAATTTATTCACAGACGGGTAGCTTTGAATCGGTTGTAGATTATATTACTTCACAAACTTTAATCGGGGCACACGGATGACAGAACAGTTAAAAGAAATTAAAGTTGCAGTAATAGACATGAATAACGGATTCCCCAACCAGGGACTGAGAGGCATTCTGAATATTGTATCCACTTATAAAGAAGACCATGCACTGAATTTATCCATTCAGGTATTTGATCTGAGGGTAAAAGATGAAATTCCCGGAACGGAGTTTGATATTTATATTTCAAGCGGTGGCCCGGGCAGTCCTTATGAAGGAGAAGGTCAGGCATGGGAAAACTCGTTTTTCAACTTACTGGATAATCTGGAAGCCTATAATCAAGCACACGAAGATAAAAAGTATGCTTTTTTAATTTGTCACTCTTTCCAGATGGCCTGCCGCAAATATGGCTTGGGACTGGTTACCGAACGAAAGTCTAATGCTTTCGGGATTTTCCCGGTCACTTTAACAGAACAGGGAGAAAATGATATTATTTATGCAGGCCTGACTAATCCATTTTACGCAATTGATAGCAGAGACTGGCAGGTCTTGGATGCTGAAGATGAGACTTTTAATGCAACTGGAGCAGAAGTTCTGGCACTTGAAAAAGAACGTCCTCATGTTGATCTGGAGCGTTGTATCATGTCCATTCGTTTCTCTAAAGAATTTGTGGGCACACAATTTCATCCTGAAGCTGATCCCGACGGAATGCGGTTATATCTGCTCGAAGAAGAAAAGAAAAACACCATTATTGCCGCTCATGGGGAAGAAAAATACCTGGATATGCTGGAAAGTCTCGACAATCCGGACAGGATCCTGCTGACTCAAAAAACTATATTACCCAATTTTTTAACCGAAGCTATTCAATTTCTTAAAGAAGCCTGATATGGTCCGTACTTACAGGGAATATTTTAACCGGAACTTTACCACAGACAAGTATGTAAACTTTTTACGTGTACTTGGCGAAGATTATCCGCCATTAACTATCAGATTTGCTGAAACACCTGTATTCATTCCTGATGATTTAAAAAATCAGCTGATCGAAGCGGGTGAAGAGATTATCAAATTAATCAAACAGCCCGGCTTTAAAGCCCTTACTGATAGTGCTATTCCTAAAGAATGGATAGTTCCCAATGAAAATGATCATCCTCATTTCCTGGCCTTCGATTTTGGGATCTGTAAAGATGAACAAGGCCGGTTAGTACCCAGGCTGATAGAGATGCAGGGCTTCCCTTCCTTATTTGGTTTTCAGGCACATCTGGCTGATGCTTATAAAGAAGCTTTCGAGCTGGATGAACTTGCTGATTTCAGCCCGTTTTTCCATGGAATAAACCAGCAAAATTATATTGCTTTATTGAAAAAAGTGATTCTGGGGCGTTTTGAGCCCAAAGAGGTCGCCTTAATGGATATCGATGCACCCAATCAGAAAACAGCTATCGATTTCTTTGTCACAGCCAAACATTTAGGGATCCCAATTCTAAGTTTAACGGATATTTTCAAAGAAGGCAATCAGCTATTTTATAATGAACAGGGTAAAAAAATACGGTTAAGAAGAATATATAACCGCCTGATCTTTGATGAAGTGAGTACACAGCAAGACTTATTTAAGCTTAGCTTCGACCCGAGAGAAGACCTTGACATCGAATGGATTACACACCCCAACTGGTTTTATAGGATCAGCAAATTCACCATGCCCTTTTTAAAGAACGAATTTGTACCTGAAACCCGGTTTTTAAATACCATTGAAGTTATACCTGAAGATCTGGATAACTACGTACTCAAACCCTTGTTTTCATTTGCAGGGATGGGTGTAATTATAGACCTCACCAAGGCTGATATCGACGGGATAACTGATGCTGAGAACTGGATTTTGCAACGAAAAGTAAATTATGAACCTGTTGTTCAATCACCCGATGGGCTGGTTAAAGCAGAGCTCAGATTGCTCTATATCTGGCCTGACGGAGAAGAACCTCAATTGTGTATTAACCTGGCCCGTTTAAGCAGGGGAAAAATGATCGGAGTACGCTATAATGCCGATTTTGACTGGGTAGGTGGCACTGTGGGGCTCATGGCCCAGTAAATTTACATTTAGCAGACTCCCTGAATAAATCAATTGATTATAATTGTATTATGGATATTCAAGCTATTTTAGTAGGACTTTTATTTGTTGCAGCACTATTTTATATAGGCCGCATCATTTATCGCGCCGTATCCCCAAAAAGTGGCGGATGCGGATCTAATTGCAAATGTGGTGTAGATTTCTCTAATATTGAAACTAAGAATAAATAGTTTTCATCTATATCAATATGTTCCAACAGCTTAAAGATTACCTGCAAAAAAGAATTACAGTAACTGATGAGCAGTTTGAACTGATTTCAAGAGATATTAAGGTCAAAGTCATTGAAAAAAACCAGGTGCTTGTTGCTCCGGGTGAAATCAACTCCAAGGGTTATTTTGTCACTGAAGGACTTTTACGCTGCTATTCTATTGATAGTAAAGCAAAGGTGAATATCATTCAGTTTGCTCCTGAAAACTGGTGGATGTCTGAAAGAAACAGTCTTTTCAATGAACCATCCGATTTCTATATTGATGCCGTAGAGCGAACTATAGTATTGCAGATCCCTAAAAACTATTTCGATGATGCAGCAAAAAATATCCCTTGTTTTGCTGATCTCAATTATACCATGCTGAACAATTCGATCCGCTTTATGCAAAAAAGGATCAATATGTTATTAAGTGCAACTGCTGAAGAAAGATACCTTGATTTTATCAAACTCTATCCTAACCTGACACTTCGCGTACCTCAATGGATGATTGCCTCCTATCTGGGCATTACACCAGAGTCTTTAAGCAGAGTACGTAAAGACCTCGCACACAAACATTTCAAAGTTTAATTATTTCTTATCATACATCAACACCCACGCCTAACATTAGCTTTAGATTTGTGTTATAATAAAAACCAATATTAAAACTAAAGATTATGGCAACTACTAAATGGGTATTAGATCCAACACACAGTGAACTTCAATTTAAAGTAAAACATTTGATGATCTCTACCGTTACTGGTAGCTTCAATGAATTTTCTGCGGAATTAGATACTGACAATGATGATTTTGAACATTCAGCTGTTTCTTTCAAAGCAGGTGTAGATTCTATCGATACTGGTAATAAAGACAGAGATGGTCACTTGAAAAGTGGTGATTTCTTTAATGCAGCTGATTTCCCATCTGTTTCTTTTGTTTCGACTTCATTCACTAAAGATGGCAGTGATTATCAATTAAAAGGTGACCTGACTATCAAAGATGTAACTAAACCAGTTACGCTGGATGTTGAATTTGGTGGAACTGCACAAGATCCATGGGGAAATACTAAAGCTGGTTTTACCATCAAAGGAAAAATAAACAGAACTGATTTCGGTCTGACTTACAATGCAGCATTAGAAACTGGTGGTGTAATGTTAGGTGAAGAAGTTAAAATTTTAGGCGAATTGCAATTCGCAAAACAAGCTTAGTCAATTTGCTCTTTAAAAGCTGGTTTATTCCTTTTTACAAAAACGATTTCTTATGGAAACCACTATAAAATCTGTTTCGGCTGTTTTAGCTGCACCAACACCACATATGGTCGGTGATGGGTTTAAAGTGAGTAACTTTTTCCCTGGAGGCTACAAAATTAAAATGAGCCCTTTTTATATGCTCGATTTTAATGATAAGATGGAGCTTCCGCCAACTAATCAATTACGCGGCGTTGGCGTGCATCCGCACCGGGGTTTTGAAACGGTGACGATTGCTTATCATGGCGCCATTGCGCATCATGACAGTGCCGGAAACAGTGGAGTTATTTATCCAGGTGATGTACAGTGGATGACAGCAGCAAGCGGTATCCTGCATAAAGAATATCATGAAAAGGAATTCAGCAAAAAAGGCGGCCCTTTCCAAATGGTTCAGCTGTGGGTAAACCTGCCCGCTAAAGATAAAATGAGTAAACCTAAGTATCAGGCGATTCAAAATGATACTATCGAAAGATATATTTTACCGGAAGATGCAGGTACTGTAGAGGTTATTGCAGGTGAGTATAAGGACGTCAAAGGCGCTGCGACCACCTTCACCTCTATGAACGTATATAATGTGCGTCTAAATGCTGATGGAGAAACTGTCTTCAATTTCCCTGCTGATTTTAATACCGGAATATTGATTATAGAGGGAAGCCTGATCATCAATGGAGAGTTAGCAGCTGGAAATGAGTTTGTATATTTTAAGAATGACGGGGAAGAAATCAGGGTTAAGGCATCACAGGACAGTATTATACTGGTATTGAGCGGTGAACCTATTCACGAACCTATTGCACAATACGGCCCATTTTTAATGAATAACCAGGCAGAAATAAAATTAGCAATAAGCGATTATAACGAAGGAAAATTTGGTTACCTCGAAGATTAATCTTCGAGGTAACCAAATTTTCTCATTTATTTTTTAACGGGCTTCGAGTGATCTGTCTGTAAACTATCAATTAGCGTGGTATCAGAACTCTTTTGCTGCGCTGGCTGTGAAGAAGCCTTAATATTAGTATCTATTTTTACTGAATCAGGAACTTTCTCACTTCCTTTATCACCCATAGTACAGGATGAAATAGAAAGGACAGTTATTCCCGCTACGAGTAAACATTGGAACGAATTTTTCATAATAAGGGTTTTCCTAAACAACCCCTTGCAGCGCCAATTGTTTTTTTATTTTTCAATCAGGCAGACTGCATAAGCAACCACTCCTTCTTCCCGGCCAATAAAACCCATCGTTTCATTGGTGGTCGCTTTAATCGAAATATCTTCTGTTGACATGCCTATAGCATCTGCAATATTTTGCTGCATTTGTGGAATATGCGGATTGATTTTCGGTGCTTCCAGACATAACATCGCATCGATATTGCCAATGCTCCAGCCTTTCTCTGTTAACAATTTCACTGTTTCCTGCAAAAGGATAACACTGCTGATCCCTTTCCACCTTGGGTCTGTATTTTTAAAATGGAAGCCGATATCCCGAAGGTTCGCAGCCCCTAATAAAGCATCACAAATTGCATGTAATAAAACATCAGCATCTGAATGTCCAAATGCTCCCTGATGGTGTTCAAGATTCACTCCTCCAACCACAAATGGATGACCACCTTTTAACTGGTGTACGTCGAATCCAAATCCTACTTTAATCTTCATTTTTATTTATATTTATTTACTGGTATTCCCCAAATTAAACAGTAAGGTAAACCTTAAAGTATTTGCCAAAGGGCTTTTTCTTGCACTTGCAGCCAGGTAAGATACATCGAAATTAAAACTTTCATATTTAAAGCCTGTACCTAAAGTAAAATATCTTCTGTCTCCTTTGTCCGGACTTTCATAAAAATACCCGGTCCGGAGCGCAAATTTCTTATTGTACCAGTATTCCAGTCCTGAAGCAATATTGATCTCCTTTACTTCTTCGCTGAAACCTCCCGGTGCATCACTGAAAGAACCAAAGATACCTGAAGGAACAGAACGGTCAGGATCTCTGCCAGACTGTATACTTCCATCCTGATTGTAGACAGGCTGGGTAGGTACCAAAAGTTTATTAAAATCCAGTGCAAGCGTTATCTCATTATAATCATCCAGGATCAGTGTTGCAGCTCCCCCGACTTTCAGGTTTGTCGGCAGAAAATAACTCTGACCTCCATCCATATAGCTCATTTTTGTACCGATGTTCGAAATATTCGCACCTGCGGATACAATTGCATCATGTCCAAGCATATAAGTTGGCTTTTTGAAATAAGCAGAGACATCTACTGCAAGAGATTTACCCGCTTTAGATTGCTGTCCGACGCCAAAATTCCCGGCAGCCAGGTTTGAATAAATATACCTGACAGAGGTTCCCAAAGAAAATGAATCTCCAAAACGGCGTGCAAAAGTTGCATCAATCGCCAGCTCACTTGGATTAGAAGTACCCAGATCCTGCTGATTTGCATCAGTCAGCTGTATTTTACCCAGGGAAAAATAACGCATGGAAGCAGCTAAGGTTGTTCTGTCATCCAGTTTATAAAATCCGCTCAGATAGCCCAGGTTAATGTCAGAAACAATACTTCTCAGCCATGGACTATAAGAAGCTGAAAACCCGTATTTCTCTTCCAGAAAAGCAAGTTTGGAAGGGTTGATACTTCCAGAATTTGCATCTGGTGCGATCGCCACACCGGCCTCTCCCATTCCTCCCACTCTTGCATCGGGCGTGATCAGTAAAAACGGGACTGCCGTTCTTAAACTGTTCAACCTGCTGCCGTTAGTTTGGGTTTCTGGCGTCTGCGCTTGTAGTGAGAAAGTTTTTACAGCAAAAAAGAAGCAAATCAATAGAAATCTTGAAGAGCACTTCAGTTTTATTATCCTCATTAATTGATTTTCTTTTTCAGGTTCATAGATAGGTATGGGTCAGTGTTGACTCTCTTTTTCAAATATAATTTAAATAAGCAATTTATTTAAGTTAAGACTTAACATTTGTGCGGATATATATTGCAAGATGTTAATCTATGATGATATTATTCAATTATTTTGTTTCATCGATCTTTTTTTGTGTAATTTTAACAGTTAGAATAGCTCAATACGCAATTATGGAAAAAACATACCTATATTCATTTGCTTTTTTATTGTCTGTTTCCTCAATAATTTCGTGCACATCGAAAAAAAGTGCAACCTCCGAAAAGACAGGATTAGCATACAATAGACCAGAAAACGGAGGGTTTCAGGTAAATAACAAATTCAAACGCGGACCTGGTCCGGGCCTGGTTGAAATTGAAGGTGGTGTATTTGTGATGAGCGGAAGCGCAACCAATGTTCCGGGACAGGAGCTTAAGGATTATAACCACAAAAGAGAAACGACTGTATCTTCCTTCTACATGGATGAAACAGAGGTTTCCAATACCAACTGGTTAGAATACCTGAACTGGATCAGAAAAGTTGATCCGACTAACTACGAATATTATTACAATGAGTTACCTGATACGCTGGTTTGGCGCAGGCCCCTTTCTTACAATGAACCTTACGTTGACAATTACCTGAGACACCCTGCTTACCAGGACTATCCTGTAGTAGGCGTGAGCTGGGAACAGGCACAAAGATACTGTGAATGGAGAACGGATATTGTCAATGAATCTCTTTTAAGAGAGCAAAACTATATGACCAGTTACAAGGACCTGAACGGTACCGGTAAAAATGGTAAAAAAACAAATGCAGCAGCTACTGCGGCTAAACCAACAGGCCCTTTCAATACGGACATTTATTTAAATGGACAGTATGACGATAAAGGAACCAAGGCGATGAAAGATTTCAGCCCTGCGGCTACTGCTGCCAATGCAAATGCCAAAGGTCAAAAAGGTGGTGCGACCAGAAATGTAAGGTTAGAAGATGGTATTATCAAACAACCTTACCGTTTGCCTACAGAAGCTGAATGGGAATATGCAGCTTTAGGCTTGATTGGAAATACGAACTACGAGAACATCTCCAGCAATAAAATCTATCCATGGGATGGCCTTGGTATCAGTTCTGCGAAGAATAAAACCCGTGGTTTAATCCTTGCCAACTTTAAAAGAACTAAAGGTGACTATATGGGGGTTGGTGGTACACTGAATGATAAGGGAAGTATTACGGTTCCGGTTCGTTCTTATGTGCCTAATGATTTCGGTTTATACAATATGGCTGGAAACGTGAATGAGTGGGTAGCCGATGTTTACCGTTCTAATACTTTTGCAGATGCAGATGCTTTAAACCCATACAGGGGAAATTATTACCAGGATAAAAAAGTTGCCGATCCGCTAACCGGAAGATTAGAGAAAGATGCTTACAACAGACCAATTATGACTGCTGCTGTATCTGGTAAAAAACAAACCTGGGCAGAGAAACAAGCCGCAACTGCTAAAGCTGATACGGTGAAGAATTCTTATGCAGACCAAAGAGGTTTCCGCGATGAGGAAAACAAACTATATGGTGAGATTACACTGGTAAACAATAAATCAAGAGTTTACAAAGGTGGTTCATGGGATGACCAGGCATTATGGTTAAACCCTGCAACCAGACGATTCTTACCACAAGATGAATCTACTGCTGATATTGGTTTCCGCTGTGCAATGACCATGCTGGGCGCTTCTGAGATCCGTTCTGTCGGAAAACCTCAGTTTAAGCCTAAACAGCAAAAGCCTTTCAACGCAAAAAAGAAATAAGATCAAAATATAAGCTCATAAAAAAAGAGGGACCTTTCAGGTCCCTCTTTTTTTATTTAGATAATTATACAAATTCTATCAAAACCTGGTTTTTCTCTACTTTATCACCTTTACTGATATAGATCTTTTTGACCACTCCTTCCGTGACTGATTTCAGCATATTCTCCATTTTCATCGCCTCCAATATAAGCAGGTTATCACCTTTCTTAATCTCCTGCCCCTCAACCACACTGATGTTTAACACTAAACCCGGCATAGGTGCTTTAACTTCTTTTGCTACTTTCCCACTACCGGCTGCCATTCCCATTGCTTTCAGTAAACTATCAAACTGATCTTCAATACCTACTTCGTATAGTTTTCCATTTATTTTAATAACCGAAGTCTTATCGTCATGGTTTTCAGAAACCACTTCAGCGTTGTACGACTTATTTTTATAGATGAAATGCAGGTGACCATCCTGAAGTTCTCTTATATCGACCGGGATCGCTTCACCATTCAATTGCAAACTATCATTTACAGCTGATAAATCGAAATTATAAGTATCATTTACTTTGAGCTTATACATATTAATGGGTTAAAACATAACTGACTAAATTTGCGCCCATTTTAAGCGCATTATTTCTTTTTTCGGCTGTATCTCCCGGGTAGGTGCCAAAGTCTTCCCAGCCGTTCCCTAAATCACACTCATAGGTATAATAACAAACTATTCTACCCTCCCATAACAAAGCAAAGCCCTGCGCACGTTTTCCATCATGCTCGTGGATTTTAGGCAGGCCATTCGGAAATTTAAATTTTTCACTATAGATTGGGTGATTAGCTGGTAATTCGATAAATGATACCTCAGGAAATACTTTTTTCATCTGCACCCTTACATATTTATCCAGGCCATAGTTATCATCTATATGCAAAAACCCTCCCCCTATTAAATAACGGCGGATATTCTGAGCTTCCTGCGCACTAAACACCACATTCCCGTGCCCGGTCATATAGATAAAAGGATAATTAAAGATTTCGGGGCTGCCAGCTTCTGCAACGGCTTCTTCGGGAGCGAAATTAGTATGCAGATTCTGATTACAAAAGGCTGCGAGGTTAACTAAAGCGGTTCTGTTTCCATACCAATCCCCTCCACCATTATATTTAAGTCTTGCCAGCTGATAAGCAGGCGTATGAAAACTGCTGGTCAGTAAAACCAATAAAGGAAAAAAGATCAGGAGTTTTAATTTCATCTATTTAAGTAATTCACCTCAAAACATGCGGCTAAAGCAGCAGTTTCTGTCCTGAGACGTGTATTACCTAAAGTTAATGGTTTAAAGTCATTTTGCAAAGCCAGTTGAATTTCATTTGGTGTGAAATCTCCTTCCGGCCCGATCAGGATCAGGTAACGCTGACCTGGTTTTGAAACCTGGCTGATAAAACCGCGTGGTTCTCCGTCTACACAATGTGCAATCATTTTATAGTCGGCGGTATGTTTACTAATAAACTCCTTAAAGCCCATCGCATCATTTAATACCGGATGATAAGCTTGTAAAGATTGTTTGACCGCCGAAGTGATCACTTTATTCAAGCGCTCTTCTTTGACAATCTTACGCTCTGAACGCTCACAGATCAGCGGGGTAATCATATCAATTCCAATTTCCGTCGCTTTCTCCAGGAACCATTCCAGCCTGTCTATATTTTTTGTAGGAGCCACGGCAATATGAAGGCCGTGGTTTCTCTTTTGATATTCCCTGGTGGTCTTCAACACACGCAGGGTTACATTTCTTTTAGATTCAGCGATAATCTCTGCTTCATACAGCCCGCCTTTACCATCAATCAGGTGAACAACATCACCAATCACCAAACGCAGTACTTTCATACAGTGCCTGCTTTCTTCCTCATTTAAAATATAGGAATCAGCGGTAATATCCGGCGTATAAAAAACATGCATCTTATCTAATTTTAGTGATTATCTACCAGGTCATTGTTACTGATCACTAATTCAAGCTTGATCGTTTCAATGTTTTGTTCTGTTTTTTTAAGGATGGTAAATAAATAGCCGTAACATTCTTCACTATCCCCTACGTCAGGTATTTTTCCGAAAGCATGGGATACCAAACCACCAACAGTATCAAAATCCAGATCTTCAGGAAGATCATGCGGAAGGTGTTCATTCACATCGTAAACCGTTGCATAAGCATTGATCACGAATTCCGTATCAGAAATCTTTTCTACAGTAGGTTTCTCTTCATCATATTCATCCTGAATCTCCCCTACAATTTCTTCTACAATATCTTCCAGTGTCACCATACCAGCCGTACCGCCGAATTCATCGATGACAATAGCAATCTGAATGCGTTTCTGCTGAAGCTCACTTAACAGATCATTGATCTTTTTCGTTTCCGGAACGAAATAAGGCTTTCTGATAATATCTTTTAATGACCATTCTTTATTCCCTGCCAGTAAAGGCAAAACATCCTTAGCGTGTATAATACCAATGATCTTATCAATAATATCATCGTATACCGGCATTCTGGAGTATCCTTCAGCAATGATCAGTGTAATCACTTCTTCTTTTGGCGTAGACAGTTCGATACCCGAAATCTTGGTTCTGGGTACCATAATATTTTTAACCACACGTTCATTGAAATCAAAAACGTTGCGGATGAGTTCATGCTCGTTGTTATCCAGCGCGCCACTCTCTCTTCCCTGATCTAACAGGTAATATAGTTCTTCTGTACTGTGTACCGCCTCGTGACCACCAACTGTCGAAATACCAAAAACTTTCAGGATAATATTCGCAAACCCATTCAGTAACCAGATAAACGGTCTGAAAACTACATAGAAAATCTGTAACGGAACAGAGATAAAAAGTGTAGTGGCTACAGGGCGCTGAATAGCGATAGATTTCGGTGCAAGCTCTCCGAATACGATGTGCATAATCGTAATAAAACTGAATGCAATAATTGGAGAAGCAGTTTTCGAGAAAGAATCGATGAATGCAGGGGACTGGTTTAATGAAGTTAATAGATTGTGTAACAGATGTTCCATTACTGATTCTCCAACCCAGCCTAATCCCAGTGATGCTAATGTAATACCCAGCTGCGTTGCAGCCAGGTATCCATCAAGATGTTGTGTAATATATTTAGCAATATTAGCTACTCTATTACCAGATTTAGCCTTAATTTCTATTTGCGACGCTCTGACTTTAACGATTGCAAACTCAGCTGCAACGAAAAAGCCGTTTAAGACGACTAAGAAAAAGGTTAAGAATATTTGAAAGCCCATTAAGAGTTGTTTCTAAATGTACTATTATAAAGTTCTATACTTTCTTCAATAACTTTATAAGCATAAGTAACGCCCATCAACTTTTCGATAGTTACGTTCTTTTCTTCTAAAGCTTTATAATCCTGGAAGAATCTTACGATTTCTTTCATCTGGTGTGGTGGCAATTCAGAGATGTCATTGATATAGTTTACTGACATATCATTTTTTGCAACAGCGATGATTTTATCATCCTGCTCACCATTATCCACCATGTGCATTACACCAATAACTTTTGCCTCAACAATAGATAAAGGATAAACATCCACAGAACACAAAACAAGAATATCTAATGGGTCATTGTCATCACAGTAAGTCTGAGGAATGAAACCATAGTTTGCAGGATACATTACAGAAGAAAACAGGACACGATCCAATTTAATCAAATGAGAGTCTTTATCTATTTCGTATTTAGCTTTTGATCCTTTAGGAATTTCAATAATAGCATTTACCGATTCTGGTAAATTAGCACCTGGAGAAACACTGTGCCAGGGATGTTTTGTGTCTATTTGCATTTTTTTTTAATGTTGTTATTTATTCTCTTCGTTTGTATGTACCCGCTTCTTCAAAAAAGTATAGAGCAGCGGGATAGTAGTTATAACCATAAAACCTACAATAATATAAAGCAGGTAAGCGTTGATTTCCTTTTCAAATTTCCTGCCAAGAAAATAGCCCAGCAAAGTTAAAGATGTTATCCATAAAAAAGCACCACAAATATTATATAGTGCGAACTTCTTAAAATCAAGTCTGACAACTCCGGCAATGATTGGCGCAAAAGTCCTGACAATGGGAACAAACCGTCCCATGATTAAAGCAAAAGCACCTTGTTTGTGATAGTAAGCTTCAGCAGCTTTAAGATAACGCTTTTTGAAGAAAAAAGTGTCTTTACGATCGTATAAAACCGGCCCTGTTTTCTTACCAAACCAATAACCGGTGAAATTTCCTGAAACAGCCGATGCAATCAGACCAAAGATAAGCACGTAAATATTTACGTCAAGTTTACCCGTCGCCACGAACATCCCGGCAAGAAACAGTAAGTAATCCCCAGGTAAGAAAAATCCAAAAAATAATCCTGTCTCAGCAAAAATTACGAATATCAGGACGTAAAAGCCACCTTCTTTAAGTAATTTCTCAGGATCAATAAAGTGATGTACGGAGGTCCAGAAATCGTGCATAGTTCAAGTAATCGTAAAATTACAAATAATTTCCTGAGAAATGCCTATATCAGATTTAATATTATAGTTGGATAAACTCCTAAGAATATCGTGATGATTACCGATAAAATTAAAACCACTTTGTATTGAACCGGCGTTTCTAACACCACCTCTGCGCCTTCTTTAAAGTACATGGCCACAATTACTCTTAAGTAATAGTAAAAGCCTACAAGCGCATTTAAAATCGCAAATGCAACCAGGTAAATCTGGTACTCATTCATCACATTTAAAAACATCAGGTATTTTCCTATAAAACCAGCAGTAAGCGGTATACCAGCAAGAGAAAGCATCGCAATAGTTAATGCAAGTGCCACTAAAGGATTACGTTTTCCTAATCCGTTGAAACTCTCAAAATTATCATGACCTGTTTTCTGTTTCACCAGAATTAATACTGCGAAAGCAATAATACTGGCAAAAGTATAGGCTGCTGCATAAACCATCACATTGTTTGCCGAATTGGCAGTCAAAGTAACTAAAGAGAATAACAGGTAACCTGCATGAGAGATACTTGAGTAAGCAAGCATTCTTTTGAAGTTCTTTTGGAAAAGGGCTGTCACGTTACCAATAAATAAGGTAATGCATACAATAGCCATCAATGGCGGCATCCAGAAATCATGAAGCGGAGCAAAAGTACCAGCGAAAAGACGCAGAAAGGCTGCAAAACCAGCAGTTTTTACTACCGTAGACATGAAAGCAGTAATCAGAGAAGGTGCGCCTTCATATACATCCGGAGTCCAGAAGTGGAAAGGTGCAGCACCGATTTTGAAACACAGCCCTACCATGATCAGGATTACCCCAGGATAAAACAATGGGGATACTGCCTGATAGTTTCCGATCAGGTACTGATTAATTGCATGCAGGCTGAATGAACCTGTAGCACCATAAACTAAAGTGATCCCGAATAAAAGGAAACCTGTAGAAAAGGCACCCATCAGGAAGTACTTTAAAGAAGCCTCATTGGAAGCAAAATTGTTCTTCCGGATACCCGCAAGGATATATAAAGCCACAGACATAATTTCTATTCCAATAAATAACATGGACATATTGGTATAAGATACCATAATCACGATACCCGCAAGAGCAAATAAGATCAAAGTATAATATTCCGCTACGTTCTCACTGTCTTTAGCAAAGTAATTCTGCGTCAGTAAAAAGATGAAAATCGTTCCTAAAATAGTAAGAGATGAAAAAGCGATGGCAAAATTATCCATCTCCATCATTCCGTAATACACGGTATTAGAATTCCAGGCGGTAACTGCAAAGGCCAGAGAGATCAATAACCCCACAAGAGTTAGTGGTAACAAAGCTTTCTTCGCTTTGAATAAACCTGCATAAAGCACCGCTAAAGCTGTAACAACAATTGTTATAATGATATTCATTTCCTTATTTTACCGATGTTAATTTTTGATTTACCTGTTCTAATAATTGTTGTACCGAAGCTTCTGATAAATGCAGAATTGGTTTAGGATATACTCCCAATACGATAATCAACGCACAAATTATAACCAATACAATTTGTTCAGTTCCTTTAATGTCTGCAAATCCAAGTGTTAGTTCATTGGTTTTGCCTAACATGATGTTCTGGTACAGGCGGAACATATATACCGCACCAAAAATAACTGTCAATCCTGCAAATACGACAGCCCAGATATTATACTGGTAGATACCGATCAGCAATAGAAACTCTCCGATAAAGCCGTTAGTTCCCGGTAAAGCTACTGTTCCCAATACAATGATCAGAAATGCAATGGCCAGTTTTGGTGCTGATTTCGCAATACCACCCAATTCAGCAATCGTATTTGTTTTTACCCTGGAGAAAATAATGTCCAGTACAAAGAATAAACCGATCACGTTTACACCGTGACTTAACATTTGAATCATTGCACCTTGCATACCTTGCGTATTTAAAGCAAAGATACCCGCAGAAATCAACCCTACGTGGGCAATTGATGAATAAGCAATTAGTCTCTTCGCATCTTTCTGTCTGAAAGCAATTAAAGAAGCATATACAATTCCGATGATAGACAAAATAATTGCAGTATTACCCCATTCCTCTACACCTGCCGGAACAATTGGCAATAACCATCTGATCACACCATAAATACCCATTTTCAACATGATACCCGAAAGTAACATCGTACCTGCTGCCGGTGCCTCAGTATAGGTATCCGGCTGCCACGTATGGAAAGGGAAAATTGGCATTTTAATCGCAAAAGCAATAAAGAACGACCAGAATATCCAGCCCTGCTGAACAGGATCCAAATGAAGCTGATAGAATGCTTGTATATCAAAGTTATGTGCCGGGTTTTGTAAGTACAGGTAAATGATACCTAATAACATGAATAAAGAACCAGCAATAGTGTAAACGAAGAACTTCATGTTTACTTTAATACGGTCTTTACCTCCCCAGATTGCGCAAATAAAGTAAATTGGAATTAATGCAGCTTCCCATCCGATATAGAATAAGAAAGCATCCATTGCTGTAAATACAACCAGTAAACCTGCCTGCATAAATAAGATTAGAGCAAAGAAACCAGCTGGTGATTTATAGTTATGCTGATAACTGGCCAGGATAATAATCGGTACCAGCACATTGGTCAGCAAAACTGTGATTAAGCTGATCCCGTCGATACCTGCATGGAAATGAATTCCAAGATCCTGAATCCAGGGTAAGTTGACGACAAATTGTGTACTTGCATCCGGGATAAACTGTCCGGCAACAACAGCTGTTAATGCCAATGAAGCAACAGCGAAAACCAGGGCTACATGTTTAGCGGCATTGCCGGTAAATGCTGTAACCAGTGCACCAACTACTGGCAGAAATATTAGAAGTATTAAAAGTTGTTCCATTATGTTTTCTTGGACGATCTTTTATAGAGATAAATAAGTATACAATAACAACGAGATGATTCCAACCACCATCATAAAAATATAGAACCCAACATTACCTGATTGCAGTAATCTGACTCCTTTACTTGCTTCCGATGTGCTCCATCCTAAACCATTGACAATACCGTCAATAATCTTTTTATCAAATACCTTATAAAAGAATACTGAAATAGCATCCAGAGGTTTTCTGATTAAAGTATCATAAATCTCATCTACATAGAATTTATGATAAGATAGTTTAGCCAATGCAGAACGTTGTCCTTCGTCTGCCACAGGAACGTGGTTTTGTTTCACGTATTTACTATAAGCAAATGCGATAGAAATCAATACCCCTACAACTGAAACAGCCATTAAAATATATTCAGTAGCATGGTCCGGTGCTTCTCCATGATGCTGGATAACCGGCGCAAGCCAATGTGATAACCAATGTGAACCTCCCAATGACTCCGGAACACCAATTGCACCACCGATAGCTGAAAGCACGGCAAGCACGATTAATGGAATGGTCATACTTTTTGGAGACTCATGGATTTTTTCTTCCGCATGGTGTGTTCCTCTGTATTTACCAAAAAAGGTAAGGAACAACATTCTGAACATATAGAATGCAGTTAAAAAGGCAGTGAATACACCAATTGCCCACATTACTTTGTTATACTCGTATACATGAGAAAGGATCTCGTCTTTCGAGAAGAAACCTGAGAACGGAGGTAAACCTGAAATCGCAATCGTACCAATCAGCATGGTTAAGAAAGTAACCGGAAGTTTTTTACGTAAACCACCCATATGTCTCATATCCTGCTCATGGTGCATCGCATGGATCACCGACCCTGCACATAAGAACAATAATGCTTTAAAGAAAGCATGTGTAATGACGTGGAAGAAAGAACCGTTATAAGCACCAACACCCAATCCCAAGAACATATATCCCAATTGAGATACAGTAGAATAAGCCAGTACTTTTTTAATATCTGTTTGTGTCAGGGCAATTAATGCACCCATAACAGCTGTTGCCAGACCAATAATTGCAATTAAGTGCTGAACTACAGGAGCCAGATCAAATAATACATTTGAACGTGCAATCATATAGATACCAGCAGTTACCATTGTTGCCGCGTGAATCAGGGCAGAAACAGGCGTTGGACCAGCCATCGCATCCGGTAACCAGGTAAACAATGGAATTTGTGCAGATTTACCGCAGGCACCCACAAATAATAATAAAGCAATTAATGCAATAGTAGAATTGCCGGAAACCATATTACCTGCCAGCGGGAATATTTTAGAGAACTCCACACTACCGAAAGTAGTGAAGATCAGGAATACCGCGATTAAGAAGCCTAAATCACCGATACGGTTCATGACGAAGGCTTTCTTTGCTGCTGTTGCATAACTGCTGTTGGTAAACCAGAAGCCGATCAGTAAGTAAGAGCATAAACCAACACCCTCCCATCCGATAAACATCACGATATAGTTTGATCCAAGAACCAGCAACAACATGAAAAAGATAAACAAGTTTAAATAGCTGAAGAATTTACCGAATCCTTCATCATCATGCATATACCCGATCGAGTATACATGAATCAGGAAACCGATTCCGGTGATGATCAGCAACATGATTGAACTCAATGGATCTACCAGGAAGGAAACCGGAATTTTTAATGAACCGGCACTGATCCAGTCAAACAAGAAAATCTCGTGCGATTTCACAGCATCATTGCCTAAAGCTAAAAAGATGCCGATACTAATCACAAAAGATATGAATATCACGCTACTCCCAATAAAACCGATCAGGTTTTTGGATAATGTATTTCTCCCAAGACCGTTGATGATAAAGCCTAAAAGAGGAATTAACGGAACCAGCCAAACTAAATTTATCATTTTATAATTTATTCTTAATAATTACCACTTAAGGCGATTCAATACATTAATATCTGTAGACTGCGTATTTCTGTAAACCATTACAATAATACTTAAGCCCACTGCTACTTCGGCCGCTGCCAGAGCCATGATGAAAAATACAAACACCTGCCCCGAAGGATCGTTGCTATGTACAGAGAAAGCAGTAAGTAATAAATTAACAGCATTCAGCATCAATTCTACCGACATAAAAATTACGATAGCATTTCTGCGGGTGAGTACGCCTATTACACCGATGGTGAAAATGATAGCACTTAACCATATATAATGATTAAGCGGTACACCCTGTAAGGTTTGAGTAAGATTATTCACTATACTTTTTCTTTTTTAGTTAATAATACGGCACCCACCATAGCTGTAAGCAATAGAATTGAAGACAACTCGAAAGGCAGCATAAATGGACCGAACAATTCTTTACCCAGGTTCTTAACCAGACCTAAGTTTGGATTCTGCAATACCAATGGATCAGATACAGCTGTAGCCTTTAAAGAGCCAATCAGTGTCACTACCAGACAACATCCGGCAACGATACCTACAACCTTTACTAAACCAGACTTCAGTGGCTCATTCTCTTTATTTAGATTGAGCAGCATCAGGACAAACAGGAAGAGTACCATAATTGCCCCCATGTACACAATAAAGTTTACCACTGCCAGAAACTGCGCATTAAGCAAAATGTAATGGACTGTGAACGTAAAAAACGTTACGATCAGATAAAGTACACTATGCACCGGGTTCTTTGCGGAAATCACCATCAGTGAAAAGAAAATACTTAAAAAAGCGACCAAATAGAATACTGATGTACCCATTTATTATTTTTGTTTTAAAGCCGTAAACGGCAAATGTATAAACTGTTTATATCAAGAAGCGACTACACGCTTCAATTTCATTATTTCTTTAAAAGAGGCTCTTCTACCAGTTTGTCTTTACCGTAAATAAAGTCTTTACGCAGATAATCTGAAGGAACAATCGGCCCGTCCAGGTAAATTGCTTCTTTCGGACAAGCTTCTTCACATAAACCACAAAAAATGCAGCGCAGCATATTGATTTCATATACGGCAGCGTATTTCTCTTCTCTATACAAATCCTTCTCTTCTGGTTTACGTTCAGCAGCAATCATGGTGATCGCTTCCGCAGGGCATGACAATGCACATAATCCACAAGCCGTACAACGTTCTTTACCGTCCTCATCTCTTTTCAGGGAATGCATCCCTCTCCAGTTGATAGACATTTCACGCTGAACTTCAGGATACCTGATTGTCGCTTCTTTTTTGAAGAAGTGACTGATCGTAATAGCCAGACCCTTTCCTAATGCAGGCAGATACATCCGCTCCGCAAAATTAAGTGGCTTTTGTATTAATATTTTCTTTTTACTGGTTAATGGTTCCATTAAACCTCCTTTTATATTCCGCTGAGCGGATAGTTAAAACTTTTCTACTATTGCAATCACAATACCTGTGATAATTACGTTCGCTATGGCAATTGGGATCAGCACTTTCCAGCCCAGATGCATCAGCTGATCATAACGGAAACGGGGAATTGTCCATCTCACCCACATAAAGAAAAATATGAATGCAAATATTTTAGCGAACAATACAGCCGTTCCGATTAATGGAGCAATTACAGGCCCAACCTGCGTCAGTACCCAGTCCATACCCGGATAGTTATATCCTCCGAAGTATAGCGTTGCCATGACTGCCGAAGACACAAACATATTGATATATTCCGCAAACAGGTAAAAACCTAATTTCATCGAAGAATACTCCGTGTGGTATCCACCAATTAATTCAGTTTCACATTCCGGTAAATCGAATGGTGCTCTGTTAGTTTCAGCAAATGCGCAGATGATAAATAACAGGAAGCCTAATGGCTGATAAAGCACATTCCAGCGCCATCCATGTTGCATATCCACGATTTCTTTTAAACTCATGGTGTTGGTCACCAATAACAAAGCGATAATAGAAAGTCCCATTGCCACCTCATAACTGATATTTTGCGAAGCCGCACGAATAGCACTTAAAAGAGAGTATTTATTGTTAGAAGCCCATCCACCGATCATTACACCGTATACACTCAGAGAAACTACGCCGAAAATGTATAAAACACCAACGTTAATATCGGTAACCTGCAATGGAATAACTCTTCCGGCAGCAGTTGTAATCGGGCTTCCCCATGGAATAACAGCAGTTCCGATACAGGCGGTCAGCATTGCTAAACCCGGCCCAACCATAAACAGCCACTTGTTCGCATGCGTAGGAATAATTTCTTCCTTCATGAACATTTTCAGTCCGTCTGCCAATGGCTGCAAGATCCCGAAAGGGCCTGCACGGTCTGGTCCAAGTCTATCCTGCAAGAAAGCAGCAACTTTTCTTTCCGCATATGTAGAATACATAGCGATAACTAAACTTATACCAAAAATGATAGCGACCAGTATAAATTTTTCTATGACGAATGAGATATCCATTAGAATTTAGCGGTTTTTTCCAGTTCAACTTTATTAGCTTCCTGCAAACGAAGATCTTCCTGAATTACAGGTAATGGGATCATCGTTTCGTAATGATTAGAAGAGATTACCGAAGTATCACTGATATGCGTAGGATGCTCAATAGTCCAGTCTGCTGTTTTCTTTTTATCGAAACGGCAAGTGTTACAAATGAACTCCTCCACTTCACCATAAATGTCTTTACGGGCAGTTACCCTTAAAACATCTTCTCCTTTATACCATAAAGTCACTTTACCACTACAAGTAGGGCAATCTCTATGTGCATCCACAGGTTTTGTAAACCAAACCCTGTTTTTGAAACGGAAAGTTTTATCAGTTAAAGCACCAACCGGACATACATCAATCACGTTTCCGGAGAAATCGTTATCAACAGCAGTCTGGATATAAGTAGAAATTTCTGAGTGATCACCTCTGTTTAAGATACCATGAACACGTTTATTAGTGATCTGATCTGCTGTAAACACACAACGGTAGCATAAAATGCACCTGTTCATATGTAACTGGATCTTATCTCCTATATCGATACGCTCAAATGTACGGCGCTCAAATTCATAACGTGTTTTTTGTAAACCGTGCTCATAACCCAGATTCTGCAAATCGCATTCTCCGGCCTGGTCACATACCGGACAATCCAGCGGGTGATTAATCAACAGCATCTCTACCACACCACTTCTGGCTTCAATTACTTCAGGAGAAGTAATATTCTGCACTTCCATTCCGTCCATTACTGTTGTACGGCACGAAGCAACCAGCTTAGGCATTGGTCTCGGGTCTTTTTCAGATCCCTTGCTTACTTTTACGATACAAGTACGGCACTTACCTCCGCTACCTTCCAATTTGGAATAGTAGCACATTGCAGGAGGCACAATGTCTCCGCCAATTTGCCTTGCAGCATTCAGGATCGTTGTACCGGGCTCTACTTCGACGGTTATCCCGTCTATGGTTACCTTAACTTTTTCACTCATTGTTAAATGATATTCTTTTATCATTCCTGCGTTTCTCAATCAAAAAACCCAGGTCTGACAGTTAATTTTCCTGTTTTACTTCTGCTTTAGGAATCGGCACTGCATAATTAGCGATACCATAATTTCCCTGAAGACTTTTTATAGGCTCTTTCACATGCCATTCAAACTCATCTCTGAAATGTCTGATTGCACTTGCGACAGGCCATGCAGCAGCATCTCCTAAAGGACAAATTGTATTTCCTTCGATCTTTTTAGACACATCAACCAATAAGTCAATATCACTCATCTTACCATGTCCATGTTCCAGTCTGTGTAATACTTTTTCCATCCATCCAGTACCTTCACGGCATGGAGAACACTGACCACAGCTTTCATGGTGATAAAAGCGGGAAAAGTTCCAGGTATTTCTTACAATACACTGATCTTCATCAAAAGCGATAAAACCACCTGAACCTAACATAGTCCCGGTAGCAAATCCACCTTCAGAAAGAGATTCGTAACTCATTAAACGTGGTTCACCGTTTGCTAATTTAAGCGTCAGGTTAGCAGGCAATACCGGAACAGAAGAACCTCCGGCTACAGTAGCCTTCAATCTTTTGCCATTGGCAATACCACCACAATATTCATCAGAATAAATGAACTCTTCTACCGGAAGGCCCAATTCTATTTCGTAAACACCTGGTCTGACCAGATTACCCGAAGCAGAAATCAGTTTCGTTCCTGTACTGCGTCCAATACCGATTTTCATGTATTCATCACCGCCGTCATTAATAATAGGCACGACTGCGGCAATAGATTCTACGTTGTTCACTACAGTCGGGCAGCCATATAAACCAGCGATAGCCGGGAATGGTGGTTTAATCCTTGGATTACCCCTTTTACCTTCAAGTGATTCTAATAAAGCCGTTTCCTCACCGCAGATATAAGCTCCGCCACCCGGCTGAACATAAACCTCCAGATCATAACCCGACCCTAAAATGTTTTTTCCTAAAAAGCCGGCAGCTTTTGCTTCTGCGATTGCTCTTTCCAGAATCCTGATTTGCGGCATCATCTCTCCACGTACGTAGATATAAGATGTGTTAGCGCCCAATGCATAACTTGACACAATCATTCCTTCAATTAAAGCATGAGGAATGTAAGTCATCAGATAACGGTCTTTGAAAGTACCCGGCTCTGATTCGTCAGCATTACATACCAGGTAGCGGGCAACACCTTCTGGTTTTGCCAGAAAGCTCCACTTCATTCCTGTAGGGAAACCTGCACCGCCACGTCCGCGTAAGCCAGACTTTTTAACCTCTTCCACCACTTCATCAGGGGTCAGGGTTTTCAAAGCTTTCTCCACAGCACGGTACCCGCCTTTTTGGCGGTAAACATCAAGTGTATTGATGCCTGGTACGTTTATATGTTCTAATAAGAGTTTACGGGCCATTATTTTTTGCGTAATTCTTCTATCAATGTGTCTACCTTTTGATTGTCGAGGTTTTCATAAAAAGTGTATTCAGGGCCTATTTGCAGAACCGGGCCATAACCACAGGCTGCAAGACATTCAACACCTCTCCAGCTGAATAAACCATCAGCTGTAACCTCTCCTTCTTTCACCCCAAGAGTCTGTTCCATATGCTCCATCAGTTTTTCCGCTCCTACCAGGCAGCAAGGCCCGGTGCGGCAAACTTCTAAAACATATTTACCCTTTGGCTGCAAGAAATACATACTGTAAAAAGAGGCTACCTCGTAAACTTCGATAGGTTCAATTTTTAAATATGCAGCTACTTTATCCATCGCATTGGAGCTTAACCAACCTAATTCTGCCTGAACTTCGTGAAGTATAGGCAATAGGGCAGATTTTTGTTTCCCTTGCGGATATCTACTTGAAATTTCATCACACTTTGCGATCAAAGCTGATGAAAACTCTACTGGTTGTTGTTCTTCTACTTTAAGCATCTAATTCTCCGGCAATAATATTCATACTACTCATGTTGATAATGGCATCAGACAATAACATTCCTTCACTCATCTTTGCATACATGGAATAATTGATAAAACTAGGTCTTCTGAAGTGCAGACGGTAAGGTGTTCTTCCGCCATCATTGATCAGATAAAAACCAAGTTCTCCGTTTCCGCCTTCAACAGCATGATATACTTCTGCTTTAGGTGCATCAATCTCTCCCATTACAATTTTGAAATGGTAAATCAAGGCCTCCATATTGTTGTATACTTCTTCTTTAGCAGGTAAATAGAAATCTGGCACATCTGCGTGGAAAACTCCGGCAGGTTCATGTTTGATTTTCTCCAATGCCTGTTCAATCAGACTTACACTCTGCCACATTTCTTCGTTACGCACTAAATAGCGATCGTAAATATCACCGCTTGTACCTACAGGAACTTCGAAATCGAACTCATCATAAGAACAATAAGGCTCACTTACGCGTACATCATAGTCTACACCGGTTGCACGTAACAAAGGGCCGCTCCAGCTGTAATCCAAAGCTTGTTCCGGTGTAACACAGGCAACGCCGGCAGTACGGTCAATAAAGATACGGTTACGGTTAAGCAGGCTTTCAAACTCCCTTAAAGCAACAGGGAATTCTTTTAAGAATTTATTGATTTTAGCAAAGGCGATGTCGTTGAAATCTCTTTCAAAACCACCTATACGGCCAATATTTGTTGTTAAACGCGCACCACATATTTCTTCATAAATTTCATAGATATGCTCTCTGAACTGGAAAAGATATAAGAAGGTGGTTGTTGCACCGGTATCCTGCGCGATAATCGTATTACAGATAATGTGATCTGAAATACGCGCCAGTTCCATGACGATAATCCTCAGATAATCTACACGTTTAGGTACTTTTATATTTAACAGTTTCTCTACTGTCATGTGCCATCCCATATTGTTAATAGGTGATGAGCAGTAGTTTAACCTGTCTGTAAGGGGCGTAATCTGATAGAATGGCCTGTGTTCAGCAATCTTTTCAAAGGCGCGGTGAATATACCCGATGGTAGAAACTCCGCTCACAATACGTTCTCCGTCTAATTGAAGTACGTTTTGAAAAACACCGTGTGTTGCAGGGTGAGTCGGACCTAAGTTTAAGGTCACCAGCTCATTCTGAGGATCGTTGTCTGTATATACTGGTTGATTGTGATTCATGTTCTTATCTACCAAAGTATTCGTCTTTTTTATCAACTCTGTTCGGATCTTCCAAAGGATATTGTTTCAACATCGGATGAACATTCAGTTCGTCCATATTTAAAATCCTTCTTAAATCGGGGTGACCTTCGAATTTAACGCCGAAGAAGTCATATGTTTCTCTTTCCATCCAGTTTGCACCGTTCCACAGAACAGTAGCGGTTGGGATTGAAGGGGTTTGTTCATGGATGAATACCTTCACTCTGATCCTGATTTTGTTTACCATGTTATGTAAGTGGTAAACTACAGCGATATGTTTAGTGTCAGGGTAATGCACTGCGGTGATATCAGTCAGGAAAGCAAATTTAGCACCTTCTGTTTCTTTCAGATACGTAAGTACATCGATAATTACATCTTTAGTGGTTTGTACAGTCAGCAAACCATATGGTTCGTTCACTCCACTCACTTTAGCTCCGAAACGGGCAGCTAACAGCTCTATTACGCTACTATTGTTAACCTCTGCCATTATTCGATTCCGTATGAAGCCAACATTTTTTTATACTGCTCAGAATCTCTTCTTCTGCCAGATTCGTTTCTTACTAATTCCTGGATCTTACCGAAACCGTCCAAAATAGCTTCTGGTCTTGGCGGACAGCCAGGAACGTAAACATCTACCGGGATAATCTCATCGATTCCCTGTAAAACTGAGTAAGTGTCAAAAATACCACCGCTTGAGGCACATGCACCTACTGCCATTACCCAACGGGGTTCTGCCATCTGTAAATACACTTGCTTTAGTACAGGACTCATTTTTTTAGCTATGGTACCCATAACCATTAATAAGTCTGCCTGACGGGGAGAAAAACTTAAACGTTCTGAACCAAAACGACCGAAATCATAGTGTGAACCCATTGTAGCCATGAATTCAATTCCACAGCATGAGGTTGCAAATGGCAATGGCCATAATGAATGGGAACGGGCTAAGCCAATAACCTTGTCTAAAGAGGTAGCGAAAAAGCCAGATCCTTCAATGCCTGGAGGCGCGTCTACTATATTGATGTCACTCATATCATAAAACAAAAAAGGCTCATTCTAATACAGAATGAACCACAAATCTACAATATTTAGAGCCAAATTGGCTTAGTCTATCTCGATTTAGAACCGATCTAAATAATTAGTTCCAGTCGAGTGCTTTCTTTTTCAAAATGTAAATAAAGCCTAATAAAAGGGTCGCCATAAAGACAAACATTTCGATTAATCCCGGCCATCCAAGTTCTCTGAAATTCACAGCCCATGGATACATAAAGATAACTTCAACGTCGAATAGTACGAATAAGATAGCGACAAGGAAGTATTTAATGGAGAATGGCTGACGCGCGTTTCCGACTACTTTTACTCCGGCTTCAAATGTACCTAGCTTGTCACTGGTTTTACGTGAGGGGCCTAAGAAATGTGTAGCGATAAGAGTGACTACAACAAAGCCAAGGGCTACGATAACCTGGAAAATGATAGGTAAAAAATCTGAGGGTAAACTCTGCGTTTCCATATAATCTTAATTAGGCCACAAAAGTAAAAGAAAAAAGGGGTAAATCAAATAGTTAAAAGTGACTTACCATGTTCGGACGGCATTTCTTTGCCTGAAAAGGCAAAAATGCATTGTCCTTACATTAGCAAGCCACTTTTAACTATTTCATTCTGCATCCCTGTCTGGTGTTTTACAAGAGGCACAAATTAAGATCAATGCGCTCTTAGGAAATGTTGGCTGGAGGTGAAAGAGAAGAAATAGACGTTATGACTTAAGGAGAAACTATTTGATGGAGCTGATAAGTATTATTAAGACATGGCTTTTAGAAGAAATTAAATGATTCTTTTGAATGGGAATCATTCTCCCTTTGCCCGTTTTCTCCACATCGTGTTGCTGTATTGTACATTTTATTATTTGCTTGTATGTTTTAGCATTAATAAAGAAAACATCTTCTAATGGCTTTATATGGATTTCTGAGACATAAAAAAGGCCACCTTTAAGGGTAGCCTTTTTTTTATTTTAAGTATTTAAATTAAATACTATTTCTTTTTTAATGGAGCTTTTGCAGCAGGGGCAGCTAATTGTTTTGCACCAGCTAATGCATTTGCATTTGCAGGGTCAATAGCTAATGCCTTTTTGAAATAGTCACCTGCTTTTGCTTTATCTGAAGTAGTATAGGCAAATCCTAAGTTAGTATAAGCTTCAACTAAGTTTCTTTTCTCAGCTTCAGCTGCACCTAATTCAGGTTTTTTAACAGTTACTAAATCCAGGTATTGCTCATAGTAAGGAACTAATAAGCCTTTTGGGTTAGTCTGATCATCCATCAAACGCGCAACACGTGCTCTCATGATGTAAGCCAAAGTGAATTCAGGTGAAACTTTATTTAAGTGTGCTAAAGCTGAGTCAGCTTCTACTAAAATAGTTTTGCTTGGATTCTTTTTGTCTCTGTCTTTGTTTGCATAATCAAAGTAATCAGCAGAAGCCAGGTAGTAATAGTTAGTTAATGAACCTTTACCGTTTGGATTCAATTTGATCGCATCTTTATAAACAGCAGCTGACTGATCGTATTTTTTGTTTGTGTATAATGCTTTACCAACATCTTCTAATGCTTCTACGTTTGTAGAATCTTTAGCGATTGCTGTTCTGATGCTTTTTAAGGCTAAGCTATCTTGTCCTGCAACTAACTGAGCTTTACCTAGGTAAAGGTAATCGGCAGCGATTAAACGGGAAGTATCAGAGTTTTTAGCGAAGAAATCAGTTAATAATTTCAAACTCTCAGGGCTTTTGTTTTCAGCTGCTGAGTATGCTTGTAAACGGTTGATTACTAATGTTTTTTGGTTGTTAGGATATAATTTCGCGATATCAGCTGTTTCAGTTTCTAAAGCTTTGAAGTCTTTTGCATAAAACAAGAACTGTGCGTAACGTAATCTTGTATCGAAAGATTTGTCAGTCAGGTCCATGTATTTTTTGTAGTTCTCTAAAGCTTGTTTAGATTTTTCTGCATAGTGAGCTGGCTCAAAGTTTGCCCATTGCATGTATAATTCAGCAATTTCACGGTAAGCAGGACCATAGTTAGGGTCAGCTGTGATTACTTCTTTCAATTGTGTCTCAGACTCAGGAAATGCTCTTGATTCTTTGTACATTCTTCCGATCTGAACTTTAGCTCTTACTAAGCCTTCATTGATGTTCAATGCACGTAAGTAATTGCTTAATGCTTCAGAATTTTTTTTCTGTGCTGCGTATAAATCACCTAAAGCCAAAAATGTCTCAGGATCTTTATCAGCTGCATCTACTTCGTCAGCTTTTGTTAAGTTAGTTAAAGCTGCTGCAAAATCTGGTTTGTCTTGCTCCAGGTAAGCTTTACCAATGTATAAGTATGGAGTGTGGTCTTTTTTAGAAGCTAATCCAAGAGCTTTATCAAAATTAGTTTTTGCTGATGCTGCATTGTTAGATGCAAGATCCACATGTCCTAATCCAACATAGTTTAATGCATACTTAGGATCAGCAGCAATTCCTTTAGTAAAAACTGCTTTAGCAGAATCTACATACTCATTATGCAGATATACATCACCTAAGTTAAAATAGTTCTCCCCTTTACCCGCCTGAGAACTTACTAGTGATTTAAGCATAGAAGTTGCTTTAGCATATTGCTCAGCATCAATTGCTTTTTTTGCATCACTTAAGTTTTGAGCAAAAGAGGCAGAACCCATCACTACTAAACCTAAACTTAAGGTTATTGCTTTCTTTGTCATTTTCATCCGTTTTCTGTTTGATTTTTAAAGGTAATGAAGCTTGCATGGAAAATGCAGGTTCATCGGTTACTTATTTTTTATTTATTGTATAAGCTAATTCGTTTTTTTCTATTACCTGACTACTGAAAGCCACGGCTCAATATAATATTAATTTTCCTTTTTTATATTAATCTCTCTCGGATTCATCTTATTTGGCCCCAATCCCGATTTCAAAACGATTAACTGACCTCTCTGGCCCGTTAACCACGTTGCAAAACCCGTGCCTAAACCATTTTTACCTTCTGCATTAATAATATAAACATTCCTTAAGAAAGGATATATACCATCAATTAAGTTCTTTTGAGTAGGCTTATAGAAGGTATCATCACCTTTTTTGCCCTTGGTGTTTTTTACACCCATAACTTTCACCTGATCGGTAAAGTCCTGCTGATCACGGCCATTTTTCATTAACCAGTTCACCCCAACAACCCCAATATAGTTCTTATGCTCTGCAACGTATTTTATAACGTCTTTATTATTCTGTAAAGTATAAATACCTGACTTAGGTAATTCTTTAATTTGAGAAAGGTCCTTAAAATAGCGCAGTGTGCTTGAATAAGCGTTATCAAAAACCAGTTGTTTGCCTGAAGTGGAGGTACCTTTCATGATCGAAATCACTTCATAAGCAGTAATCGTCGAATCCGGGTTATCATTTCCCGTAATCAGTGCGATGCCGTCAATAGCGAATCTCGAAGTAAAAATCGGGATACTTCTCTTGCTGTATGCCTTTTCTTCGTCAGCTGTAAGCATTCTCGATAAAACAGCAACCCTTACGCTATCATTTAAGAAAGTAGGCAGGATTTTATTTTCATTGCCCTGAACCAATTCAAACCTGGCATCCGGGTAGTCCAGTTTAAAAACCTCAATCTGATCTTCCAGAACTGAAGAAAAACTCTCGTCAACAAGTAATTTTAACGTACCTGAAACACGGGATGCTTCCCCATCATCACTCTTAGGCTTTTGCTTACAAGCAATGAATAAAAATAATGGCAGGATAAAAATCAGCTTCTTCATGCTAGTTGTCTTTTTGATTAATCAAACGGAAAAATCTTATCACCGCATAAACGATCAGTAATAGTCCGAATAAGATACGGTAAGTAGGCTTAATTTCGAAAGGGATGTCTTTCCAGAAGATTAATGCGACTCCAAGAACCACATACATGGTCAACATCACCAGGCCTAAAATGAACAGAAATCGCTGTTGAGGCGATTTCTGTTTGAATGTATTGAAATTAAACATTATTGTAATAATATTTAGTTAGATAAAGTGAAACTGATCGGGATGTTATATTTAACACGAACAGGTTTACCATTCTGTATACCAGGAGTCCATTTTGGACTGGCCTTTAATACTCTGATAGCCTCTTCATCAGTACCACCACCTAATTTACGCTCAACTTTAATATCAGTCAGACGACCATCTTTCTCAACTACGAAAGATAAGAACACCTTACCCTGAATATTATTTTCCTGAGCCATAGGAGGATATCTTACTGCTTTATGCAAGTATGCATAAAACTTGTCCATACCTCCAGGGAAACCTGGCTGAGTTTCGATACTTACGAAGTCATAGACTTTAGTATCTTCCACTACTGCCGCTTGTTTAGGGCCTTCTCCTACTGGACCAACCACAACAATATCAGCACCCGGGTCACCCTCAATTGTTTTCTGACCTGGGTCAGCAGCTTTTAATTGCTCAATCTGAGGAGGATCTTCATCACGAACCTGGTTATCCGGTTTTACAATCGGAGGAGGGAACTTGATTTGATCCGTCTTTGGTGGCGGTGGCTCAACCGGTGGCGGTGGAGGTGTTTTTGGATCCACCGGAGGCGGAGGTGCAACAGTAACTTCAACTTGTTTCACAATCTCCTCTTCAGGAAGCTGACCCTTGATCAAAGTAACGATCTTAGGTAAAAGAAACAAAAATATAAAAGCTGCCGAAGCAAAAAGTAGTGCTCTTGAAGTATTTGCGCCATTTTGTTTACGTAACTCGTAAGCTCCGTATTCTTTGTTCTTTTTAGCGAAAATAACATCAAGCCATTCCTTATTGAATAAATCTATTTTAGATCCGAACATTGCTTGTTATTTAAAATGTTAATAATATTATAAAAGATTCTGAGATTTCATGAATGCTTTTTCAGCATCAGTGATGTTTTCATCATCAATTGCAGGAGCCGACTTGATTCCGGTAATTGCTAACTCATCCATGATATCAACAAAGTTTTTATAGGTAGCGCCAGAAGTAGGTTTAATCACCATAACGATAGATTTACCACTTGCAGCCTGTACTTTTTGTTTGTTATCCAGTATCGATTTTCTGATCTGAGTAAAATCCTGAACTTCAGGAGCTGATTTTCCAGCTTCTCCCATGTACCAGGCAACCTTGTTATTTTTACCTAACAAAATCGTCATGGTCTGAGATGCTCTTAATTCAAGTCTCTGCTCATTTTTCTCATCTTTATCTGGCTTCGCAATATCCATTGCGATTGGTTTATTCAGCGTGGTGGTTAACATGAAGAAGGTAATCAATAAGAACGCTAAATCAACCATCGCGGTTAAATCTACTTTCGTAGACGATTTCTTACTCCTTACTTTCCCACCCTTTTTGCCACCCCCGCCGGAGGTATCTAATTCTGCCATGTTTTAATTATTTGCTACCGCCTTCAGCAGTGGTGATTAAACTGAATTTGTTAATTTTTTGTTTTTGAAGGATGTCAACAATTTTCTTTACCATCGGGTAGCCTTCTTCAGCGTCACCTTTGATAGATACTCTCATTCCTTCAGAATGCAGCTCAGCAACAGCTTTACGGGATTGAAGAATCCAATCTGCCAATTGATTATTGGTAGAATCGGTAGGTATACCTGTTTCCAGACCTGATTTCTTTCTTTTATCTCCGTCCAGCATCACAAACTGTTTTAAACTCTGGATTGGCACACCGAATGATCCAATAACGCTAAAGCGTTTTTTCTCTTCTGGTGTAAAACTGATCTTATATTGCTCACCAATTTTTTCAAGCGTAGCTACTTTGATATCCTGACCAGCAGCTTCGAAGAAAACTTTGTCTGCACCAATCGTTAAAATCGCGATGTCCTTTTCAGGAACCTTGATTTTATACGTTGACGTAGGAAGTCTTACATCCAAAGGGTCCGGTTGTTTTGCAGTCGCTGATAAAATAAAGTAAGTAAGTAACAGGAAGGACACGTCGCACATGGCGGTCATATCAATCGAGGTACTCTTTCTTTGAACCTTTGCTCTAGGCATAATTTTAAAAATTACTTATGTTTTGTATAATGATGTTAATTCTTCCGGTTTTCCATAAAGCCGGTAAAAAAAAATTACATTATTTTCTATTTATGCGTAGAAGCATAAGTTTGGATGATGCTAAAACCAGCTTCATCAATTGCATAAGTTAATTTATCAATTTTAGAAGTCAGGATGTTGTACATGATAATCGCTAAAGTTGAAGTACCGATACCAGTTGCAGTATTGATAAGTGCCTCAGAGATACCTGTTGCTAACGCTGCTGAATCCGGAGCTCCAGAAGCACCTAAACCACCGAAGGCCTTGATCATACCTGTTACTGTTCCTAATAATCCCATTAATGTACCAACAGATACTAATGTTGCGATTACTGTTAAGTTTTGCTCTAACATTGGCATTTCTAATGTTGTAGCTTCTTCGATATCTTTCTGGATAGCTAAACATTTCTGGTCTGTGTCCATGTTTGCTTCAACTTCCATCTCACGATATTTTTTCAAACCAGATTTGATTACGTTAGCAACCGAACCTTGTTGTTTATCGCACTCAGCCATAGCTGCTTCGATATTATTTGAATTTAAAAGTGCTTGTACTTTTTTCACAAAAGCATCTAAACTAGATGTACCAGTTGCTTTTCCGATAACGATGAAACGTTCTACTGAGAATACGATTACCATTAAAAGCATACCCATTAAGATTGGAACGATTGGTCCACCTTTGTAAGCCATACCTGCATAGTTACCAACTTTAGGTAAGTTCTCAACGTTGTTGTCAATAAAGTTATTTGCATCTCCAAGAACGAATTTATAAATAAGTGCCGCGATGATAATACAAATTGGAATGACTAGAGTAGCGAATAGATTTGAAGCTGATGAGCTTTCCTTTTTAACTGTTGTTGGTTTTGGTGCGTTTGCCATTTTTTTAGTTTTTGAGTTTTTAGTACTTTGTTTTTTTAAATTTAGATTAAATATCTTGTAATACACACAACGACGAATAGAATCAAATGTTGCAATAACAAATCTACAACTTTGATTTTAATTCCAAATTAAATTATCATTACCAGGTAAATTTGATTTTCGCAATAAATCTATCGTCGCGTAGCTATTATTAAAAAAGATTGTCCCGGTTAGAAGACAATCTTTCACAATGAAAACTAAAAAAAAATTCAAATGCAAATTTTTCCTTAAAAAAAATGATTTAAAGTGTGTTTTCTACAACTTTTGGGACTGATTTCAGTATTTCATCGTTTGCGAACTCTTCAAATTGCTTAAAGTTGTCAATAAACGCTTTAGCAAGTTCGTTTGCTTTCTGATCATATTGATGTTTGTCTGACCAGGTATTTCTTGGGTTTAAAATTTCGGAAGGAACGCCCGGACAAGCATCCGGCATTTGTAATCCGAAAACAGAATGTTCAGTAAATGTTGCTGAAGTTAACCCGCCATTTAATGCCGCAGTAATTAAAGCACGCGTATAACTTAATTTCATCCGGCTGCCTGTACCGTAAGCACCACCACTCCAGCCTGTATTCACTAACCAGACATTCACTTTGTGTTCTTCCATCTTCTTTCCAAGCAGATCTGCGTATTTAGTTGGGTGTAAAGGCAGGAAAGCCTTTCCAAAACAAGCAGAGAAAGTTACCTGAGGCTCAGTTACCCCAGCTTCTGTACCTGCAACCTTAGCCGTATATCCGGAAATGAAATGAAACATGGCCTGACCAGGATTTAATTTTGACAACGGAGGTAAAACACCGAAAGCATCTGCCGTCAGGAAGAAAATATTCTTGGGAATACCTGCAATAGAAGGTAAAACCGCATTGTCAATATAGTTTATAGGGTAAGCTACCCTTGTATTTTCAGTTTTTTCAATATTTGAATAATCAACCGTCCTGGTATCCGGGAAATAATTGATATTCTCCAGCAAAGCCCCGAATTTAATAGCATTATAGATCTGTGGCTCCTTTTCAGCAGTCAGATCTACACATTTAGCATAACATCCGCCTTCAAAATTAAAGACAGAGCTATCTCCCCAGCCATGTTCATCATCACCAATTAATCCTCTTGCAGGATCAGCAGACAACGTTGTTTTACCAGTACCAGATAAGCCAAAGAAAATCGCAGTATCCCCCTGAACACCAACATTGGCAGAACAGTGCATGGATAAAGTATTTTTCAATTCAGGCAGAATGAAGTTCAAAACAGAGAAAATACCTTTTTTGATTTCACCTGTATAACCTGTTCCACCGATTAATATGATTTTGTCCGTGAAATTCAGGATCGCAAAATTAGCCTGACGCGTACCATCAACTGCCGGATCGGCCAGAAATGTTGGCGCAGCTATGATTGTCCACTCCGGATTTTCAATAACTTCTCCTTCCTCTGGTCTGAGGAACAAATTATTAGCAAATAGATTTTGATAAGCGGTTTCAGTGATAACTCTGATACTCATTTTGTAGGCTTCATCCGCACAAGCATAAGCATCCCTCACATAAAACTTGTCTTTGTTAAGATGTGCACAAACTTTGTGCAATAAAGACTCGAAATTTGATTGACTAAACTGGATATTAATATCGCCCCACCAAACTGAATCCCTCGTTACCTCATCCAGCACTATAAACCTGTCCTTTGGCGAACGACCAGTAAATTTACCAGTATCAATTGCCAAAGCACCTGAAGATGAGAGTGTACCCTCTCCGTTATTGATCGCTTCTTCCACCAGTTCCGGTACACTTAACTGATAGTATGCATTCTCAGTACCCAAATTCAACCGGGATAAGTCTGGTTTAGGCATTAAAACTTTGCTCATAAAATGATTATTTGTTTAGGCAAAGCTAAGGAGATATTTATTGAAAAATTATCATTTCAAAGGAAATATTTCACTTATTGTGGCATATACACTATAGATCAACAATCTATATATCAACGTTTTAGCAACCGTATTATCCGCCAGATTTTTTCACTTTATAGCCTTCTTTTTGAAGCATCAAAACTACCTTATCTCTGAAGTCACCCTGCACCATAATCTCCCCATCTTTAGCACTTCCGCCTACCCCGCATTTGGTCTTCAGCATTTTTGATAATTTCTCCAGATCCTCTGCATTTCCACGAAAACCCGTAATCAGCGTAACCGCTTTACCGCCTCTGTTTTTCTTGTCAAGCATCACCCGCAAATCTTGCTGATTATTGGCAATTACTTCCTGTGGTGCCTCGTTTTCAGTTTCATAGCTGAAAGAAGGATCAGTAGAATACATGATCCCGCCAAGATCTCTCAATGATTTTTTATTCGGTTTCATCTATTGATTTTTTAATTGTAACTCCCATTGCTGCCGGAACAATTACATTTAAAGACAGCGGTGAAATTGTTACTTCAATCTCTCTGCCCATAAAATAAGGTTCCCCATCAATGTGGATAGCAGCATCCTCCACCCGGGTAATCTGTATATTTTTCCCCTGGATAATTTCAACCAGGTCAGATCTGTCCGTACTGGCATTCAGCATATGATAAGCTAACAGGGGTATTTTATATAATGGAAACGATTTGATAATACAAACATCCAGCAAACCATCCGTTACAGAGGCATGCGGTGACACATGTGCATTATTTCCATACTGAGAAGAATTCGCCACACTGACTACAAAAGCCGTTCTGGTATACCCTACCCCATCCACCCGGATGTGATAGGTCTCAGGTTTATAATTAATCATTTCTTTGAGCCCTAATTTGAAATACCCTGTTAAGCCTCTTTTTTTATTGCCCACAAAAACAGAACTGATATGTGCATCAAATCCCATCCCGGCCATATTGAAGAAAAACTTATCATTAAATGTACCTGTATCAATTTTCGTGACGATCAGCTCATTTAATACCTGGATCGCTTTAGCTGTATTCATCGGTATTTTTAAAAACCGGGCCAAACCATTTCCCGACCCAAAGGGGATGATACCCAGGATCTTTTGCTGCTGCATAACTTTCGCCGCAATTTCATTGATCGTCCCGTCACCGCCAACAGCAACAATAATATCAAAGTTCTTATTTGCAGCTTCTTCCGCTATCTCAGCCGCATGTCCTACATACTCCGTAAAGCTAAAATTAGGGTTAAATTTGGATCTGTCCAGATTCGCATCAATGATAGCAGGTATCTTTAATTTATCCTTACCCCCGGAGATAGGATTAATAATAAATAGAATGTTCGACTTTGCCAAAGGGATATGATTTAATTATGGCACAAAATAATTGATATTTTTTGACTATTTTGAATATATATAGTAATTTTGCAATATAAAGGTGGACTGATTTGCGATGTTATGTTAGCATGACGGGATTGCAACCACGTAAAAAAAAGTGCTAACCATTCATACACTTCATTTTACTGCCTGTTTTTACGGGGTCATTGTCCATTTTAAAGAATTGTTGATTATTTAACTAATTATTTAAAATGTCATATTTATTTACATCAGAATCTGTTTCTGAAGGTCATCCTGATAAAGTAGCAGATCAAATTTCGGATGCACTAATTGATAATTTTTTAGCATTTGATCCTGAATCAAAAGTTGCTTGTGAGACTTTAGTAACTACCGGACAAGTTTTTCTTGCCGGAGAAGTTAAATCAACAGCCTATCTTGACGTGCAAAAGATCGCAAGAGAAGTAATCAATAAAATTGGTTATACTAAAGGTGAATATATGTTTGATAGTAACTCTTGTAGTGTACTGTCTGCTATTCATGAGCAATCTCCGGATATTAACCAGGGTGTAGACAAAGAAGACAAAACTACTCAGGGAGCTGGTGACCAGGGAATGATGTTTGGTTATGCAACCAGAGAGACTGAAAACTTCATGCCTCTTGCACTTGACCTTGCGCACAAAATCCTGATTGAATTAGCTGCAATCCGTCGTGAAAACACGGAAATTACTTATTTACGTCCGGATGCAAAATCCCAGGTCACTTTAGAGTACAATGATAACAATGAGCCTGTAAGAATCGATTCTATCGTGGTTTCTACACAACATGATGATTTTGATGAAGAGCAGACCATGCTTAAAAAGATAAAAGAAGATATTATCAATATCCTGATCCCACGTGTATCAAGCCAATATCCTCAGTTCAGCAAATTGTTCAACAAGGATATCAAATATCACATTAATCCAACTGGTAAGTTTGTGATCGGTGGTCCTCACGGAGATACTGGCTTAACTGGAAGAAAGATCATTGTTGATACTTACGGTGGTAAAGGTGCTCACGGTGGTGGTGCATTTTCAGGAAAAGATCCATCTAAAGTTGACCGTTCGGCAGCTTATGCAACCAGACACATCGCTAAAAACCTGGTGGCAGCTGGTGTTGCAGATGAAATCCTGGTACAGGTATCTTATGCAATCGGTGTTGCTCAGCCTATGGGTATTTACGTAAATACTTACGGAACAGCTAAGGTTAAATCAGCAGATGGCAAATTGCTTACTGATGGTGAAATAGCGAAAGAAGTAGAAAAAATCTTCGATATGACTCCTTACGGTATTGAGACCCGTTTAAAATTAAGAAATCCTATTTATTCAGAAACTGCTGCTTACGGACACTTTGGTAAAAACAATGAAGTGATTACCAAAATCTTTAAAGCATCTAACGGTACTGAAAAAGAAGTTACAGTTGAATTGTTCACCTGGGAAAAATTAGATTTTGTAGACGCAGTTAAAAAAGCGTTCTCTCTATAATCCGGTAAGGCAAAAAATACAGTATAAAGGGCGACGTCTTCACAGACATCGCCCTTTTGCATTTAGGATTTTAGTTAGCTTCTGAGCAGGTTATCTATGAATCCATGTCCGGTCTGCGGCAAGTCCATAGCGAGCCAGGTAACTACTTAACATGGCCACAAAACGAATGGAAAATCAGCAGTTTTAATTCAGATTTTACCGCTAAAACCAGAATAAATCGTATCATTAATCAAAATACGAGATTATGATACGCAGATTTATATTTATCCTCTTTATCGGGCTTCAGCTGGGAAGGGTTTCCGCACAGACTAAAACACCTGATGAGCTGTATGGCCAGTTGTTTATTGATGTGCAAATGCAGAATGTGCTGAAAGACGGTAAAACTTTTGTGGATTGTATCCCAAAAAGAGATCCGGCAAAAATACTGGAAGACTATCTGAAATTAAAAGCTGCTAAAACTAATTTTAGCACCAGGGCTTTTGTAAATGATAACTTTATTTTTCCGGATACCAATACTACAGTTGTGACGACAGCAAATCAGCCCGTAGCCGAACATATTAACCAGCTTTGGGAAGCACTGCGCCGTAAACCCGCAGAAAAAATTGCCAATAGTTCGCTGCTTGACCTCCCTAACCCTTATATCGTTCCCGGCGGACGCTTCAGAGAAGTTTATTATTGGGATAGTTATTTTACGATGCTGGGTCTGCAAGTATCCGGAGAAAATGAGACTATTGAAAATATGGTCAAAAACTTCGCTTACCTGATTGAGCAAAATGGCCACATTCCAAACGGGAACAGAAACTATTACCTCAGCAGGTCGCAACCTCCATTTTTCTCACTGATGATTGGACTGCTTGCCCAAATCAAAGGAAATGAAGCCTATTCCACTTACTTACCAGCACTGGAAAAAGAATATGCCTATTGGATGGATCAGTCTGCACCAACTAAACACGTGGTAGTTATGCCCGATGGAAGTAAGCTGAACCGCTATTACGACCAGTTAAATACACCAAGACAAGAATCCTATAAAGAGGACGTACTGATCGGCCAGCAAACCGAAGCAAAAAATCCGGAAGTATACCGTGACATCAGGTCAGCAGCAGAGAGTGGCTGGGATTTCAGCAGCAGGTGGTTAGCAGATGGCATGCAATTAAAGACTATTCAAACTACACAACTTGTTCCTGTAGATCTGAATTGCTTATTATATAACCTGGAACTCACCCTACAGAAATGTTATGCACTTCAACACGATGTAGTCAAAGAAAAGCAGTATCAAACCCTGGCCTTAAAAAGGAAAGCCAGTATCCAGAAATATTTCTGGTCACCAAAGTATTCCTGGTTCACAGATTACAGTCTTAAAACTAAAAACCAATCCCCTGTGTTGAGTCTGGCAGGGATGTTTCCATTATCCTTCAACCTGGCCGGCCAAAAACAAGCTAAACTGGTTAAGAATACCTTACAACAAAAATTCCTGAAAGCAGGGGGATTAGTTTCTACACCATTAAATACACATCAACAATGGGATTCGCCTAACGGATGGGCCCCTTTACAATGGATGGCTATCACCGGACTGGGTAATTATGGCTTTCATGAGCTGGAGAAACAGATTGCTGTCCGCTGGATTAATTTAAATACCAGCGTGTATAAGCGTACAGGAAAACTAATGGAGAAATACAATGTAGTAAACCTGCAACTGAAAGCCGGAGGTGGAGAATATGCTTCTCAGGATGGATTTGGATGGACTAATGGGGTCTTAATTTCCCTGATGAAAAAATACGGCTACACGAAATAAAAAAGAAAACCATTTATAGAAGGCTTTGTTTAATAAGCAAACAATCTTTATTATGGAACAACCAGCGGAAATGAACACACTTAGCCAGATTTTAGAAAAATTAAGGCAAAAAGGGTTAGATAACGAAATAAAGATGACCGACCATGGTAAAATGCAAGGTGTTGGTCTGCACAAAATCTATGTACCGGAAGATCTGACAATCATAAAAACTTATCGTTTTGAAGGTGACTCAGATCCGGCAGATAATTCTGTGCTTTATTTGTTAGAAGACAAAGATGGCCAGATTGGCTATATCATTGATGCCTATGGCATGTACAGCTCTCATGAAGGAACGGGTTTTGATGATTTTCTCAAAAAGATCCCTACTGCCGATAGAGACCTGCAAGAATTATTTAAATAGTCAGTCAAATGAAAAAAGGAAAACGGAAAAGTTTTCCTTTTTTCATTTACACAGTTTTTCTATCCATTGAGGACGCTTCATTTTAAAATGAAGTATCACCTTTTCAGGTTAGCTACTTTTGATGAAGTCACTAACCAGCAACTCATGGATACCGGAATTATTTTAGATTGGAATACAACTGAACCACATCAATTCTATGCTCAAAAAAGGGCAGCACATCAGGTTCATTATGATAAGGCACAACAAAGCTGGATCATTTACGGTTATCCACAAGCTAAAGAGGTATTACTAAATCAGGATGCACTTATCCCTCAAATTAAAACCGATCAGACTGGTCTGAATCAAAATGCGGTTAAATTGATTCAACAATTAGCCAGACTAAGTAATTTTGAACAGCATCAGCAATCTAGAGATGCAGCATTGCAGATTTACAATCAAATGCAACCCGTCGTCATCAATGCGCTGCTTGATTCATTATTGAAAAAAACTAGCGCAGGAGCACCTGTGGATTGGGTTGAGGTGGTTTGTAAAAAACTACCCGCACTCTATATCTTAAAGAGCCTGGGTATCGGAACAGAAGATTGTAATTTAATTATCGGTTATCTTCCCATACTGGTCAGGATCATGTCTCCCGGGCAAACTTCAGAAGACATTTTACAGCTGAATGAGCTGCTCGGCTTTTTATTCTCTTTATTGCAAAAATATCTGCCGGATATTAAAACAGCTCAAAATAATTTATACCCCGGGGAATGGACAACACTATTGATCTCTAATCTTATTGGCCTGTTAATTCAGAGCTATGATGCAGGAAGAGGCTTGCTAACCAATACAGTCTTGCAGCTTGCCCGCCATCAATTGCCTGTTCCTGTATCAGAAGGAGCAAACCATTTCAAAGAAGCTGTTATGGAGACCCTGCGTTTTGACCCGCCAATACATTTAACCCGGAGAATTGCGGGAAAGGATCTTTTGATAGGCGATCAGTTGATAAAAGAGGGAGAAATGATTATCATTTTATTAGCAGCAGCTAATCTTGATCCTCAAATATTTGAATCTCCCCTAACCTATAACCCTTCCAGAAGCAATAACCAGGAGCACCTGGCTTTTGGTGCAGGTCATCATCAATGCCTGGCTAAACATTTAACGATGCACCTTACTGCCGAAACCTTTAAAATTTTACACCACCGTATTCAAATACTACCCCAGTCCTTAACCTACGAGCCACTCTTAAATGCCAGGCTGGTTAAAAACCTATTTATTACCCTTTAAAAAATCAAGAAAAATGATCGCAGTAATTTTTGAAGTCATCCCGGCAGCGGGTAAAAAGGCAGACTACCTGGCCATTGCTGCAAAACTTTATCCTGAACTTTCCAATATAACGGGATTTATTTCCATCGAAAGGTTCCAGAGCCTGATACAGCCGGATAAAATCTTATCTCTTTCATTTTGGGAAAGTGAGAAAGCAATTCTGGAATGGAGAAATATAGAAATGCACCGGGATGCACAGTCACAAGGCCGTAATGTGATTTTTAAAGATTATCATTTAAGAATAGCCACAGTGGTAAGAGATTATGGAATGTTTGATCGTAAAGAAGCTCCGGCAGATAGCAGAGCTGCACTTGGATAGCCAAATATTGCTGAATATAGCTCCTGATCAAACGTTTGCGTTAATTTTCAACCCCAAATCAGGGGTGTTTTCAGGCCTTTCGTGATTAAAATGAATACCTTCAGCTTAGGAAAACATCCCTAACCTAAGACCATGTCCAGATTAATCCAGATCAAATTTCTATCCAAAGCTATCCTTGGGGTCGCTTTACTTTTAAGCATCAATTGTACAGTCACTCAGGCACAACAATTAAAATATCTGACCGGCAACAGCAGCTGGAACCCTGATTCATTAGGTAACCATCGTGCAGTCGTTACAGTTTTTGTTGCTGGTGCAGTAGCAAAAACAGTTATTGACTGGCGAAGAAAGGATGATCCCGCAACTAAAGAAATTATTGTAGTGGATGCGCGCTCCAATCAGCGCATACTAAATGTAAAAACGGAGAACCTGACCAGAGAAACGGGAACAATTTATTTCGAGCCAGTCTCCGGTGCAGGAAAATATTATATTTATTATCTTCCTTTTCATGTGCAGCCGGGCTCAAATTATCCGACAGCAGTTTATAAAAAACCAGCTGACCGGGCTGCTTTAGCCTGGAAGAATAAAATCAGTGGTAAAACAATAGCGACTAAAGTAGATTACCTGGAATCGTATAACCAGTTAAACAGTTTTTACCCTATGGAAGTCATCGCCACGGCAAAAGAAGCCGCAAGCCTGATTGCTAAAAACAAAAACCAGCCTTACCTGATTTTTCCGGAAGACAGGTTACACCCTGTAAAAATGGAAAAAGATCTGCCGCAACGCTGGGTGTTAAAGGGAACAACCCAAACCTTTACAGATACAGCTGCCCGGGGTGAAAATTTCAGTTTTCAGTTAGGGCTGTATGCCTTTTCAAAAGACCTGCAAAAGGTAAACTTAAAATTTACCGATTTAAAAAGCACTGATGGTGCTGTTATCCCCGCTGCTCTGCTTTCGTGCCTTAATACTGATGGTATTAACTGGGATAATAAAGTATTAAAGAAACAAGTGGATGTGCATAAAGGCGAAATCCAATCTCTATGGTGTTTACTGGATATTCCGGAAGACGCAAAACCTGCCACTTATAACGGAACAGTTACAGTCATGGCTGAGGGGACAACAGCTGTTCCCATACAGCTCAAAATAGTAGTCAGTCCAAAAAAGGCGATTAACGGAGGGGTAAACGAACCTTGGAAACAAACTCGTCTGACCTGGCTGAATTCATCTTTAGGTCAGAAAAATGAATTGATCAAACCTTATACCGCTTTAAAAATAGATGGAAATACGATCAGTTTGTTAGGAAGAAAAATGATTCTGGGGAATGACGGGATGCCGGCACAAATCCAATCTTTCTTTACAGAAGAAATGACAGCAATTGATCAGCAACCGAGGCCGCTGTTAGCAGCTCCTTTTGCTTTGATTGCCGAAGAAACAGATGGTTCAGTTCTCCAGTGGAAAACGGGAAAACCCGAAATCAAACAAACAGCACCGGGTCAGGTGGAATGGACAGCCTTAAATACAGCACCCAAATTAAAGATGGAAGTAAAAGCCAGCCTGGAGTTTGACGGATTTATCAATTATACCATTAAGCTTACTGCCTTAAAAGAGTTAAAACTTAAAGACATCAGAATGGTCATTCCTTTCCAAAAACAAGTGGCTGAATATATGATGGGTTTGAATTTAAAAGGCGGAAAAATACCTGCTGATTATCAATGGAAATGGGATGTAGCTCATAAAAATCAGGATGGCGCCTGGATTGGGGCAGTAAATGCGGGTCTGCGTTTCTCTTTAAAAGATGAGCACTACACCCGCCCTTTAAACACCAATTTCTATCTGGATAAACCACTTTTATTACCAGGCTCCTGGGGAAATCAGGACAAGGGAGGAATCGACATCAAACAAAACACCTCAAATACTGCTGTAACCAACTATAGCGGTGCAAGGGAAATGAAAGCCGGCGATACACTTTATTATAATTTCAATTTAATGATTACGCCTTTCCATACGCTTCAGACCGAAGATCAATGGGCAACAAGGTATTATCACAAGTATAATAATGTAGATACGATAAAAGCCACAGGAGCGACTGTCATCAACATTCACCATGGAACTGCCATTAATCCTTATATCAATTATCCTTTTATCGCACATGAGGAGATGAAGAGTTATATAGACTCAGCACATCACCTGGGTTTAAAAGTAAAAATATACAATACCGTACGGGAGGTATCTAACAGCGCTTATGAATTAGCTCCTTTAAGAAGTTTGGGACATGAGATATTCTCCAAAGGTAAAGGAGGTGGTTATGCCTGGTTACAGGAACATTTGAATGCAGATTATATTGCAGCCTGGTATGTCCCCGAAGTAAAAGATGCAGCGATTATAAACAGTGGAATGAGCCGCTGGCATAATTACTATGTGGAAGGAATGAGCTGGCTGGTACAAAATGTTGGAATTGATGGCATCTATCTGGATGATGTGGCCTACGACAGAACGACCATGAAAAGAATAAAAAGAGTATTAACTCAAAACGGCCACCCTGGTATTATTGACTTGCACTCAGCGAATCAATATAATAAACGCGATGGTTTTAATAACAGCGCCAATTTATACATGGATCATTTCCCTTATTTAAACAGGCTGTGGTTTGGAGAAAACTTCGACTATGAGAACAATACACCAGATTTTTATCTGACAGAAATTTCGGGGATTCCATTTGGGCTAATGGGCGAGATGCTGGAAGGCGGAGGTAATCCATGGAGAGGCATGGTTTATGGAATGACTAACCGTATGCCATGGTCTGCGAATGCAGATCCACGACCTATCTGGAAGGTCTGGGACAGTTTCGGTCTTCAAAATAGCCGGATGATCGGATACTGGGTAAAAAACAATCCGGTCAAAACAACTGCTACTGATGTTTTGGCTACTGTTTATTTAAAAGATAAAAAGGCATTGATTGCGATAGCAAGCTGGGCTAAAGAAGATACGAAGGTGAAACTTCAGCTGAACTGGAAAGCTTTAGGAATTGATCCCAAAAAAGTAACGCTTAAAGCGCCTGCTATCCGGAATTTTCAACAGGCAGGGACTTTTGCTGTCAACGACGAAATTCCGGTTAAAAAGGGAGAAGGCTTATTGTTGATTCTGGAGTGATTTTCAGCGTCCAATTTGCGATTATAGAATGACCACTTAGATAATTTTATCAACGTAGTTAACAAACAAAAACACAACACACTGATAAAAAGATACTTAAATAAATATTTAAGTGAAAAATAATTGAATTATTTTTCACTTATGTCACCACTTAGAGAATTAATGTGATCTAACTTTGTGATGTGTGAATCTTTGAGAAGATTAGAAATCGTTCTTACCAACATTAATTAGTATACCTCATGGCTTTAGGTGTGTTTAGCCATGAGGTATCTTTTAGATTGATTTTTTCTTTTTACTTCCAAAACAAAGCTCTACTATTTTTCTTACTGCCCTGGTAATCTCTTTTCTTCCTGCCTCGGTGTTCAGATCAAGGCCACACAAGGTACTAGCGTTCTTTTTAGTATGTAATACAGAATAATAAATTCCGCAGATAATAATTGCCGAAACAGCTCTGAAATTGACATCTGAGTCCTTAAAATAAGGATCTGTTAATTTTAGAAGTTCCTCTCCCATAGCTTCACGTTTTCTGCTCAGGTCATTTAAAATATTACTTTTTTCCGAGATCTCCCAAAGGATAATCCGTTGCATTTCATCTTCATTGAAAAAGAAATCAAATTGGTTTTCGAAGATACTGGACGAAAACTCAATCATAGTTTGCTTTTTATTGGACGCAACTGCCGCATCACTCACTTTTTTAGAAAAAGTGACCCAGTAATCTCTTTCTATGAGATACGTTTCAATCAAAGAATCAACTGTACCAAAATAGCGATAGATCAGTTTTTTACTGACACCTGCGCTTTTAGCAATGGCATTTACACCCAATCCAGTATAACCCGTTGACCGGATGATTTCCCCTACTGCATCAATAAGCTTTCGCTCTGTTAGTTTCCTGTTTTTCGGCTCCGTTTTATTCAAAACATTTTTATCCAGCATAATCTCTTTCGTAGGAATTTATTCAAAAATAGAGTTTTATGTAATCTTTCAAACTTATTTTTTAGTTGATTTAATTAAGAAGCAGAGGAATTAATTACGCACAGCTTAGAAGTAATCCCATATGCGGTGATTAAATCATCTATTCACCGCATAATTGCATCGAATAGGTAGAATGAGCCGAATAATCTGTATATTCACTGCATAATTGCGGCGAATATGTACATCCATCAACAAAACAACTGGCCCGACTTTTACTGGAACACAGAAAATCTAACTAAGAAACTCGGCGAAGTAAGATACCGTCAGGGCAAAATATTGGGTCAGATGAGTGCACTTGGCTTTGACCTCAGAGAAGAAACAATCCTCCAAACACTTACACTGGATGTTACTAAATCCAGTGAAATTGAGGGAGTAATGCTGGATAATGAACAAGTCCGTTCTTCTATCGCTAAACGCCTGGGCATAGAGATCGCTGGTGCGATACCACCAGAGCGCCATGTAGATGGAGTAGTAGAAATGATGCTGGACGCTATTCAGCATTATCAGCAGCCTTTATCTATGGAAAGATTAAACAATTGGCACGGAGCTTTATTTCCCACCGGACGCAGTGGACTTTATAAAATAAAAGTAGCCGAATTGCGCGACGGCCCTATGCAGGTTGTATCTGGTGCAATGGGTAAAGAAAAAATACATTTTGAAGCACCTTCTGCCGAGAGACTTTCTGCCGAAATGACCAAGTTTATAAACTGGTTTAATAACGATCAGCATCTTGATCCGGTTATCAAAGCTGCGCTCGCACATATCTGGTTTGTCACCATACATCCCTTCGATGATGGAAATGGCCGTATAACAAGAGCAATCACAGATATGTTCCTGGCCAGAGCAGACCAAACAGAGAACCGTTTCTACAGTATGTCTGCTCAAATACAAAAAGACCGGAATCAGTATTACGAAATCCTTGAAAAAACTCAAAAAGGATCATTGGATATCACTGCCTGGATAAATTGGTTTTTAGATTGCTTATACCGCGCAATGGATAGTACAGATCTTATACTGGATGCGATCAGGACCAGAACCCTTTTTTGGGAAGTAAACCGGAATACTGTATTTAATGTCCGTCAGCAAAAAATGGTTGATCAGCTGCTCGATGGATTCTTTGGAAATTTAACGGTTTCAAAATGGTCAAAAATCACTAAAGCATCTAAGGATACCGCGCTACGGGATATTCAGGATTTAGTTAAAAAAAATATACTCCTCCAGCAAGGTGCTGGCAGGAGTACAAATTATAAGCTCAATTTCATTGGAAAACAGATTAATCAATTAGTTTAACCTGCTGATCAGCTATATATTTACTGATGTATGTTTTCACCTCTGCTTTTTTAACAGGATCAGTAATCAGTTGATCTAAGGAAACTAACCCATTTTGTCTGATTCCAATGAATGCTGCATTTTCCTTTGTGTTACTCCGTAACCATTCTGTAATATTAATTTTAGTAGTTTTAAATCGGGGATCTGCTTTAAGCGTCGAGGTATCACCCCCCACAGCATCATAAACTATTTTTTGTGAAGAAACTGCTGCAAGATCTCTTGCATTAGGCTTATCCAGCTGTCCTGAAAACAAACCAAATACATTTTTTAGTGCAACAGTAAAATTTGAAGATACGACAGCAGTTGTTCTTTCCCCATCTTTGTCCTTAGCTACCGCCTGGTAGATAATATTAAGTTTCTGCCCAACTTCAATACCTGTAAGCACATGAGTACCATATTTCCCAACCAGATCAGCACTGCTCATAGCCAGTATATCCTGCGTAAACTCTGGAGTTAAATAACCTTCATTATAACGCATGATTGCGTAGTATATCCGGGAGATCAATGAATAATTTCCATAAATATATTTCCGCGAAAATGAATCTTTATCAGGAAATGAGGCTGTAATCGTTCCTTTGAACAGGTAAGAGTTTTTTCCCTCTCCGCCAGGAGATCGGAATTGTCCAACAAAATGTTCTGCATTTGAACCAAAAACAACAAATGGTTCCATCGAACTGCCATAACCTATATTAAAATTATTGTCATTGTCTTTCGCAAGTCCTAATACATCGATCGCCTGTCCGCGTACAGCAGATATATGTTCATATTTGCCAGTGATATCATATCCAAATCCAAGCATGCTATAAACGCCATTCCCCTTAGGATCTGGTTGATTAGTCACATTTTGTATCTTTGAAACAGTTACAATAGTATCTGGCACATAAACGGGATCAGGATATATTATTGGATTTTCAGTTGATTTTTTACAAGAAGTAAATGCTGCACATATGGCAAGAAGAAGAAGAATATTTTTCACAGAAATAATTTCAATAAGATTTTAATAAAAAATTTATCAAATATACTAATTAGAACTTCTTTATTACTTCTAAGTTTTTAACATTATCACTCAATGCAATATGGGACATATATTCATCTTCAATGTTTATTCTTCTCAAATACCATTTATTCTCCTGGAAAGTGCCAATACTTAATTGACTGTCTATAACTACACTTTTCAGGGGAATATTCAGCCCTCTTCCATCACCTTTTAAAATACTTTCTTTTAAAGTCCATAACGTATAAAAAGAATGTAATGGATTACTGGAATCCTGGATCATGACCTGCTGGATCTTATTCATAGAGACTTCCAGATAGTCTTCTACATCCAGAGGGACTATCTTTTCGATATCAATTCCAACTTTAATTCCCCTGGCAATCGCACAAACTACCACTGCGCCCGAATGAGAAATATTAAAATCTATATCACCATCCATATATGGCCTTTGAAATTCAGTAAACTTCAAGTCCTCCAGACAATTGCTTTCATAACCAAAATCTCTTAGCGCCGCTAATAAAAGTGCCTTCCCTAAAAATTGCAGTTTCCGGTCCTGAGTTAGTCTGTAACGCATTATTTTATCGTATAAAACTAACGGAAGCTCAGGGATATAATCCTGATAGGCCTCTTCACTCACCTGATCACTCACTTTGGCATAAAATACTTTTACATCATAGTAATCGGGAGCATCGGTTAAAATCGTCCTCATACAATTGTTAATTTAAAATGTGAATATCATTTGGCCTGAAATCACAGCCATATTATCCTGCGGAAAAGCGGGATGTGTTTAGCATACTACCTATTGAATATATGCCGATAAGGGGATATCCCTGTTTTTGAGAATTACGTGTATAACCTTAAAAAAGACGTCAAACATATTTTCAATAGCAGCAGGGCTATAGTTGAGTTTATTATATTGCGTATTGATGGAGATGCAGTTTATATTTTCATTAATGGTGAATTTAAGATCTCCGAGTCCGGACCCGATATCTGAATGATATGGAGTCATATTTTCTATTTCCACATCAGGCACACTCAGAAAATTCAGCATAATGGGAGATAAATCATTGACTGGTAAATCCAGATCTTTCATAATCATTTGCTGTGCATAAAACCTATGGTCAGAAGCCACCATAATATTATCGGTGACGTTTTTCACAAACTCATTGAATGTTAAACCATTATCTTCTTCTATACAAATTATTATTTCTGAAGTTAACCAGCCAACAATCGATTCAAAATCTTTAAGAACCCGATTACTATAAGCAAGACAATATCTCACACTGACTATATTTTCTGTTTTATAAAATACAATAGAAAGGATAGCGGTCAGTGTCATAAATAATGTCGATTCCGACTCCATTGAAAGCTTTCTTAATTCTATAAGCAAATACGGACTGATATAAGTCTTATAACTAGCTCCCGGCGCAGGGTACAAAGAGACAACAGTGCCTACCGCTTCCGCATATTTCTCAATATTTTCTTTATTAAGATATTTCCTGATCTCTTCTTCAAGCGTTTTTTTATAAGATATCTTACCAAAAGTAAGTGCCCTGGGATCTCCAATCTTCTTCCAGTGCTGTTGATTGAGTGCAATACTTCTGGAGATAGCCTTTCTGTAAAACTCGCTGGATATTTTGCCCTTTTCACTTTTCAGGAATCGGTTTGCCCAGCGTGAATAATCTAAATACTGCATTTTTTGCTCTGGTAGCGGGTTTGGCTCTCCTTTCTTAAACGCAGTATAAAGCCGCATGATTTCATGCTTTAAGATCTTAACTGACCCGTCATCAGAAATTGCATGGTGCATAGAAATATACAAGCCCTGCAAGTCATTCGAATATACGACAATTGTAAATGCAATGAATGGTGCTTTTTGAAGATCAAACAAAACATTTGTTGCTTTCTCACTGAATCTCGCATATTTAATGGCTTCGTCTTTTTCCTTTGAAAGATCAAGATAACCAATTTCAAAGCCTGGCGGAAGATCATCATATATCTTTTGTCTCACCTGCCCATCAATCAAGAGCAAATAAGTACGCAAACTATCATGCCGTTTTACTACCGTAAAGATAGCTTTACGCATGGCCTCAATATCGAGTGCCTCAATTTGCAGCTGAAAATTCTGGTTATGTAAAAAACTGCCGGCAATTAAATAACGGAAAAATGATTTCTTTTGCTGGTGCGTAGTTTCATAATCCTTATCTTCTCTCGATTTCTCATAGTAGTCTGTGTCTTTTATACTAAACCATTTTTCGGAGTTAACGGCTGAATGTTTGCGTTTAGCCTCTTTAATGAAGGCAATAAGGTGTTCTTTATTTTTTCTGACCTCTGCTAAAATACCTGAAAAATCAAAACCCGGAGGCATTTCAAGTTTTAGCTGGTCACTGACAACATCTATCCTGATATTGTTGCATTTTAACTTATAGATGAGCGTTTCCATAGTTTTCTTTTTGCTTAAGCGCAGGCTACAATTTTGGACTGGCCCTTCTGTTCAGGTCCTCAGCACCTGTCCCTCTTGATTTCGAAGATTTTACTGTTTGTTTTCCAAAGCTATAGCTAAAGGTTAAAGTTGCCTTCCGGCTTACCCACCGGTTATAAATGGCAAGATCCAGGTTTTGATATTTAAGAGATCCTGTGTATTGAGAATTCAGGAAAATGTCACTTACATTCAATTTCAGTTTGGCTCTCTTTTCTGCAAATGTTTTTTGGATTCCCGCATCAAAATTATACCGGGGTTTAATAGCCCTTTCTATGCCATAGACATAAGGTGAAACATAAGCGAAGTTCAATTCAGCACTCCAGGTATCTGAAATTTTAATCGCATTATAAATATTAATATTGTAGGCCAGTTTACCCGCATAAAAATTTCCGCCCAGTAAGCCCATATCCGTAAATTTATTATAATACAGATTAAACTGGTTCTGCATCGACCACCACGGCCTGATGTTTAACGGGAAGGAAAGGTTAGCAGAGTAATTCTTAAAATTACCCAGGTTACCTTGTATGGCTTTAATTACCTTGGTAGAATCATTTTGTTCGGTTAGCTGAACGATATAATCTTTAGTATTTGAATACCCAAGAGATAGCGTTGCCAGGCCTTTATAAGTATAACTGATTTCAAAGTTATCTGTAAACTGCGGCTTTAGAAACGGGTTCCCCTGATCTAAAGTATAAGGATCCTGGAAAAACACGAAAGGATTGAGCTGCTGATAGTTCGGGCGGTCAATCCTCCTGCTGTAGGAGTACCTGATCGAATTGTCAGCATCAATGGTCTGACTCACAAATACCGAAGGAAATAAAGACAGGTAATTGCTGTCTACTACCTTGTTATCTGTGATAGAATTTCCATTTGAATGTGTCAATTCTGCACGCATACCTGCCTGAACGCTCCATTTATCCCATTTTTTATTAAAATTTACATAAGCTGAATTGACGTTTTCTTTATAGATGAACTTATTGGATTGTAAAGGATCATTCTGCCAGTTCCCACTCAGCAGCCTTTCAAAACCATAATCATTTATCGTCTTTACATAATCACTTTTAAGTCCAGTTTCAAAAACAAGTCCTTCTTGTAGTGGCAGCGTCAAATCAACACGGCCAGTCAAAATATCTATTTTGGATTCCGTACTGTTCCGCTGTGTCTGATTATCAGTCAGCAGGTTATCAGCATCAAAAAAGTTAGTATTGAAATCCTGGTTCCTTTTATTGTTGTAACCAGAATAAGTTGCGTCAAAGCGTATACCAGCCCCTGTTTTATTAAAATCTCTTTTCAGGTTAAAGTTTGTCGTGATATACCTGCGTGGCGCATAAGTGGATGAATTTTGTTGTAAGGAACTGGAAACACCAGATTCCCCGCCACTGATATGTGTATTGCTCACCCCGTTAATATCATCTTTAACTACCCCCCCATCCACTAATATGCCGATACTGGTCTTCTCTGAAGGAGAAAAGTCAACACCAAATTTCCCTGTTACTCCTTTTCCAACTTTAGGCTGGGTCAGGTACTGATCAAATACACTGGTTTTATCGTTAAAATTCACATTCCTCTTGAGCGTGGTTTCATTATAATCTGCACTTCTGTACTGATTGACATTTCCATACACATTCCACTTTTCTGTCCTGTGGTTCAGGCTCAGGTTCGCAAATTCACGCCAGAGGTCTTTCGGGCCATAAGGAACGATTCCATTCCCCACACTTGTGGAAAAACTACCGTTGGTGCCGAATAATTTACTTTTCTTTAATTTGATGTCGATGATACCCGCGTTGCCGGAAGCATCGTATTTGGCCGAAGGATTAGCAATAATATCAATAGTAGCTACCTGATCACTGGTCATACTTTTTAACAAATTGGCCAGGTCAGTACTTGATAGATAGTTCTTTCTTCCATCGATCATAACCAGCACCCCGCTTTTATTTTTAAGCTTGATCTCATCGTTCTGATGATTAACAATTACACCCGGAGCCTTTTCTAAAATTTCCAGCACAGTACTTCCCCCCGCCAGAATACTATTTTCGATATTCAGTGTAGTTCTGTCTATCTTTTGTTCAATCAATGGTTTTTTTACTACAATATTAACCTGGGAAAGAGACTTGCTATCTGTCAATACGATCAAATCGTCTACTTTGACATGCAGATGCGTAGAATCCAGCACAAAATTATTGCTGCGTTTTTTCACATAACCGATCATGGATACCGAAATATAATAGGTTCCCGGTGCAACAGCAGGAAACAGGTAGTTTCCAGAAAAATCCGCTTGCGCTAATTTAACCTGCGTAGAATCCTGCGACCGGAGTAAACTGATGGTCGCAAGGCTTAAAGCACCTTTATGATCATCATAAACTGTTCCTGTAACTGTTCCCTGGGCATAACTTCCCGCAGAGATCAACAATAAAAAGAGCAGCGTATATATGTTTTTTGTAATCTTCATTTCTTTAATTATAAGTAGAGGCAGAATAGATTGAATGGATAAAAGTACCGAACATAAATTCGCTGAAAGTATAAATTCTAGTGTATTTTATAAAATACTTTTCTCATTAAATGCGACAAACCAGCATAAAAACCAATAAAAGGGAGTGCGATACTGATTTGACGGATTGGCCAGAGACCACGGCGGTATAAATTTCGTACAAAGTAATTGGAGAAATCACCAAGAATATGAATTGGACTTGCCCAGCAATAAGCCAGTGTAAAACCAATTTTACCATCAGTTGGCACCACTCCATGATGCCAATAAGGAGGAATATACAGGGCATCTCCCTCTTCTACATCCGCAATAAAGGAATTCAATTTCAGCTCTTTGTCTAAAGCTTCCCCTTCCAGGTGCTTTTCTTTTTCTAAAAAATCTGTGATCTGTTTTACTTGTGGAATACCCGGTGGTAATAAAGCCACACGTTTACTTCCATTCACCTGGCACATCAATGTTTCATCGGCATCGTGATAATGCCATGCAGTAGCCGCCCGGCGATAAATAAAAAAGCGTCTTTGGGAATATAATCTCGGTTTTTCTTCCGGATCTAAAAACTCAAATCCACCCAGATCTTTTATAATTCCTTTGAAACGGTTATTTGGTGAGATCACTTCCCCGGGAAGGCTTAATATTTTATCCTGGTTTTGAAATAAACGTTCAATTGCATCATGAAACTGCATTTCCTCACGTCCATCTTTATGACGGACCTGGTTGTTGAAATTTTGATGCGGATAAACGTGCAGCTTAAAATTTTCACAAGCGGAAAGCCAGTAGTCTTTATCTTTCCATTTCTTGACTGCGGGCCAGTGTTTAACTGCACCTTTAATCAGACATGGTTTATTCTGGGAAACCCAGTCTCTTTTAAACGAACTTTCACAAAGATCGCTGGCATTGACAACATTCACTCCTGCTGCATTTTCGATTCCGGGGATTACAGAAAAGAACGAATTGCAAAGTTCATTCATCTCCAAATCTCCATTTATAGGATTAGCTAACGTACTCATAATTAGGTAGGATTAATTTTCCGGATAAATATTTTTTAATTGGTCACCTCTCTGATCAGTGCTTTAGCCAATACGGTTACAGAATCGATGATCAGGATGTTATCTTCTTCACTTTCTTTGATAATAAGTGATAACTCTGTGCATCCCAGGATGATCGCATCTACATTTTGCGCTTTAAAAAATGAAATTGCACGTCTGGATAAAAGTTCCGCCTCGGGAGTAATCACTGCATTTGATTTAATGCCGATTTCAGGATCATAGATCATTTTATGAATAACATCATTCTGAAATTCAAACTCAGGTACCACCACTTCATACCCCAGCTGCAAGAGCAGGTCTTTATACAGTCCGGTTTTATAGGTACCATTGGTTGCCATAATACCAACTCTACGTACCTTTTTATGATAGTTTTGGATGTATTTGCAGGTTTCAAACGGCATATTCAGCAATTTAAGCTCACTGCTTAAAGCACTGGAGATGACATCAAAAATTTTCGGGGAGTGACAGGTATTACAAGCCAGTCCGATCACCGTAGCCCCAACTGCCTCCAGTTTTTTAATAATAGAAATGATATTATATGCAGGATTTGTAATCAGGTCGTTTTCTAAATATAAAGTTCTGTCGGTGATATCTTTGGGAAAAGACATTAAAACGGCCGATAAATGCTGCTGGTCTGTCTTCGCTTTTGTTTCACATAAGATACTGTTAAACAATGCCACACCAGATTGAGGCCCCATCCCTCCTACAATACCGATAACCTTTTCTTTAATCAGAGTCATAATATAATGTTTAAGTATTAATTGAGTCTTTTAAGGCATTCTTTGATCTGGCCTTCTACCTCAGTAGTACCAGGATTAAGCAGCTTGCATTGTGTAAAATTTGCAAGGGCCGATTTATAGTCTTTCAGTCTGAAATCCAGCTTTCCTAATTCTAAGTAGGCTTCAGATTTTTCAGGATGCCTCTTTCTGTTTTCTTCCATCAGCCTTTTCGCAACGGTTTTGTTATCCGAAGCAATGATCAGGGCAAGATTATTTAAGCTGGCGAAGGAGAGTTCTTTGTTTGAAGTATGTGCAACCTTATTAAACAGATTGTCTACGGGCCCAGTTCTGTAAATCCTTAATAAAGCAAGCGCAGGATCCGGGTAATGTTCGAAATCACTATCATCCAGTAGAGGATCAATATTCAGGTTGACAGATAATTCGTTTAGTTTATTCAGGATAGACATGCCCAGGCTGCTGTTGGTAAAGAACGCAACACCGCTTTTATTCTTTTTAGAATAGTATACCCAGGAACGGAAGCCGTCCTGAACACCATTCTGAAAAATAATAGTGTCACCCTGTGCGTATTGGAGACCAAATCCAGCTCCCCAATAGAGCAATTTCCCTTTATCACCCAAACCAATATCGCCATGTGTGATATCTTTTACGCGATCATCAGATAAGTATTTTCTATTAAAAATAGAAGTAATTAATGTCGCATAATCCTTGGCAGTGGTATGTATACCACCCGAAACCAGGACAGAATCATTTTTCCATTTTTTGATTTCTTTACCAAAAACAGTATATCCGGTTGCATAATTTTGAGGATAAGAGCCATCCTTTTCATATTTAGAGAAAGTCCGGTGCAATTGTAAAGGCTCATAAACCAACTCTTTCAGATACGTATCAGCACTCTTTTTAAGGATAACTTCAATTACATTTCCAAGATAAACATAACCGGCGCTGGAGTAAACAAAGTCAGTACCGGGGGCAGCAACCAATTCCAGTACCTCCGCATTATTTTCTCTCTTATAATTTTCGATGCCAGAAGAATGACTTAAAATCATCCTTGCGGTAATCAATTTATACCGGCTATCGTGCTGTAAAAGCGGATATTCAAGATATTCGTATAAGGGTTTATCCAGATCCAGTTTCTGCTGATCTGCCAGCTGCATAGCCACAAAAACCAGGAAGCTTTTGGATAAAGAACAGGCTTCAAATATAGTTTCAGGATCTGCCTGATCACTAACCAGCTGCGTTTTGCTTCCATACACATTGGAGAACACAACCTGATCATTATTGATTATAGCCAGTGACAAACCGGGGATACCGATATCGGTAAGCATGTCATTCACCTGCTTATTAAATTGTTTAGTTTCGATAACCCTATGGTTTGCTTTGAAAGTAGCCGTTTGCTGCGCATGTGCAGTGATGCAGCAAATTATAAGCGCAGCCAGCAAGAGATTAATTTTTTTCATAACGATTGGATTAAACCAGCTCAACGGCCGATAAATTTTCACTCACATATTTTTCTAACCGCCCTTGTTTCATTTTCATGATGTCATTGGCTACATCAAAATAATGGTCATCATGCGTGATCGCTATGACGATTTTACCTAGTTTTTGCATATCAGGCAGTAATATTCTGTAGAAGAAGCTTCGGTAACCAGGATCCTGATCCGCAGCCCATTCATCGAATAAATAAATTGGGGAATCTTCTAAATAACATTGCAGCAAGGCCAGTCTTTTTCTTTGTCCGCCGGATAAATCAATAGTACTATATCCTTTTTCACTGATTTCAACCTTTTCATCCAGGTTCAGGATCTTTAAATACTTGGCGATATCTGCCGCCTTATCATTAATGTTGATGTTGTATAACTTTTCAAACAGATAAGAAGGGCTGAACACAGTAGAAAAATATTCACCAAGCTGGCTGCCTGTTACCGGCTTATCATTGATCAGTATTCTTCCCTGATCCGGCTCATATAAACCGGTGAGTAGTTTTGCCAGCGTAGTTTTACCACTTCCGTTAGCCCCTATGATAAATAATATCTCTCCTTTTTTAACTTCCAGTTCAATAGGGCCGACACCAAAAGAATTCTTTTCATTTTTGTTTTTATGCTGATAGCTCACACCTTGCAGTTTGATGCTGTTCACTACTTTTTCCAGCGGTAATGGTTCTGCATAAATGTCGAGCGTTGCCGGAATACCTGTCAGAAACTCCTGAACACGGTTCCATGCTATTTTCAATTGCATAATAGCAGGTACAGAACCCAGTAATTCATTGATAGGCTTCATCAGGTACAGCAATATGATAACGAAGCTCATAATAGTAGAAGCATAAATTCCAGGGAAAATTTTAGGCAATGCAAACACAACTGTACCTAATAACACCACCAGCAGAGACTCTCCGACCATACTTGCGTTGATAAACCGGACATTTGCAGTGGTCATTTTTTCCTTGAACTCATTGACAGTATGCGTTAAATCTGCTTTATATTCCAGCTTTTTGTTCCGGTGCATACTAATTTCTTTGAAGCCATCCATTAAACCATTAATATGGTTCATAAAAACGTTACGTGTAGTCCAGGCTTCTTCAAAGTATTTGTTGGTGCTTTTACTCACCAGGTAGTAGAGCAGTGAAACGCAAAGAACCAGTACGATTGTCAGAATTGTAGCCCAGAAAGCAATAGAAGCCAGGTAAATAAAGGTACCCAGAGCTGTAAATGTACTGGTAATCAGCATAACCAGCATATTGGTAGACTCACCAATCGTATTCACATTATCATTAAGCGCAGTATAGATCTTTCCACGGTCTATTTTCTCAAAATTCTGATAATTGGTAGAAAAAAGTTTGTCAATAATCCGGATTCTCAATTCATAAACGACATTTCTGCTGATAGTCACCAGGTTAACCTGTACATACCTTCTTCCTAAAATATAGATGCAACAGGTTAATGCATAATAGAACAATAAATATTTCCACTGCGAATTGTCAACAGAAGAGGTAATTAACACAATGACCAGCATATTGGCTAAGCCAGAGAGGATACTCATCACTAAAATCTGAGGCAATTGATTTTTCAATTTGTCCTGTTCAGGAAACAGCAAACTGATGAAAAAAGCAAAAAAGCTAATGGCAATCGCACCCAAAACCAGTTGCGCCATTACCAGAAAACTAACTGGCGACCATACTATAGCAGACTCCCAGGTGAAACCTGCCAAAGCCTTCGGCACCAGGTAGAGTGCAAAAAATATCGGAACAAGGCACAAAACAAAGAAGAAAAGCTGAGCAGATTTTTCACGGGTCAAGCCTTCAAATTTTCGCTTCTGTTTGAAAGCATCTATTCCTATTTTCCCCACAAATGCGACTACTAATAAGACATATCCTGCCAGCAGGAAAGTAACAAATGCATAAGTCTGATCACTCTTATCGACTTTTTCAAAATCTTTAGTTACTGGATCGCCTGCCAATATCCTGGTTACATTCTCCCCAATCAAAGTCGTAAAACTACTATTGGAATTTGCCAGTATCGCCAGTGCAGTATGCCCGGCGGTATTTAGGTTTACATAAGAAGTATAGTTTGGATTTAACCCTTCATGATAAATATTACCTTTCCCATCCAGATTGACTTCCCAGCCCATTGCATAAGAAGACATTCCATGTAAGGGTACGGTCTGATCACGTTCATGGGTAGTATTAGCCAGTTCCTTTAATTCAGAATTTGTAGTGCCCAACTGAAATTCAAGCCATTTAGCCATATCAGTTGTATTGGAGATCACATAACCAGCTGCATTATTTCCTTTATAAACCGGTGCAGTATAAGGCCTTGCTTTATAGAATCCAATTTTATATCCTTTGGCCATCAACTCAGGGTCAGCAGGAATACCAATCGAAGAATTAGCTAGCTGAAGCGTACCTATTACCTGGTTTTGGAGATAAGATTCAAAGGGCTGATGTGTTACTGTTTGTATAACACAGGCGAGAATATCATAGTTGATCGTCGCATATTCAAATTTTTTGCCCGGTAAATTGCGCAAGTCCAGATCTACTGTTTTTCTAACAGTTTGTTCGAGCGAATTAGCAGTATTACTTTCAGGGATGAGTGAAAGCGTTTGCCAGGAAATTCCACTGGTATGGTGTAACAACTGACGGATTGTAACTTTAGCCGCTTTGTCTTTATAGTTTACTTTAAACCAGGGAATATAATCGGCTACATCAGCATCGAGCTTCAGTGAACCTGTTTTAGCGAGGTTTAAAACAGCGAGCGCAGTAAATGCCTTACTCGTAGACCCCAGCTGAAATAAAGTCTGTGCTGTAACCGGTATTTTTTTCTCCAGATCTGCATAGCCATAATTTCTGATGATCCGGTGCCCATCTTTCAGGATGACCAGGCTCAGACCAGGAATTTTCCCGCGCTCCATCAGTGTAGTAACCTCCTGATCAATCTGATTGATCAGGACTTTATCTTCTTTTGTCTGAGCAAAAGAATAGCCAGGTATACCGCAGCTTAGCAGTATAGCAATAACAATACTTTTGACTTTAAAATTTCCCATTTGAATTGAATAACTTGTATTGATTATTAAAAGGATAGTACGGCTTCTGCTTCGACAATGTCCATGATCTTCTCATAGGATGCAGGATGATATTTTTTCAGTTTGTAACTCACTTCATCACAAAAAGGCTGCATCCCTTTGCAGCTGCCATATAGATGTGTTAACCCCGATTGAGGTGGTGTTTTACGGAAACGCTCCAGACCTTTCATCTCATCATCCACTAAATGTTCACCGGTTGTATAGGTGTATAAGTTGACTGGTTTCTGATGGGTCTGCGCAAGGCTGTAAAATAAGACCTGCTCAAAAATTGTATTAAAGGGGCCTAATGCCATGCGGGAAAAGTTTTGCTTATTCGCATTGATAAATTTGAAGGCCTCGATAGTATAAAGCCTGAAAAACTCCAGATCATGACCACCAGTAATTCCCATATTGTAAGCATTGATTGGCTCTATTCTGTGCCTTGCTTTGATACACTCTGGAATGTGCAGGTTTAAAGGAGCGACCTCTTCCATCAGGTTCTTGTAAAAAGCATATTCTTTTTCCAGGTGCTGTGCAACCAGCGGACTTTTAGTCATATCCGACCTGAGTTCTTCCCAGATAAATAAATCGGAATCGACATGCAAAAATGGTTCATTCTGTAAGCCATACGCATATAATTTACCCAATGCCCAAAGGTCAGCAGGATAATCATTCAGATCATCAAGCCCAAGACGAACATTGGTATAAGGCAATTCCAGTGTATCGATCAGAATTTTTTTCCCCAGACGGTCGGTAACGAGTTCAACATGATCGTAATAACGGCACAGCTGTAAGCAGCTTAATGCCCAGCTCATATAATAATACTTTTTATCAATCCAACCGCCATGCAAACGGGTTTCGGCAGCATCTACAGCGGAATTAATATAAGGTTTGGACCAAAAAGACTGGACTAACTTCATAAGTTTAAGATTATAAGGTTTATAGATAGGTTTTGATTATAGCACCGCTAAAACAGGCTCTGAATCCGCCCAGCGATATTGATCAATTTTAGCTTTACGGATCATTGCATTCAGGACTTTCTTCTTATTTCCGTATCTGTTTTCTACGGTTTTGGAGGTGGTTGTAAAGATGGTATCAGCCCATTTCAAGACATCATAACTGCGAAGTCTTAAATGCATCTTTTTATTGCGGCGGTTTATTTCTTCTGCCGGCATGGCAAGCGCTGTAGTTAATGCGCTGACCAGTTCATCGGGACAAAATGGGTTGACAGCGAGTGCTTCTGAAAGCTCATGAATGGCACCTGCCATTTCACTCAATATTAAGACACCCCGGTCCGTTTCATTCGAAGCAATATATTCTTTAGCGATCAGGTTCATTCCATCACAAAACGGAGTAATCAAAGCCACATCACTTATCCCATAAAGCGCACATAATTCCAGAAAGGAATATTGTCTGTATTGATAAATGACCGGGCACCAGGTATGTGTTCCATAAGTGCCATTAATTCTGCCTACCCACTCATCGATGTTTCGCTTCATCTGTTTGTACGATTCGATCTGACCCCTGGAAGGTGCAACAATCAGCATCAGCACTACTTTTCCGGTTAATTCGGGATGAAGTTCCAGGAATTTATTAAAAGCAATCAGCCTGTTTAAGATTCCTTTGGTATAATCCAGCCGGTCAACGGAAAGAATAATTTTGCAGGCCGGAAGATCTTTGCGCACCTGCGCTTTGATACGGGTACAAGCTTCACTTTTAGCAGTCTTTTTAATCTCCTGATAGTCTATTCCCATCGGAAAAACATCAACCTTGATTTTACGTTGCGCCTTCCTGATCGTTTGCTGACTGCAATCAATTTGAAGTACTTTAGACACACATTTCTTAAAGTCCTGCGTATAATCCTGGGTATGAAAACCAATCACATCGGCGCCCAATAGTCCATTCAACAATCCTTCCTGTTCCATCTTTGGCAAATGGTTGAACAAGTTGATCGGTGGAAAAGGGATATGCATAAAAAATGTAACCACCGCATTCGGAAAATCTTTCCGGATCATTTGTGGCAAGAGCATCAACTGGTAATCATGTATCCAGATGACATCGCCATCTTTGATCTTATCTTTTAATTCCAGGTAAAAAATCTCATTGGCTTCCTGATAGTATTTCCAGGAATTAGTATCATAAGTAATCCGATCAGGAAAACAATGAAATAATGGCCAGAGTACTTTATTACAGTAATCCTGATAAAAGCCTTCAATTAACTTTTTACTTAAGTAAACAGGGTGATAACTATAACGCGCTATACATTCTTCGGTAATGGCTTCCCGCTTCTCCTTTTTAATGGAAGCGCCAGGCCATCCAAACCATAAATACTCATCAAAGTCTGTTTGCGCAAGTTTAATACGTTTGATGTAAGAATCTATCCCTGTAGCCAATCCTCCAATACTCCTTTTATGACCGGAGCCCGGAACATCGTCTATAGTTACAGGCAATCTGTTTGAAACAATGATTAGTCTCATAATAATACGTTTTTAGTAAGGGTGTGTACAGCTATACTGTTTTAATAAATGAAGAGAGCGGCAATTCACTGTACTGGAGTACTGAATCAATAAGTTTAAAGTAGATATTCAGCATCTCTTCTATTTTTTCTGCGGTATAGATTTCCGTATTATATTGGATACTCAGAGAAACACAATTGGTATGTTCGCGGATCGTACATTTGAAATTAAAATGTCCGGAACCGAAATCGTCATGATGAGGGGTAAGATCTTCTACTAAAAGATCTTGTGAGCTAATAAAGTTGAGTAAAACTGGCGATAAATCGTTCAGTTGAATATCCAGATCTTTCATGATCATTTCATGCGCATAAAAACGATGATCGGCAGCTTCAAGCACGTTGTTGGTGACTGTTTTGACAAGATCTCTGATGGTCAGCTCCTCGTTCATCTCTACACAAGTAATGATTTCTGAGGTTAACCAGCCAATGATCGGTTCAAATTCTTTAAAGACCCTGGTGGTATAAGGCAGGCTGAACCTGACGCTTGCCAGCTCTTCAACTTTGTGGAACAGTACTGCAAACAGCGCTGTAAAAGTCATATATAAACTGGATTCACATTGTGTAGAAAACTTCCGCAGCCGTTGCAATACAGGTGCCTGGATATAAGTCACAAATGAAGCACCTGGTTGCACATAGATATTGGTGATGGTACCTTCTGCTTCAAAAAACCGGTCTGTATCTGCTGTCAATAAGTATTTTTTAATTTCACTTTGCAGTTGTTGCCTGTAAGATTTTGCAGGACTTGAAATTAGCGCCGGATTTATGTTTTGGTGTTTAGCTTTACGTGCTTTATTCAGCTTGATACTTTCAGAGATCTTTTGGGTATAGAAGTTTTTAGATTTCAAGCCCTTCCCGCTTTGCAAAAAATCATTTACCCAGGCAGCATATTCTTTATATTGAAGTTTCAACGCAGGTAATGGATTGGGTTCTCCTTTTAGAAAGGCTTTATACAGCAGCTCAATTTCAGTTTTAAGTATTTTCACTGAAGCCTCATCTGCGATGGTATGATGCAGGGTTACCGCTACGCCATGTATGTTTTCGGCATAGTCAACCATCGTGAAAGCCATTAATGGCTGCTTCTGAAAGTCAAATAAAATATCGTAGGCCTGTGTACAAAGCTTTGCATTTTTAGCCTGTTCATCCTGTTCTTCCAACAGGTTCAGGTAACCAATTTCAAAATCGGCAGGGATCATATCATATATTCCCTGATAGACCTTTCCATCAGACAAGACCATATAAGTTCTCAGGCTTTCATGACGTTCCACCAGGGTATTAATCACTTTGCGCATGATCTCAGTATTTAATACTTCCACCTGAGTATAAAAATTCAGATTGTAAGCATATTTACCAATAATCAGGGAGCGTACATATTCCTTTCTTTGCTGATGTACAACTTCATAAAAGTCCTTCTTATCTAATAAATTAAGCCCTGCTATTTCCTTTTTATCAAACCAGCAATCAGTTTGATCAGGATTATTACGGCCTTGTGCATTCTTTATAAATGCAATCAGGGCTTCTTTATTCTGTCTGACCTCGGCCAGAATTTCAGTGCAGTCCAGCTGATGAGGCAGGTTTAATTTGAGCTGATCATCTACTACATTGATTTCAATCTCCTTGCATTTCAGCTTATAAAGTAGTTTCTCCATCAGATAGTTACCTCCAATTTATCCGATCCATCAATTTCAATTTCATCTGCTTTATTCAGCCATAGATTGACATCAATATACTCGGCCATCAACTTGATGTTTAGGCGCTTAAATACTTCTTTTAAGGGGAATTCCACATGCAGTTCTTTAAAGATGCAATTGATCAGTTCGAGTGCTTTTAAAGAGTGTCCCCCAAGTTCAAAGAAATTTGAGGTGATGCCAATCCTTTCTTTCTCCAGTTTTAAGACCTCTGCCCATATTTCAACCAGTTTTTCTTCTGTGATACCCGAAGGTTTCTCGTAAGTATTAACTGTTGTAATTTCGGGATCAGGCAATGCTGCCCGGTTTAACTTGCCATTGGCTGTAACCGGCATCGCATCCAGGCGAATAAAATAAGCGGGAATCATATATTCCGGCAACTCTGCTGCTAAATAACCTTTCAGGTCTGAAATATCATTTTTAGCTATATAGTAGGCTACTAAGTTTTTATCTCCCTCTTTTTCTTTAACAATTACGGCCGCTTTCTGAATCAATTCATGTTTAGAGAGTTGATTTTCAATTTCCCCCAATTCAATACGGAATCCTCTGATCTTAACCTGATCATCAATACGGCCGAGATATTCAATATTACCGTCTTCAAGCCATCTGGCCAGGTCTCCGGTTTTATATAAACGCTCTGCTGCGTTTAATGGATTGATAATAAATTTTTCAGCAGTAAGCGCTGGGTTATTAACATAACCCCTGGCTAATCCTACCCCTGAGATACATAACTCCCCAGCTATTCCAACTGGTAACAATTGATAGTTTTTATCCAGTACATGTAACTTGATATTATCAATAGGTTTACCAATCGGCACGCAGGTTAACTGCTCATCAGATTGACAATCAAAATAACTTACATCAACAGTCGCCTCTGTCGGGCCATATAAATTAACGAGTTTGGTATTAGTTTGCTGATAAACGATCTGATTGAACCTATTAGCTAGTTGTACTGGTAAAGCTTCTCCGCTGGCAAAAACATATTTTAAGGTTTTTAACCTGGTTATACTAAAGTCTTCTCTGTTTACATATCTCAGAAAGATATTCAGCATAGAAGGCACAAAGTGCATGACAGAAACTTTATTTGGCACAATCGCATCAACGATAGTCCATGGGTTCTTTTCTCCTTCAGGTTCCAGCATGATTAATTTAGCACCCATCATCAGCGGCCAGAAGAGTTCCCAGACAGAGACGTCAAATGTAAAAGGCGTTTTCTGTAAAATAACGTCTTCATTGGTAATCGGATAGGCTTTCTGCATCCAGTTGATCCTGTTGACCAGAGATTCGTGCGCAATAGCTACTCCTTTTGGACGTCCTGTTGATCCTGAGGTATAAATCACATAAGCGATATCCTTTGGAGTGGCCAGGTTCATGAATTCTACTGCTTCAGTATCCATATCCAGCTGTACAAGATCAATAACCTCCGGTCCTTCTCTAAAGTTATAGACAAATACAGTTTCGGTGAGCAGCAGTTTTACAGCCGCATTTTCAAGAATATATTTATTTCTCTCTTCCGGATTGTTGGTATCAATTGGCAGATAAGCATGTCCTGCTTTCAGAATTCCCAAAATACCGATCATCATCTCGAAGGAGCGTAATACGGCAATACCAATCACGGCATTCTGACCAGGTACTTTTTTCCGGAGATAATCAGCCAGTACCGTAGATTTCCTGTCCAGCTCTGCATAAGTCAATTCTTTAGCATCAGTTACTACAGCCACGCGTTCAGGATATTTAATTACATTTTCCCTGAACAGGTCAATAATTGTTTTTTCAGCAGGAAAAACCGCATCTGTATGGTTAAACTCGTGGATTAACCTGGCAGATTCCTGTGCACCAATCAAGCTTTCTGCTCTTAATTCAGTTTGATAGTTGTCCGTAAAGAAGTTTAAGATATTCAGATAAACTTCGTTGAATTTATGCACAAGCTCATTGCTGATGAATGAAGAGACATAGGCATAACTGATCGAACATCCTTCATGATCTTTTTTAATATTTACATCAAATAAAGTATGTCCTCTGATATAGTTATCAACTTCAAGCGTTGATTCATCTTTACTTTCTTTTTGTAAGCGTAATTCATAAGAAGAGTGGAAATCAGTATAATTGAAGAGTATATCTGAAATCGGATTTTCTGTGTACTCAGCCGCACCCAGCGCCCTGTTAATATTAAACAGGGATGCTCTGTCATAAGGTTTGATTTCAAGCAATTTACGCTCTACTGTATCGAGCAGATTTTGACTGGTCATGCCATTTTCAAACTTCAACCGCACTGGAATAGTGTTTAAGAAGTTACCAAACACTTTTTCACCATCTTCTCCGATAGAACGGTTAAAGGTAACCATACCGGTCGTGATGTCACTTTCATAATTCAGTGTGCTCACTGTATAAGCAAAGGCTGCAAAAAACAGATTCTTTAAGCTGTTATTTCTCTTTTCGGCCAGCAGCTGAAGTTTATCATACAATACACTTTCTATTGGGCTGCGTAATGATCTGTATTCTTTTTTATTGCTGTTTATACCGAATGATACTTTTTTAAATCCTTCCAGTTCTTTGCTCCAGTAGTTGAGATTATCCGGGTTTTTCTCATAGACCAGTTCTTCAGTGATAAAGTTTCTGTAATTGCTTTGCAGCAATTCAGGTTTATACTGATGATCCTCAACAAGTTCGATATAAGTGTTGTTCAGCTCATTTAAGAAAGTGGAGATACTCCATCCATCGCTGATCGCGTGGTGGTTATCAAAGGTCATAAAATGTTCATTATGGCCTAATTTATAAACCCCCATCTTCCAGAGCGGAGCAGTTGTCAGGTCAAAACTTTCGTTTCTCGCTGTGGTCATTGCTGCGCTGATCAGCTCTTGTTGCTCCTCTTTTGATAAGTCACTGAGATCTGAATAAGGCAAATGGATAGGTACTTCTTTGTAAACAATATGGGCAAATTCATTCAGATCAAAAGCTGTTCTGAGTGCCGAGTGTTTTTCAGTAAGTAGTTGCAGGGCCTTTTTAACCAGTTCATGGTTAAAGTTTTCATAATAGATTGGCCAGGCCAGTTGTTCATAGTACAACACATCTTCAGGATGTTTCATTTGCACAAAACACATTCCTTTTTCAATGTTGCTCATCGGGTAAACAGCCTCAATTCTTGCATCTGGATTTTTACCGAGGTAATTCTCCTGGAATGATTTAAGTTCTGCGTCTGCTTCCTGATAGTATTGTTTATCACTATCAGATTTAACACCAGCTACAAATTCTGATAGCTGTTTAATAGTTTGATGATTGTATAAATCAATTATTCTGATCCTGACCGCCAGTTCTTTATTAACCAGGTTGATTAAGCGTATTGCTTTGATAGAGTCTCCGCCAACGGCAAAGTAATTATCTGTAATTCCGATGCGGGAAAGATTAAGAATCCTCATCCAGATTTCACTAAGCTTCATTTCATTCAGCGTGGTCGCTGGCACATAATCTTTTACCAGGTCAATTTGTGGTGCAGGTAATCTGGAAGTATCAATTTTACCGTTAACCGTGAGCGGCATTTGCGCAATCCTGATAAAGTAAGAAGGAATCATATACAGCGGAATACTTTCTGCCATAATACTTCTCAAATGTGCCGGGGCTATTTCTGTATCAGCAATGTAATAGGCAGTTAAATAAGGTTCCCCGTTATTTTCCTGATGTACTACTTTAGCCTCCCTGATAAACCTGTATTTGATCAGTGCATTTTCAATTTCCCCAAGTTCAATTCTGAAACCTTTCAGCTGAATCTGGTTATCCAGTCTGCCTTTATATTCCAGTTCTCCGGTAGCCATTAAACGAACACCATCTCCGGATTTATAAAGCCTGTCGCCTTCCTGAAAAGGGTTATTGATAAAGCGCTGATGCGTGAGTTCGACATTATTGATATAACCTCTGGTTACTCCTTTACCACCAACATACAGTTCTCCCGAAAAACCTTCGGGCACTATATTCATATCCTTATCCAGAATATAACCGGACAGTGCTGGCAATGGTTTACCCACATTACTGATCCCCGCAGCTATATCCTGTAAAGTGATTTCTTTATAAGTATTGTGAATGGTTGTTTCTGTAATGCCATACATATTGATCAGCTTTGCAGCCGGATATTTATTGGCCCAGTAAGCTAGTTTTCTGACATTTAACTGCTCACCTGCAAAGATGATATATCTGAGTTTTAGTTGTACATCATGTTCTTCCATTTCCTGTTGCATCAGGTTGTAAAAGGCAGTAGGCGTCTGGCATAAAACGGTAACTTCCTTTTCTTTAATGATATTCAGGAATGCTTCAGGATCGATACTGTCTTGTTTAGATACAATGACCAGTTTACCACCATATAACAGCGAACCATACATTTCCCACACGCTGACATCAAAGCAATATCTATGGAACATGGTCCATACATCGGTCGGATTAAAGTCAAACTGGAACTGTTCATTGGCCAGAATACTCATCAGGTTACCGTAGTTCACCATCACCCCTTTCGGCCTTCCGGTAGTACCAGAAGTATAAATAATATAACACAAATTAGTATTGCTTCTTGCAATCAGCGGATTATAGCGGTCTGTTGATTTACCCAAAAATGTATTGGTGTAAATTCTTTCCACAGTAGTATCCAGCCTGTCTGACAAATCGGTTGTGGTGATCAGCAGTGAGGTTGCAGAGTCTTCCAGCAACAGTTTATTTCTTTCTTCGGGTGCATCAATATCCAGGGGCAGATAGGCTCCTCCTGCTTTGATGATGGCCAGAATACTGATGATCATATCTATTGAGCGATCAATAAACAGGGCAACTATCGTGTTAGCTTTAACGCCTTTATTGATTAAGTCGTGACTGAGCTGATTTGCTTTTGCATTCAGCTCTTTGTAAGTCAGGCTGGTTCCATAACAGTCTACAGCAACAGCATCCGGAGTTTGACTCACCTGCGCTTCAAAAAGGTCTACTACTGTTTTATCCACAGGGTAATCCACATTTGTATAATTCAGTTGCTGTAGTAATTTTGCTTTCTCAGCTGCTTGCACAAATTCCAGCTTAGCAAGCTGCATTGCCGGGTTAACCGCCACTTGTGAAATCAGACATCTAAAGGCGTCAATAAATTTCAGTATGGTATCCGTACTAAAAAGACTGGTAGAATATTCAAATTGGAAAGATAGATTTTCCTGAGCCTGTACAGCAGTTAAGCTGATATCAAACTTGGAAACAGGTCTGCTAAACTGATAAGGTTGTAATTCCATACCAGGTATTTTAAGTTCCGCTGCGCCGAAATTCTCAAAAGAAAATACTGCTTCAAACAGCATGTTATGACTGGTATTGCGATCAATCTTCAGGTCATCGACTAAGGAATCATAAGTATAATCCTGGTTATCAAAACAAGTCAGCACTTTATTTTTCACATTGGACAGAAACTCCTTAAAGCTGAATGTGCCTTCCAGATTATTTCTTATCGGAACGATGTTAACAAACATTCCAATCAGGTTTTCCAGATCACTGTGTGTACGTCCTGCGGATGGAACTCCAACTACGACATCCTCCTGCCCGCTTAATTTACACAACAAGATATTGTATAAGGAAAGCAAGAGCATGAACATTGTACTGCCTTCTGCCTCTGCAATAGCTTTCAATTGAGCCGATTCACTACTGCTGATTTCAAAATGGATCACGTTACCATCATAATCTTTTACAGCCGGACGGGTATAGTCCGCTGGTAATTCAAGTGCTTTTACAGGTGTTGCAAATTCATTCAGCCAGAAATCTTTCTGTCTGGATATATTTTCTTTCTGCAAATCGCCATGCTGCCATTCAGCAAAGTCTTTATATTGTATTTGTAAGGGTTGTAACTCTTCATCATTGTACAAGGACATAAAGTCTTTGATCAAAATACCCTGTGATACACCGTCCGAAATAATGTGGTGCATATCAAGCATCAGCAGATGACTATCCTGAGCCAATTCAATAATCCCTACCCTGATCAACAGGTCATTATTCAGGTCAAAAGGTTTTACAAATTCCTGAATCAGCTGGTCCGTAGTTTTTTCACCAGGCTGGAAATAGTCGACACCAAAGTTAACCTGCTCAGCAATTTGCTGCATAGGCTCTTCGTTAGTGAGCTGGAAAGTTGTTCTCAGACTTTCATGTCTTTCAATCAGTTTATTAAATACGCTGGTTAGTTTGTCTCTATCCAGCTTACCGTTAAGTGTAACGGTCTGTAGCATATTATAAGCGAGTGAATTTTTATCAAATTCATAAAGGAAGTATAAACGTCTTTGTGCAGAACTTAAATGATAAAGGTCTTTTTCTGGTGATTTTGTAATCGCTGTATAACCGGTTTCTTCCTGCCCCTCTTTAAGCAGTTCAATATATTCAGCCAGTTTTTTGATAGTAGCATGATTGAAAAACTCTTTGATGGAAATATTTACCTGGTATACTTTGTGTAAACGGGCAACCATCGTTAATGCTTTCAGGGAATCACCTCCTATTTCAAAGAAATCGTCTGTTGCAAGGATATCATTTTTACCAAAAAAGTCTTTCCATATTTCTACCAGTTCTTCCAGCATTGGTTTGCTGGTTGTATGATTTTCTGTAGTCAGCAGAAGTTCCTGAGTAACAGCAGAAGCCTGTTCATCCGTATAGGCGGGTTGGTTCTCGTTAATCATTCCTGTTATCATTTTGAAAGCATCCACATTTACGGGATAAGCTATTTTATCAAATGAATAAGCAGGTAAGGCCATTTTTTGTCTTTGTTCATCCTGATAATAAGCTGCCCAGTCGATGTCTATTCCTTGCTGCCACAGTTCTCCCATTCCTTTGAGCACTTGTTTCTGGTCCTGATGTACTTGTGCAGCGCTGCTGATCATACTGATCACTTTGTGCTGACGGGTGCGGCTCTGGTGAGAACGTACAAAAGTAGAAAGTGCGTTTCCTGGCCCTAATTCGATAAAAACCGCCTGTTCCTGTTGCAGGATATGTCCGGCGCCTGCACTGAAGCGGACTTCATTTCTCAGGTGTTTCACCCAGTAAGCCGGGCTTCCCATTTCACTATCCTTTGCTGGCTCACCAGTCAGGTTAGAGATCACCGGAATTTGTTGCGGTTTAAAATTAATGCCTTCAAATGCTTTTTCGAACTCCGCTAAAATCCCATCCATCATCCACGAATGAAAGGCATGGGAAGTATGCAATACTTTATTTTTATAACCTGATGTAGTGAGTTTAGTTGCAAAGGCCATCAAAGGTTCTTCTTCACCAGAAACCACACTTAAACTGCTGCTATTGACTGCCGCAAGAGAAATCGCAGGCTCGTCTTTTAACAAGTCTCTTAATTCCGGTTCTGAGATTGAGACACTTAACATCTGACCCTTTTTTACCTGCTGCATTAAAGCTCCACGCTTAATCACCAGTTTCAAAGCATCTTCCATGCTCAACACCCCACTGATACAGGCAGCTACATATTCACCTATGCTGTGTCCGATCAGCATTGCAGGTTTAATTCCCCAATGCAATAACAAACAGCTCAATGCATACTCCATGATAAAAAGAGCAGGCTGAGCATAACAAGTATCATTGATATTCAATGCACTGGTTCCTTCCGGATAAATTACCGCCTTCAGATCCATGTTTGACTGTTTAGCCGCAATTGCGAAACACGCATCTGCTGCGGAACGAAAAACAGCTTCATTTTCGTAAAGCTCCTGGTACATTCCGGTATATTGTGAGCCCTGACCACTAAACATGAATACCAGTGGTTGTTTACCAGCGGAAACAGCCTGTAAATGAAGTTCATCTTCGTCTAAAGCTTCTAATGCTTCATCGGCTGTACTGCAAACCAGACTTTTACGGTAATTGAAATGCGAACGGCCTGTTTGAAGGGTATAAGATAGGTCCGCTAATTTAGCATCCGGGTGCTGTGTAAAGTAAGTTTTATATTTTTCAAGGTTGCGTTTCAACGCTTCCTCATTCTTTCCTGAAAATAATAATAAGTGTTGTTCACGTCCTGCATCCGAAGCCACAGCTTCAGGCGCCTCTTCCAGAATGATATGCGCATTCGTACCACCGATACCGAATGAGCTTACCCCTGCACGCAATGGATATTGAGTACTTTCCCAATTCCTTAAAGTGGTATTCACATAGAAAGGACTTGCCTGGAAATCAATTTTAGGATTCGGAGTTTTATAATGAAGACTTGGAGGCAACTGACGATGTTTAATCGACAATACAGCTTTGATTAATCCAGCAATCCCCGCAGCTGAATCCAGGTGACCAATATTTGTTTTTACAGAACCAATGGCACAATATTGACGTTTATCGGTATTGAAGGCTTGTTTCAGGCCTTCTATTTCTATCGGATCACCCAAATTAGTTCCAGTACCGTGCGCTTCAATCATTCCGATACTTTCTGGTTCTACTTTAGCCCATTTTTGAGCCATCATAATCACCTCAGTCTGGCCGTCAACAGAAGGTGCGGTATAGCTGACTTTATGATTGCCGTCGTTGTTAATACCGCCTCCTTTAATGATAGCCCAGATATGATCTCCATCTTTAATGGCATTCTTTAATGTTTTCAGGATCACTACACCTGCTCCTTCACCACTGATCGTTCCATTGGCATCCGCGTCAAACGCTTTGCAATGTCCGTCTTTAGAGTGGATCATTCCTTCGGTATATTTATATCCTTTTTCAGCTTTATTCGTGATTCTTACCCCACCTGCAATTGCAATATTACAGTCCGCAAATAATAAACTTCTACAGGCCTGATGAACGGCAACCAGTGAAGTCGAACAAGCGGTATCCAGAAAAACCGAAGGGCCTTTTGAATTCAGGAAATAAGATAATTTAGTGGTTAGAAACCGGGCGTTACTTACTTGTGAAGCCGTATAGTCATCTACCAGGCCTTCTTTATTAATCAGCTCTGAATAGACCTGCCAGTTCACATTGGTCGCTGCCCCGGCAAAAATGCCAACTTTGTTCTTTTCATCATTTACATTAACCGCAGCATCTTCCAGCGCTTCCCAAACACATTCATGAAAAATCCGCAGTTGCGGATCCATCATTCTGGCTTCATTAGGTCTGTAATTAAAAAACGAGGAATCAAAGTGGTTTTTGTCCTTGATAAAGCTATTTGCTTTTACATACAATGGGTCGTCTATAACGGACTGATCTTCACCGGAATTTTTCAGTTGCTCATCAGTAAAAAAGCTTACTGATTCCACTCCATTTTTCAGATTATTCCAAAAAGTTTCCAGATCATTTGCTCCGGGAAATCTGCCAGACATTCCTATAATAGCGATTTCTAATCCTGTGTACTCTTTCATCTTAGTTAATTAAATTATTTATCAGATCTAAATTAGCGTGTGCTTCATCTAGTGTTTTATCAATGTTTACGGCCATCTTTTTCACGTCTTGTTCACCTTGTGCTATAAAAGCTTCTATACTTTTTATAGTCGGTAAGCCGAACATTTTTGCGACTGAGATATGGCATTTAAATTCTTCAGATACCACTCTGGATAAGGTTAAAATATTAATGGAGTGACCACCGAGTTCAAAGAAATTAGCATGGATACTAATCAGGTTTTTATCAATTTTCAAGATACCAGACCAGATTTGTATTAATTTCTCTTCTATTTCATTGGTGGCTGCTGTATATTCCTCTTTGAATTGAATTTGTGGTTGTGGTAATGCTTTTCTATCCAGTTTACCACTCGTGGTGAGTGGTAATTTATCCAGCTGTACATAGCATGACGGAATCATATAAGGGGGAACCTTTTCTGACAGATAGTTCACTAAAAGGCTTTGTTCAATTGCTGCTGATGACACATAATATGCGACCAGGTATTTTGTATCTCCATCTTCTTTGAGCAGGACTACGGGTTCCTGTAGTCCCGGATAGTTTTGCAGGTGACTTTCGATCTCTCCGCAATCGATCCGGTAACCTCTGAGTTTGACCTGAAAATCGATCCTTCCGGTATAAGCAATTTCTCCCGTTTCCTGCCAGTAAGCGACATCACCTGTTCTATAAAGACGTGCTCCGGGTTCCCATGGGTTAGCGATGAATTTCTGTGCAGTCAGCTCTTCGCTGTTCAGATAACCTCTGGCCAGTCCAACTCCTGCAATACAGAGTTCACCATTTACACCTTTTGGAACCAGCTTGTTATATTGATCCACAATATATAAGCGGATATTATCAATTGGCCTGCCGATAGGGATGAGCGTATTGGTGGCCCCAAAATCTATTTCGTGATAACTAACATCAACTGTAGCTTCAGTAGGGCCATATAAATTGATCAGCCTGCTGCCATTGGCCTTATGCATTGTCTTTTTGAAACCTTGTACTTGTTCAGGTTTCAGCGCTTCTCCACTGGCAAATACTTTATTTACACTGGCTACTTTTTTAAGTATAGGCTCTTTGTCCAGAAATTGCAGAAATGCTTGCAACATGGGTGGTACAAAGTGAAGTACCGTAATCTTATTAGCTGCGATCTCTGAAATCAGTTCTTCTGGCTCTTTTTCTGCCCCGGGACGTAAAAGGCATAAAGAGGCTCCGGTAAATGACCACCAGAAAAGTTCCCAGACCGACACATCAAATACAACAGGGGTTTTCTGAAGCAGGACATCAGTTTCATTGATCGGGTACATCTTTTGCATCCATATCAGCCTGTTAACTACCGAATGATGTTCAATCATCACCCCTTTAGGTACGCCTGTTGAGCCAGAAGTATAAATTACATAGGCAAGACTGGTACTGCATTGCGGAGGTCTTACAGCGGCTGTTTGTTGGTTGATTTCAATTTCACGGTCATCCAGATCAACTATTTTTCCTGCTATAACAATGTCTTTATCCTGATAATAACGACCACGGCTGATCAGCGCACTGATCCCCGAAACCGAAATAATGGCATTGATCCGGTCTGCGGGTGAGTGTGGGTCAATTGGCACATAGGCTGCACCCGCTTTCAATATCCCATAAATGGATAACATCAGGTATTCTTCTCTTTCCAATAAGATTCCGACCAGTTCGCCGGGTTTTACCCCCGTAACACCACCCAAATACGTTGCAAACTGATCGGTTCTCTTACTAAATTCTTTATAACTCAGGGTACCCGAAGCACAGCGCAGGGCGATATGGTCTGGTGTCTTCTCTGCTTGCTCCTGAAATAAATCGATCAGCGTTTTATCTTGCGGATACGGTACTGTAGTATGATTAAATATTTCTAATTGTTCTTTTTCTTCTTCTTCACTCAGCAAGTTGATAGCGGAAAGCACCGTGTTTGTATCTGCCAGAACCGCAGCAGCGATCCGCTGAAAATAGGCGACATAACGGCTAATTCTTTCGTGGCTGTACAATGCAGTGCTATAATCAAATTGTAAGTGTAACATTCCATCTCCAGGGCGTGCCGACAAAGTCAGATCGAACTTGGAAATATGATGCCCGCCATCAAGCCTGCTGATTTTCAGACCAGGCAGTTCCAACCCTTCGTTCTCAAAGTTCTCATAAGAGAACATCACATCGAATAAAGGATTACGGCTGGTATCGCGGTCAATTTTCAGGCTGCTCACCAGGTCTTCATACTGATATCCCTGGTTGTCAAAACATTGCAAAGCAACCTGTTTCACTTCTGACAGATAATCGCGGTAAGTCTTAGTTCCTTCGGGATAACTGCGCAGCGCAAGCGTATTGGCAAACATGCCCATAATTCCTTCCAGATCTGCATGTTCACGACCCGCAACCGGACTGCCAACAACCACATCGGCCGTATTGCCTAGTTTCCCTAACAGGATGTTATAAAATGATAACAGGATCATGTACATCGTAGCTCCTTCAGATCCACCTAATTGATGTAATCCACTAGTTACTGTACTATCTAATGTAAAACTGATACAATCCCCTTCATGCTGTTTAACCTGTGGACGCGGATAGTCTGAAGGCAAGTTCAATTGGTTAGTTTCTGCCGCATAAGCAGCTAACCAGAATTCTTTTTGAGTGGCCAGTACGTTCTGTCTGGCTTCACTTTGCTGCCATTCCGAATAGTCTTTGTATTGAATAGCTAAAGCTGTAAGGTTCAGACCTTGATAAAGCTGCATAAAATCCTGAACCAGCAGGCCGTTGGAAACCCCATCGGTTACAATATGGTGCAGATCAATAGCCAGTACATGTTCGGTATTGCTGATGCTGATCAATTCTGCGCGTAAAAGCGGGCCGGACTGAAGATCAAAAGGCTGAACAAAATCAGCCAGTCTTGTAGTTAATTCTCTTTTAGCTGATGCTTTGAGGTCCGTATAAATCAGTTCGAAATTACTTTCTTCCAGGATATACTGAACAGGCTCATCCTGCTCCATCCCAAACACCGTACGCAAACTTTCATGACGTTTAACCAAAACTTTTAAGGCTTCACGCAAACGGTCCGTATCCAGTTCGCCTTCCAGCCTGATAAACTGCGGCATGTTATAAGCCACAGAACTTTGATCAAGCTCATATAAAAAATACATCCGCTTTTGTGCAGCTGATAAAACATAGGCTCCTTTAACCGGGGCAGCCGGTATGCTGACAGCTTCCGATAGAACAGCATTGCTAATCAGCAAGCTCATTTTCCGGATCGTCTGATTTTTAAAAATATCTCTCAGTTTCAGTTGTGCACCAAGTTCTTTACTGACCCGGTTCACCAAAACTGCTGCTTTCAGCGAGTGACCGCCCAGTTCAAAAAAACTGTGGTTTACACCAATTGTTTCTTTATCTAATTTTAGGATAGATGCCCATAACCCTTGTAAACTTATTTCCAATGCATCTGATGGGGCTTCATACGGAAGATGAATTGCTTCATTAACTGATAATAGAGACGCAATGTCTTCTTCAATAAGATTAAACTGCGCTTCACTTTTACCAGTGACCAATAGTGTTCCATCTTCCTTCCACAGCGCCAGGTCCCCTGTTTTATAAATCAGTTCTGTTGGACGATAAGGATTATTGACCGGATCAGCATTGCTGATCATTTTTCTTTTATCAGATTTTGCTGTAAGCTCTTCTTCAACGTTATATAAATCACCAATGAGTCCTTTCGGTAATAACTCCCGGTCTCTACCTAAAATATAGGCTTGCAGTTGATTATTTAATTGTTCGGATTCTTCTGTCTCGTTGATTAACCTGATACCAGCGATTGGATCAGCATTTTGTTTCACCAATTTAAGTAGTAAGCCGAAAAACAGCTCTACAATGCTTTTGATCAGGTTTGAACTATATCTTTTGCTGTTATATTGAATACAAACAGAAAGTGGTCCACTTACGCTAAAATTAAAGAGCAAGTCTGCGGAAAGATGATTGAAAGCCGATAGTTGCTGTATTTCATTAACCAGCATACCTAATACAGGCAGTTCGTGCAAATTTTTCTGTTTTAGCATATTTTCAACAGGATAATCCGCATGATTAAAATCATTCAGCAGATCCTGTTTAAGATTCGTTAGAAATTCAGGAAAACGCTGATTCTCATACGTGTTGATCTTTACCGGAATTGCCTTATGCTCAATACCGGCTATTTTGTCACTATTAAACAAGGGCGTAAAAATGCAGCAGTCTGTTGAAAAGGAGGTTTTTCTAACTAATATCCCTAACACAGCCAGTAGTACAATATGTTGTGCTCTAGCTGAACCAGCTAATGATTTCAAGCACTGATCAGCTGCCGCTGGTGCAGAAACAATATATTCAGCATAGGTTTTATCCTGTTTGCCTTCATCAATAAGCTCATTTTTAAAATAGGATTCTAATAACAAGTCACCAATGCGGTTCTTCCAGTAATTTCTGGTTTTGAAATTCCGGTTTGCATTAAATGTCCTGGGATCCAATGTTGATACCTGGGTCATAACTGTTTATTTAAGGATAGTCTGAGCAGCTGTTGCGTGCAGAAATGATTAGAAGTTGAAAGAAAAATCATCAGCGATGATTAAATCATTTTGTGCTGTACCGTCTATATATTCTATAATTCTGGAATTACTGTTTTCTGCAAATCTGGTAACCAGTGCTTTAAAATCAGCCACCATATTTTCCATAGCAGGCTGGCTAAAGGTATTTTTTGAGTAGTTGAACTGGAAGTTAAATGAGGATTCACTTTCACTGCAATACAAGCCCAAAGCATATTTAGAAGCTTGTTCACCGATATCATATCCGGAAAATTCAACAAAATCTGAAAGTACTTTGCTGTCCTCAAAATTCTGGAAGACAAACATAACATCGAATAAATTCTCCAATGGTTCTTTCCTTGTTTTGTTTAACTGGCTGATCATATCTGCCAGATCATACACTTGTTTACTATTTGCCTGAACCAGGTGAGAATTTATATCTTTTGATAGTTCATTAAAGGTCATATCAGCATTGATCTGATAACGGATAGGCATTGTTTTAATAAACATGCCGACCATACCATCCAGTTCTTCCTGCATCCTGCCAGAGGTGGGCACACCAATAATGATATCATCCTGGCCGGTAAGCTGTGCTAAAAAGATAAAAAACAGGGAGAACAAGGAAGAGAAAGTAGTAACATCTTCTGCCTTCATTTTTTCAATAATTGGATTCAGTTCGCTTTTATCCAGCTGAAAAACAATTTTTCCTCCTTCGCCGGTTTCAATTTCCAACCTCTGATCTGTTACAGGCAGGTTCAATATTGGTAATTCTCCTTCAAAGGATTTCAACCAGAAATGTCTATGCGCTAAATATTCGTCCGTTTCTCTGAAACTATATTCCCATTCCGCATAATCTTTATATTGGATCGGCAGAGTTTTCAATTCAACTCCCTGGTATAGCTTCAGAAAGTCTTCGTATAAGCTCATTTGTGAAAGGCCATCGCATACAATATGATGTGTATCTACAATAATCGTATGCTCATCCTTTGCTGCTGAAATAATTCCACACCTGAATAAAGGAGCCTGGCTTAAGTCAAAAGGTCTGATAAAATTGCTGATCACTTCTGCTAAGTCTTGTCCGTTTGCATCAATTTCTTCCAGTTTAAAATCCACCGGTTCTTTAACAACCTGAACTATTTTATCATCCTCAATACTAAATTGAGTTCTTAAACTTTCATGTCTGCTGATCAGTTGGTTCAGGATATCCTGTACCTTACCAATTTCAAAATCCCCTTTAATCTTCCAGGCTACTGGTAAGTTATAGGCTTTACTTTCTTTGTCCAGTTCATAACTATAAAATATTCTTTGCTGCGCCGAGGAAGTATTATAAGTCGTTTTGAATTCCGCTTTTTTGATAACTAGCCGGTCATCTTTGGTAGCCTGTTTGATAAAAGCGGTCTGTTTCTGAATGGTCAGGTTACTGAATAACTGACTTAAAGAAAGCCGCACATTAAATTCTTTATAGATTCTGCCAATCAGGCGCATCATTCCAAGAGAATTTCCGCCAGCGATCAAAAAAGTATCTGCTGTAGAGATTACTTTTTCTCCTAATATTTCTTTCCAGATGAGCAGGAGTTTGTTTTCAATTTCATTTACAGGAATAGTCACTGCGTTATTTTTAGCCGCCAGACTCGCTGTCAATAAATTGATCAATTCTTTATAGTTTATTTTTCCATTGCTTAACAGCGGAAATTCATTCGCCACAAGCAAGTTTGAAGGCAGCATATAAGGAGGTAAAATAACCGCCATGTGATCCTGTATCATTTGTTTCAGCGCCTCTCCATATTCACACTGTTCCTTTCTTAAAACAAAAGCAATTAGCGATTCTTCATTATTTTCTTCTATATGTTTGATAACAACCGCATTCTTAACCAGATCGGATTTGAAAATTACACGTTCAATTTCATCCAGTTCAATCCGGATCCCCCGTAGTTTTACCTGCCTGTCTTCTCTGCCTAATAAATCTACCTGGCCGTCACTCAGCAGCCTGGCTTTGTCTCCTGTTTTAAAAGCTATTTTTTCATCGGCTGTTCCCTGGTTTATTTTCAGGAATTTCTGATGGGTGAGTTCTGGTAAGTTCAGATATCCTTTAGTTGTATATTTAGAAACAACATAAAGATCACCCGGCATCAGTTTAGCGGTTGGTTTAAGGTCTTTATTGGCCACTAACAATTCAGTCTCCGCGATAGCCTCTCCGATTGGGATTTTTTCTTTCCGCACATCAGCAGGAATAATTTTATAATAAGACCTGACCATAGTCGTCTCAGTTGGCCCATACAGGTTAACCAGTTGTATCCTTGCCTCAAAAGTATCATACCAGCCCACCAGTTCCGAAGGGAATATTTTTTCACCCGACATCAGGATCAGCTTCAAATGAAGGAAGTTTTCAGGAGTCAGCTCATCACTGTTAAAAACCCTGAAAAGACTGGGTACACAGTGAATAACAGATATTTCGTTAGTATCTATCCAGTCAATCAGGTTTTCAGGAATAAAAAAATCGTCTGCCACAGGGGTTAGACAAATGGTTGCACCAGCAAATAGAGGGACAAAAATATCTCTTAAAAAAGCGTCAAAATAAGGGCTTACGAACTGACTGAAACGGCTATCTTCCTGAATATCGAAGGCAGAAAGCTCCCATTTTATAAATTGTAACAGACTGCTGTTTTTACCAATAATCCCTTTAGGAACACCAGTTGAGCCTGAGGTAAAATAAATATATAAGCTATCATCTGCTTCATAATCCGGAAAATCAACAATAGCTGAGCCCGGACTTTTTTCCAAAATATGCTCGTAGAAGAATTTCTGGATAGTGGCCTTGTTTTCAATAACAGCTGGCATAGTACGCCCGGCAGCACAGATGATATATTCTAAATTAAGTTCTTCCAGCAATAGCTTCAAGCGCTGTTCCGGGAGTGTTCCATCAATCAGTACAAACGTACATCTGGCGTTAACTACTCCAATAACAGCAGCAATAACATCTACTTTATCAGTTAATTGTATTCCGATTACAGTTTCCTTCTCTATCTTTTGCTCCAGCAGGAAATTAGTTACACTGTTGGAAAGCGCGGATAAATGTGAGTAAGTAATGTGCTGACTGCCATTTTCAATTGCAGTGCTGTTGCTATGAAGCTGAAGACTTTGAATTAATTCTTTTTGAAAAATCATAATTTGCTGTTTATTGAATTTGAGCGGAAGAAAATAAAGGGCAAAGGCAGGCCTGACCCCTCTTTATGCTGATGAGTTTTTGATGTTGATTCTGAAAATTATTGTGGGTTTTGCGGGGAGGTTTACAGGGTTAAAAGAATTCCTCCTGAAGTATTCCGAAAGTAAGTACCGTGATTAACAGGTCACTTTCAAAAGGGGCATTGATGCTAAAATCTTTTTGTTGATAGGTATTTTTAAGCTTTTCAATCTGTGCAGGATTAAAATATCCTTGTTTTTTGATGGTATCCGACGAGAGGATATCATTGATATATTCAATATTCTTTTGCAATAAATATGGGCTTCCTGGTGCAACAAAGCCAAATTTCTCTCTTTCTATAATTTCTTTAGGGACGACTTTGGAAGCCATCTCTTTCAAAATATATTTTTCTGTAAAGTCTTTTAATTTAAGGTCTGATGGCACTTTAGTAGAGAATTCAACGAAATCCTTATCCAAAAACGGATACCTGACTTCTACAGAATTTGCCATGGACATCCGGTCACCGTGGTCAGAAATCAAATGATCAACCAACCTGATCTTATAATCTACATAAGCTCTTTTATTTACCATATCGCGGTTATGCAATTTACTTTTATCAATTACGAAATGGTTTAAGCAATTAATTTCATCAAAAGAGGCATTGACATCTGACGAGTAAAGACTCCTTTTCACAGCATCAAATTCCAGAAAATTCCTTTCATAGAAGAAGTTTTTATCCCCCCATAATTTTTCCCGTAATTGCTCTTCCAATGGATCTGAAGGATAATTTACCACATTCATGGCTCTCATTTTATCAAACCTGTAGCCTACATAACCTGCAAAAAGTTCGTCTGCCCCTTCACCAGATAAAATCACTTTAATCCCTTTTTGCCTTACCGTTTCCGATAGCGATAAAGAAGCTGTGTTATAAGTTTCTTTGATCGGGCATTCACTGTGATAAACTGATTTTTGTAATCTGCTGCTGATATCATCATGAAAGAATACCTTTTGATTCAGATTAGCACCACACTTTTTTGCGACTAGTTTCTGATAGGTGGATTCAGATAACTGAGAATCGATAAAATCTATAGAGAAAGCTTCTTTTTGAATACCTGGTGCAAATTCATGAATTTTCATAGCGATTAAGGAGGAATCCAGACCGCCACTTAAATAGAATCCTGAAGGTACATCTGCTCTTAAGCGTAATTTGATAGAATTATTAAATAATTCTTCCAGTTTCTCTATATAATAACCTTCTGATTTAACTTCTTTCAGTTCATCCTGCTCAGGATAAGTCAGGTCCCAATATTGTTTCTTCTCTAACCGGCCTTCGCTGTTAATACTGATATAATGTCCGTTCTCTAAGCTATTTATATTTTTAAAAACTGTTCTCGGACTAATTAAGCCAGCGAAAGTAAAGATCTGATCTAAGCCAACCAGGTCAACTTCACGTTTCACATCTGGATGTTCAAGGATAGCTTTAATTTCTGAACCGAAGATAAAACTGTTATTGGCAAACGTATAAAAGAAAGGGATAATTCCCATATGATCACGAACGCAGAACATCATTTTTGTGCGTTTATCATATAAAGAGAAGGCAAACTGACCATTAAGTTTATGGAGAAAATCCATATGGTGTTCTTCATATAAATGGACGATAACTTCTACATCTGTACTTGTTTTAAATACATGCCCCTTCAGTTTTAATTCCTCTCTTAATTCTATGTAATTGAATATTTCACCATTACAGACCACCAGAACAGAATCGTCTTCGTTAGAGATTGGCTGCATGCCATTGCCCAGTCCAATAATGCTTAAGCGGGTAAATCCCAGTGCAATGTTATCAAATAAGAGTGAATCCTGAGCATCAGGCCCTCTGTGTAATAGCTTATGATTCATGTTTTGAATAACATGTTTATCTTGCCCGGTAACCCCGTTACCAAATTTTACGAAACCGCAAATGCCACACATAAATAAGGAAATTAATAAATATTACGGTTTCAGCCAGACATAATTAGTCCAAACCATAGATATTAAAATGAAGAGAAATAGAGTTTTTGAATAAATCGTAAGATTTATCAGGGTTATTTTACAGTAAATTATAGTGCTGATTTATAGCTTCGCTAATCGCGCTCACAGAACGCTTAGTTAACACAGGAGGAAGATGATTAAATTCTTCAGGAGAAGAATGTTTTATTTTTAATGGCCCACCTTCCAATTATTAAGAACTAAAGTAGGAGATATAAATTAACTTTCAAAATAAAATAATAAAAAAGTTAAAATAAATATAAAACACTCTTTACGAGGCCAATAATTAAGTTTTTCACAGAAATCACTTGCATAAAAGTCAAAAAAAAAGGGCTCCGGAGATTAAACCCGGAGCCCTTTTTTTCAATAATTATGTCTGAATCTTCCTAACAAGCTTGTCCCAATACATTTTCCAGCTCAATTTCTTCTATGCTGATTTGAGTTTCATGCAAGACGGTGTTCAGGATATTACTATAATATTCCATCAGCAGTGAAATCACTTCTGCTGTGTAGAGTTCATCACTATAAATAAATGACAAGTAATATTTCCCTCCCTCTTCCCGCGCTTCAATTTTGAATTCAAACTGTGTAGATTCTTTTAAAGCAGTCTCAAAAGGAACAATGTCAAGCTCATTCTGCGTGGTTTGCTGATCGAAGTAATTTGCAAAAGCAAAATGAACATGGATTAACTTACCTTCGAGCCTTTCCTCCTGATTCAGCAATGATATAATCTGATCGTATTGATAATCCTGATTTTCAAAGGCGCCGAGCACACAATTTTTCACCTTTTCCAGAAACACCGTATAAGATTCTTCGGGCTGAAGTTGCAAGCGCAATGGTAATAAATTGATAAAGGTTCCAACCACATCCTGAAGTTCTGTTTGTGTTCTTCCAATCATATCAGTACCAATGATAATATCAGTATCTCCTGAGATTTTTGCTAACAAAAGATAGTATACTGATAAGAAGAACATATAGTCAGTCACTTTCGAGGTAGCAATAAATTCCTTGATCTGGTTATATTGTGTTCCGCTAATCTCCATAGATCCGGTAGCGGCAGATTGAATACTAACATATTCTCTGTCCTGACTTACAGGCAAGGATAGCTGAGGCAATTCACCCGCCAGCTGATTCATCCAGTACTGTTTCTGCTGTTCTTCTATGGCAGCAGTTTCTTTTTGCCATACTGCATAATCAACGTAGCTTAAATCAAGAGCTGGTAAATCATGACCGGTATACAACTGTTTGAAATCATTCATCAGGATGTTCAGGGAAATACCGTCACAAACAATATGATGGATATCAACAAATAGCAGCCTGGTTCCTTTGTAATTCAGCAGTGCGGCACGCAGCAGTGAATCTGCCGACAAGTCAAAAGGTTGAATAAAATCAGCAAATGCTTCTTTAATCCCCTGATATTTGTTGTCATCCAGATGAATTAAGTTGAATTCCACCCCCTCATTAATCCTTTGTAGTAAAGTATCCTCCTTTAAAAGGAAACTTGTACGCAGTGTATCATGCCTGTCTACCAGCTTTTGAAAAGCAGCAGCCAGTTTTTCTTCTTCTACTGCCCCTTTGATTTCATAGACTCCGTAAACATTATAGCTTACATTATCTTTATTTAACATTTGCTCATAATAAAGCCTCTCCTGTGCATGTGAAACAGGATATAACTCTCTTTTAGCTGCTTTTGAAATCACCTTTAACTGGCCATTGAGTGGCCTGTTCCCGGTAATCATTCCGGGCTGATCTGAATCTTGTACGTCCAGACTTATCTCAATTTCACTATGCTCCATCAATTCAGCAAGCTTTTCAACGGTTGAGTTTTCAAAGATCTTTCTTAGTTTAAGGTTAATGTGGAATTCCTGTCTGATGGTATTGATTAAATGAACCGCCAGGATAGAATGCCCGCCTAAAGTGAAGAAATCGTCTCTGACATCAATGGTCTGGCTGTCAATCTGTAAAAGATCTGCCCAGATCGTTGTTAATTTCTTCTGAATATAAGTTTTAGGTTTTTGTATATCTTCTCCTTTTGCAGCTTGTACAGGCAGTGGAAGCTGTTTCCTATCAATCTTCCCATTTTTAGTTACGGGTACACGTTCTATATGGACAAAGTATTTCGGGATCATATAAGGCGGCAGGTCTTTGCTCAGAAAAGAACGCATCTCATCTTCTGCTAAAGGTACTGCTGCTACATAATACACGCAGATCGATTTGTCATACTTGCTTTTAGTAATGACCTGTGTCAGTACCTGCTTTACGCCTTCAAATTCAACAAGCTTTCTTTCAATCTCACCCAGCTCTATTCTGAATCCCCTGATTTTAATTTGTGAATCATTACGTCCCAGGAATTCAATATTTCCATCCGGCAACCATCTCGCCATATCACCGGTTTCATAAAGCATTTCGCCTGCATCAAATGGGCTGGCTATAAATTTCTTATCACTCAGTTCTTTGTCATTGATATAGCCCTGTGCTAAACATTGACCACCAATATACAGATCGCCAGCCAGGCCTGCCGGACAAACATTCAGACTTTTATTCAGTACCAGGTATTTCGCGTTTTGAATAGGTTTGCCATAAGGAATACTTTTCCAGGCAGGATCAACCTGGTCAACTTCAAAAAAGTTAGACCAGACTGTCGCTTCAGTCGCCCCGCCTAATGCAATAAACCGCAGTTTAGCAAACAGTGATTTCATTTGAACAGGCATAGTCAAAGGAATCCAGTCTCCACTTAAAAAGGCAATTCGCAATTGACCTTTAGCACGCGCCTGAGTTTGACGATTTTCAAGGAATGGAATTACTTGCTGTAACATAGCAGGTGCTGAATCCCAGAAAGTAATCCCTTCTTCTACCATAATTTCGGCCAGGGTATCCGGATCTTCCAGTTCTTTTCTGTTAGCGATCCTTAACATTCCGCCCGCAGCCAGCATCCCAAAAATATCATATACCGAAAGGTCGAAACTAATAGAGCTTACAAAAAGCAATTTATCCTGTTCGCCAACGTGGTAGGTTTTGTTTACCCATTCAATCAGGTTAATTACAGGTTTATGTTGCACGGCAACACCTTTTGGATTTCCTGTCGATCCGGAAGTAAAGATGACATAAGCAAGGTCTTCACTCGAGTTGCAAACTGGTAAATTAGTAGCCGCATAAGCTGAAACATTCACAGGGTTCGCCGATCCGTTTTCAAACTGATGAACCGCTAAATCTCTTTTACTGTTCACATCAATAGCAATTACACTATTTACTTTAGGTGCTTCTTCTTTTAAGCTTCTTGCAGTTTCATAATAGTCGTAATCCGTCAGGATATATCCGGCTTCCACTGATTCCAGGATAATTCCAATCCTGCTGGCAGGTAAATAAGGTTCAACTGGTACATATTTCCCGCCAGCTTTCAAGATGCCCAGCAAGGCAATGATCAGTTCCACTCTGCGTTCCATAATCACCACAACAGCATCTTCTCTTTTGACACCACTGGTTCTTAAAATATGTGCAACTTTATTCGCCGCTGTATTTAACCATTCATAAGAGAAAGTGATCCCATCTGCTAAAATAGCTGGTTTGTCCAGAGATTTTAAAACTTGCTCCTCGAACAACTCTGTCAGTAATTTTTGTCCTTCGTAGCTTTCTTCTGTATCATTAAATTCTTTTAAAAGCTGATGTCTTTCTTTTTCGCCTATAAATTCAATATTGCCGATTTTAACCTCAGCATTGGCAAGAACAACAGCAATGATTTGTTTAAAATAAATAATAAAATTCTCAATCGTTTCTTTTCTGAATAAGCTGGTTGCATATTCAAAGGTCCCAAAAATACCGTCTTCACTTTCTACGGTAGTTAAGCGTAAATCAAACTTGGAGATTTTAGATCCGTTATCATAGTTCTCCATTTCCAGACCAGGGATCTTGAATGCGGAGAAATCAAAGTTCTCATGAGAGAAAACCACATCAAATAGTGGATTACGCCCCATATCTCTTTCAATTTTCAGGGCCTCGATCAATTCCTCATATTGATAAGATTGATTGGCAAAGAAGTCCAGACAGTTTGTTTTTACCTGAGATAAAAATTCTTTAAAGCCTAATGTTGCATCCGCATGATTTCTTAGCGGAATCATGTTGACAAACATTCCTGCCATATTTTCCAGGTCAGCATGTCCTCTTCCTGCTGTTGGCGTTCCGATCACAATATCATCCTGACTGGTAATTTTAGCCAGTAAAACATTATAAACTGCTAATAACAGCATAAATACGGATGTATTTTCAGCTTCGGCTATCGCTTTTAATTGTATGGTTTCTGCTTGTCCCAAAGCGAAGTTGATCGAATCTCCTGCATTACTTTTGATTAAGGGCCTTTCATTATCTATTGGCAATTGAAGTATAGCTGGTTCTTCTTCGAATTGTTTAAGCCAGAAATCTTTCTGGTTCAGTATTTCCTGCTTTTGTGCAGCACTTTGCTGCCACTCTGCGTAATCTTTGTATTGCAGTTTTAATGCCGGCAATTGTTCCTCATTGTAAAGTGACATGAAGTCTTTAATCAGAATTCCCCTGGATACACCATCTGTAATAATATGGTGCATATCGATAATCACCAGAGTTTCTGCCGGATTATTTTCCAGCATCCCTACTCTCACCAGTGGCCCCGCAGCCAGATCAAACGGCTGGATGAAAGCAGTGATGGCCTCTTCAATAGCCGTCGAAGGTGCGGTAAGCTGTGCAACATTAAAATTGAAATTTTCCAGTATGACCTGTTTAGGTGTCTCATTTTCAAAGACAAATGAAGTTCTTAAGCTTTCGTGACGCGCAATCAATTTTCTGAAAGCATTTTCAAACTTAACAGTATTTAAATCTCCTTTCAACCAGAACAGAATGGTCTCGTTATAAACAATACTTTCCTTATCAAACATTTGCAGGAAGTACATTCTTTTTTGTGCCGAGGATAAAGAATAATTTTCTTTTAATTCCGCTTCAGGGATTTCAGCAAAACTGCTGTCCGGTTCATCACTTTCCAGTTTTGAGCGCAATAACCTTAATGTAGGATATTTAAAGACGTCTTTAACAGAATAATTAACGCCCAGTTTCTGGTTTACCCTGGCAATAAAGGTCATTCCACGTAACGAATCACCACCAAGTTCAAAGAAGTCATCATCCAGACCAATATCAGTTTTGCCGAAGAATTCCGCGAAAATTGCAGTCAGTTTTTCTTCCAGTGTACCGCTCAGAGGCCCTGCTTTCTCAGCCACTGGTGCAACATTGACTAAATTTGCTTTAACCTCGCTGAATTCTGCCTGATAAGCCCGGATCGCAGCACCTATATTTTCTTTATAAATGGTAGATACCTGTACTTTGCTTTGCAGACAGTGGTGAAATATTTTTACGCCGTCTTCCGGATAAATCCCATCTGTAATTTGTGAATTGATCAGGTCAACATCATTTGTATTTGCAGTTTTTAAACGTGCTTTAATAGTCATCCCTACATTCAACCAGTCACACCAGTTGATTGCAAAAGCATGTGTACCTGTCTTTTTCTTAATATAGTATGGATAGTTTTCCAGGAATTCATTGGCCGCATTGTAAGCGGTCTGCCCAAATTTAGACTGATACAAGACATTCCCAACAGAAGAGAAAAGCGAGATGAAGTCCAGATTTTTAAAGTTCAGGTATTTTTCAAATAACAGCAGTCCATGTACTTTCGAAGAAACCGATTGAATGAGTTCATTTTTATCCCTGTTTAACAGAATGCCGCCGTAGTCAATTTCTCCCGCAGCCCAGATCAGGCCGTTTAACCCGTATTGTTGAATTTCACTGGCCATTATTTTCACCTGCTCTTCATTGGAAACATCCAGTTGGCGTAAGGTTACAGTACATCCGGTTGCTTCCATGTGCTGAAGCTCCATAATTTTTATACTGATGCGGTCTTGTTTGCCATTCGCAGCAATCCAGTTGCTCCATTGTCCTTTTCCAGGGAAATCTGAACGGTGTACAAGAATTACATTCGCCTGATGCTGATGCACAAGATTTGCTGCAATTGCAAAGCCCATTCCACCAAATCCACCTGTAATCAGGTAGGTACCACCGTTTACAATAGCAACATTAGAGCCGACTTTAGCATTGCTGTCAAAAGAATTGAAGGCACGTATCCATCTTTGTTTGTATCTGTAAGCCACAAACGGATCATTGGATTCATAAAGGATCTCGTTAATTAATTGAATACTGTACTCATGCAGTTGATTTTCATTTTTAAAAGGATATGGAATATCCAGTACCTTACATTTAATGTTCATCATCTCCAATGGAATTACCCTTGATGGCCCCTGAATACTCGCTTTTAAAGGATCAACCTGATCTCCTTCGGTCACATTGGCCAAACGGTTATTAATCACGGTTAACTGAACAGGCTCCGATCTACCTGCAATAGAGAGTGATTTCGCCAGGCAGGATAAACCTATATAACCCGTAGAGAATTGTGTTTCAATAGCTTCATATTTTACAGTCAGTGGCTGGCTGCTCAATGCACGACAATAAATGATATGATGAATAGTCAACTCTTGTGCCGCAAGGTCATTCCATAATTCGGCCAGTGCTTCGGTCTGTGTAAGATTCAATTCATAATGCTGATTATCTAATTTCCTGAAGACTGATCCATTTCTGATTTCAATTACATTTTGCCCATTGGATTGTAAGTCTTTGAGGATTGCACTGCTAAGAACTTCTGTTCCTGAAAATACCAGGAAGTTCATTTGTTTTTCTTTTAACTCCGCGGCCTCATTAGGGAGCGATGATAATTGCCAGCTATGGGCATGGATATAATTTTCCACGTGAGTTCCGCTTACCGGAGGAAGAGCTTTTAATTGACTTTGAACCAGTGTAAATGCATCAACATCGGTAGTAAAAGGAGTTTTATGGAATGCATAAGCTGGCAGAGAAACTTTTTGTCTTTGTTCATCGGTATAATAACTATCCCAATCCACTTTAACTCCCAGCAACCACAAGCGGCCTAGTTTTTCAATAAGATATTTCTGATCGTTGATTTGCTGGTTGAATTGACGGGTAGTATTCAGGATATGATGCCCCGCTGTTTTTAGTTTATTTTCTGAGAGATAATTGCTGAGTGCTCTGCCTGGCCCTATTTCTATAAACACAGCATCACCCTGATTCAGCAACCACTGGCTGCCTTTTAAGAAATTAACGGTACTGCGTAAATGTTTACTCCAATAAGCAGGGGTTTTCAATTCTTCGCAGGTAACCAGTTCACCTGAAAGATTGGACACGTATGGAATTTGTGGTTGGTTAATTGTTACCAGAGAAACTTCCTGTTCAAATTTGCTGAGTATTTCATCCATCATGTGAGAATGAAAAGCATGCGAAGTATGGAGCAGTTTTGCTTCATATCCACTTAATTTAACATGAGCTTCGAAGGTTTCAATAGCTGCCGTTGTGCCTGCAACAACACAAGAGTTTTCGCTGTTAAGCGCAGCAACATCAATCCCTTCAAAATTCTCTTTTAACAAATTCAGCTCTTTTTCAGTACAGTTGATACTCAGCATCCCTCCTTGTTCTACTTCGCTCATTAACTGTCCGCGGCGCACCACCAAACGAATTGCATCGTTCAGGCTGAATACGCCGCTAATACAAGCTGCAACATACTCTCCCACGCTGTGCCCAATCATATATTCAGGCTTTACACACCATCTCATCAGTAATTTTGCCATTGCATATTCCATTATAAATAACAATGGTTGTGCATATTGGGTATTATTTATAGTTTTATTTTGTCCGTCTTTATTGGTTAAAACTGCCTGCAAATCTGCATCGGTATAAGTCTTTGCAATTTCAAAGCAGGCATCAACCTGATCTTTGAAGAAGCCTTCCTTCTCATAAAGGTCCTGGTACATGTTGATGTACTGTGCACCCTGTCCTGAAAACATAAACACAATATTTTGAAGATCTTCCTGTGTTTCGGAAGCGTTATGATCAATGAATTTATGATCAGTTAAAATCTGAATAGCTTCTGCACCGTTTGCCGCAATCAGCATTCTCCGGTATTTAAACTTGTCTCTTCCTTTTTGCAGCGTGTAAGCGATATCGGCCAGGGAAGCAGGATTTTCTTTCTTAAAGTAATCAGTCAGTCTGACTGTGTTTTCTTCCAGACTTGCCTGTGATTTTGCAGACAGGAAAATGAGTTGATGATCCCTGGTTTGTGGCTGAAGTTCAAGTTCCGGCGCTTCTTCCAATACGATATGCGCATTTGTGCCACCGATGCCAAATGAGCTCACTCCTGCTCTTAATGGCTCACCTGATTGCTGCTGCCAGCTGGTTAATTTATTGTTGACATAAAACGGGCCGTTAGTAAAGCTGATATTGGCATTCGGAGCCGTAAAATGTAAACTTGGCGGAAGCTGTTTATGCTTCAGGGTCAGGATCGTTTTAATAAAACCAGCTACACCCGCAGCTGTATCCAGGTGACCAATATTAGATTTAACAGATCCTATAGCACATTTGATAACTTTTTCGTTTCCGAAAGCTTCATTCAAAGCCTCAATTTCTATTGCATCTCCAAGCGCTGTTGCCGTTCCGTGAGTCTCTATATAAGTGATGCTGGATGAATCCACACCAGCCATTTTATGTGCTTTTTTGATCGCATCAACCTGCCCCTTTACGCTTGGTGCAGTATAACCGACTTTACTGTTACCATCATTGTTGATCGCAGTTCCTTTGATAATACCATAAATGTTATCTCTGTCTCTGATCGCGTCTTTAAGTTTTTTCAATACGATTACTCCTGCACCTTCTCCACCTACTGTACCATCAGAGTCTACATCAAAAGGTCTGCATTTACCATCCTTCGAGGTAATCATACCTTTCTCATAGAGATACCCTTTTTTTGAATAGTTATGGACAGCAATTCCTCCGGCCAATGCCATTCCACATTCCCCCAGCAATAAGCTATTGCAAGCTTCATGGATAGCGACCAGCGAAGAAGAACAGGCAGTTTGCAGGTAAACAGCAGGGCCTTTTAAATTAAATTTATAGGCGATCCTTGAACTTAGAAAAGAGACTTCTCTGAGATGTGATGCTGAAAAATCATCTACCAGCTGTTCTCTGTTTTTATGCATGGAATACAAGACCCAGTTTACATTTGGTGTACCGGTTGCGAATACGCCTACTTTTTCTTTCAGCGCTGTGGTGCTATAACCGCTGTCTTCCAAAGCCTCCCAGCAGCATTCGTGAAAGATCCTTAATTGCGGATCCATCAATTCTGCTTCATCAGGTCTGTAACCAAAAAACTCTGCGTCAAAGTACTTTTTGTTTTCTAAATAAGAATTAGCCTTAACGTAGTCTTTATTTTTAAGCAGTTGTTCCGAGACGCCTTCTGCCAATAGTTCTGCATCACTCAACTCGCTGATACAGTCCTTACCATTTTTTAAGTTTTCCCAATATTGTTCAATCGTATCAGCCTGTGGAAATCTTCCGGCCAAACCAATAACAGCGACTTCTAAACCTGTATATTTTCTCATCTTGATATTAATTATGATTTAATAATCCAATAACTTCATTCATTTGATCCAGATCATCCTGGATATCTGCTTCTATAGCTCCGAACTGTATATCCGGAACTGATAAAAATTCTGCGATCAGTGAGATCACCGGGTATCTGAACATATTCGCTACGGTTAGATTCGCATCAAAATGCTGATTGATCCGGTTAACGAGTTTCATCAGGCTCAGGGAATTTCCTCCAAGATCAAAGAAGTTCGCATTCGCAGAAATATCTGCTGTATTCTTGTTCAGCACTTCTGACCAGATGCTGACCAGATCTCTTTGTATTTGATTAATTGGTTTGATGTAAGTAATCTTCAAATGGAGTTGCGGGTCTGGTAAAGCCTTTCTGTCCACTTTACCACTGGTAGTGAGCGGTAATTTATCCAGCTGTACGTAATGTGCAGGGATCATATAAGCCGGGATCTTTTCTGACAAGAAATTGGTTAAAGCTTCTTCTGCAATCTCTGAAGGGGCAACATAATAGGCCGCCAGATATTTTGTGTCTCCATCTTCTTTGAGCAGTACTATGGGTTCCTGTAATCCCGGATAGTTTTGCAGGTGACTTTCGATCTCTCCGCAATCGATCCGGTAACCTCTGAGTTTAACCTGGAAGTCGATTCGTCCGGTATAAGCAATTTCACCTGTTTCCAACCAGTAAGCGACATCACCTGTTTTGTAAAGGCGTTCTCCGGGTTCCCATGGATTAGCGATGAATTTCTGTGCAGTTAGTTCCTCACTGTTCAGATAACCTCTGGCCAGTCCGGCTCCTGCAATACACAGTTCACCATTTACGCCTTTTGGAACCAGCTTGTTATACTGGTCTACAATATATAAGCGGATATTATCAATTGGCTTGCCGATAGGGATGATCGTGTTGGCGGCTTCAAAATCTATTTCATGATAACTCACTTCCACCGTAGCTTCTGTAGGGCCATACATATTGATCAGCCTGCTGTTATGTGCGCTATACATTGTTTTTTTGAAAGCTTGTACTTGTTCAGGCTTCAGCGCTTCTCCACTGGCAAATACTTTATCCACACCGGCTACTGCTTTAAGCATAGGATCACGTTCCAAAAACATCAGGAACGCTTGCAACATGGGTGGTACAAAGTGAAGTACCGTAATTTTATTGGCTGCGATTTCTGAAATCAGTTCTTCTGGTTCTTTTTCTGCGCCGGGACGTAAAAGGCATAACGAGGCTCCGGTAAATGACCACCAGAAAAGTTCCCAGACCGACACATCAAATACAACAGGGGTTTTCTGAAGCAGGACATCCGTTTCATTGATCGGGTACATTTTCTGCATCCAGACTAGCCTGTTAACTACCGAATGGTGTTCAACCATTACTCCTTTAGGGACTCCGGTTGAACCGGAAGTATAAATTACATAAGCAAGATCTGTACTGCGTGGTGCAGTTATTTTAACGATGGACTGTGTATGGATTGTTTCCTCACAATTGTCCAGATCAATCAGCATTCCTGCTATTACAAGATCTTTGTTCTGGTAATAACGGCTACGGCTGACCAGCGCACTGATTCCAGAAACTGAAATGATAGTGTTGATGCGATCTGCGGGTGAATGCGGGTCAATTGGCACATAAGCTGCACCTGCTTTCAATATCCCATAAATGGATAACATCAGGTATTCTTCTCTTTCCAGTAAAATTCCTACCAGTTCGCCGGGTTTTATATGGGCGACTGCCTTCAGATAAGAGGCAAACTGGTCTGCCTTTTTATTGAATTCTTTATAGCTCAGCGTGCCCGATGCGCAGCGCAGGGCAATATGATCTGGTGTTCTTGCAACTTGCGCTTCGAATAAATCGATCAGCGTTTTATCCTGCGGATACGGTACGGTCGTGTTATTGAATACTTCTAATTGTTCTTTTTCTTCCGCTTTGCTCAGTAAGTTAATAGCGGAAAGCGTTGTGTTTGTATCTGCCAGAACCGCAGCAGCGATCCGCTGGAAATAAGCCGCATAACGGCTAATCCTTTCGCGGCTGTATAAAGCAGTACTGTAATCAAATTGCAAATGCAGCATTCCATCGCCTTGCCGCGCCGACAAGGTCAGGTCAAACTTGGAAATATGATGTACGCCGCTGAGCTGACTGATTTTCAGACCAGGCAATTCCAATCCTTCGTTCTCAAAATTATCATAAGAAAACATGACATCGAATAATGGGTTACGGCTGGTATCGCGGTCAATTTTCAGGCTGCTCACCAGGTCTTCATACTGATATCCCTGGTTGTCAAAACATTGCAAAGCAACCTGTTTCACTTCTGACAGATAATCGCGGTAAGTCTTAGTTCCTTCGGGATAACTGCGCAACGCAAGCGTATTGGCAAACATGCCCATAATTCCTTCCAGATCTGCATGTTCACGGCCTGCAACCGGACTGCCAACAACCACATCGGCCGTATTGCCTAGTTTCCCTAACAGGATGTTGTAAAATGATAACAGGATCATGTACATCGTGGCACCTTCAGTACTGCCTAATTGCTGCAATCCACTGGTTATGCCGTGATCCAGTGTAAAACTGATACAGTCCCCGTCATGCTGTTTAACCTGTGGACGCGGATAGTCAGAAGGTAAGTTCAGCTGGTTGGTTTCTGCCGCATAAGCAGCTAACCAGAATTCTTTTTGAGTGGCCAGTACATGCTGCCTGGCTTCACTTTGCTGCCATTCTGCGTAATCTTTGTATTGAATATTTAGACTTGTAAGGTTCAAACCTTGATAAAGCTGCATAAAATCATGTACCAGCAGACCATTGGAAACCCCATCAGTTACAATATGGTGCATATCTATAGCCAGCACATGTTCAGTATTGCCGATGCTGATCAATTCTGCACGCAGCAACGGGCCGGATTCAAGGTTGAAAGGTTTAACAAAATCAGCCAGTCTTGTAGTTACTTCCCTGGTTATAGTATGAACTAATTCAAAATTACTTTCTTTTAGTATATACTGAACAGGCTCATCCTGCTCCATTCCAAATACTGTACGCAAACTTTCATGGCGTTCTACCAAAGCTTTTAAGGCTTTACGTAAACGAATGGTATCCAATTCACCTTCCATCCTGATAAACTGCGGCATGTTATAAGCAACAGAATTTTTATCCAGTTGATATAAGAAGTACATCCGCTTTTGTGCAGCAGATAAAACATAACATGCCTTAGCCAGAGCAGTTGGAATGCCAGCAGGCACCGGCTGAACCGAACTATTGATGAGTAAACTCATTTCCCGGATCGTCTGACTTCTGAAAATGTCTTTCAGTTTTAGCTGTACACCCAATTCTTTACTGATGCGGTTCACCAGAACTGCTGCTTTCAGCGAGTGACCACCCAGTTCAAAAAAGCTCCGGGTTACACTGATTGCCTCCTGATCTAATTTTAAAACAGCAGCCCATATACTTTGTAAATCTGCTTCCACTGCATTTGAAGCACCTTCATAGGCATGTACAATGGAACCATTTACTGATGGCAGTGCTTTTTTATCTACTTTGCCATTCCCTGTTAATGGAATATGATCCATGCTGATAAAGTAGGCAGGCATCATGTAATCAGGTAATCTATCCAGCAGAAAACATCTGAGTTCGCTTACCGGAATTTCATCCGCCGACACGTAATAAGCAGCAATATATTTTTCACCTTCTCTTTCGCCAACAACAACTGTAGATTTTTTAATCTGATCATATTCCGATAACTGGAAAGCAATCTCATCAAGTTCAATTCTGAACCCTCTGATCTTAACCTGATCATCATTTCTACCCATATATTCCAGTTCTCCGTTTTCAAGCGCCCGAACCAGATCTCCTGATCTGTACAATCTTTCTTCGGGGCGGTAAGGATTTGTTATAAATTTCACTGCATTAAGTTCGTCTCTGCCCAGATATCCTCTGGCTACCCCAGCTCCGCCAACATACAATTCACCAATCACGCCCTGCGGAAGCAAGCGTTGGTTTTCATCGAAAATATAAACGGATAAGGTTGGGATCGGAGTCCCGATATTACTAATGTTATGCTGGATCTCGAAAGCTCCAATCTCTTTATAAGTGACGTGAACAGTAGTTTCTGTAATCCCGAACATATTAATCAGTTTAACAGCAGGATACTGCTCATGCCAGCTTTTCAATTTGCCCGGGCTTAATGCTTCTCCCCCAAAGATCACATAACGTAAATTTAATTCTTTCGTTATACAGGCTTCTTCTTCCTGAACCAGGTTGTAAAAAGCACCCGGAGTCTGATTAAGGATGGTCACTTTTTCATCCTTTAAAATCTGGAGATAAGCAGCAGTATTTGCCGATAGCTGTTTAGGGATGATGACCAGCTGACCGCCAAATAACAATGCACCATAGATTTCCCAGACACTAAAGTCAAAGCAGTGGCTATGGAACATGGTCCAGATATCTGAAGACCCGAAGTCAAACTGGAATTGTTCATTAAACAATAAACGGACTACATTCCGGTGTTCAATCATTACCCCTTTAGGATTTCCTGTTGTTCCGGAAGTATAAATGATATAGCATAAATCACAAGGATCATTCTGATAAACCGGGCAAACAAGATCTTCAGGCAAAGCAGCCACCTCTTCAAAATAAATGAAGCTTAGTAAGGCTGCATTTTCTATTGCTGCCGAAGTGGTTTTCGAGGTTAAGACAATTTTTGTCCCACTATCTTTAATCAGATAGTTTATTCTTTCTGACGGATAATCAATATCAATTGGTAAGTAAGCGCCTCCCGATTTAAGAATAGCCAGCATACCGGTGATGGTTTCAAAAGAACGGTCAGTTAATAAACCAATGATGTCATTCGCTTTTACTCCACTTTGCTGTAATAAATAAGCCAGACGGGTAGATTCACGATCCAGTTCCCGGTAAGTCATCGTCTGATCCGCAAATTTCAGTGCAAACTGATCTGGCGATTTTAGCACCTGCTCATTGAATAAATCTATCAGTGTTTTTTCAGCCGGATGTGCTACAGCAGTGTAATCATACGCTTTTAATACTATTTCTTTTTCCGTTTCCGTCAAAAATTCAATAGTAGAAAACCGGGCATCAGGGGTAGCTAATAAGTTGTTGAGCAGCGTTTCGTAATGCGTTACGAACCTGATCATTTTTGAAGGTTCGAAATAATCAAGGTTAAAGACCAGCTGACCAGCTATCTGAGCTTCGTTTTGTTGTAAAAACAAATTCAGATCATATTTTCCTAAACCTAAATTGGTCGTTTCCACGTTAAGTTCAAGTCCTTCGGCCTGAAGAGGCTCAAAGGTTTCATATTGGAACAAAACATCAAACAGCGCTGTTCTGCTCATGTCTTTTTCAGGAGCTAATTCCTTAACCAGTTTGTCGAATGGCATTTCACCGTATTTCAGTCCATCTGAATAAGTGATGCCGAGTTCAGCTAAATACTGGTTAAAGCAGGTATCAGAAGCGATCACACTTTTAAGTACGATCAAATTCGCAACCGGCCCCATAGTTGTTTCCAATATTTCCTGCCCTCTGTTATGGAAACTTGTTCCGATGATAATTTCATCCTGTTGTGCATATTTCTTCAATAGTATTTTGAAGGCAGCCATTAACAGCAAATTCATTGCAACACCACTCTGGCGTTCATAAGTTATCAGCTTTGCACAAAGCTCTGGTGAAAGTGTTACTGGAAGGGCATCCGCAGTATAAGTATGAATGGCTGCTCTTGGACGATCTAAAGGCAATTCCAATGCTTTTAATTTACCTGCAAGCTGAATCTTCCAATAAGCTAACAGGTAAGGTTCCATTGCGGATAACTTCTCTTTCTGCCATAATGAAAAGCCCTGGTAGGATAGGCTGACGTTTTCTTTAGGTACAAAAGTCCCTTTAACCATAACCTGGTAAGTGGCAAATATTTCTTCAACCAGCGCAGATACAGTATAACTATCTGCAATGACATGGTGGAAAACCAGGACCAGCTTAAAGTCGTGAGCTGTCATTTTCACTAAAGATGCCCGGACAAGAAACTGATCAAGCTCAAAAGGGATATTGATCAATTCATGGATATAAGCTGTTGCCGATTGTACATCAGACAGCTCTTTGATGGATAAGTTAAGGGTATAATCGTTGCGTACCTGCTGAAATGCGGCTTCATCAATATTGATAATATTTGTTTGAAGTATAGCATATTGATTGATAACAGTCTGTATACTTTTTTCAAGTAACGCTGCATTCAGCGCTCCGCCGATACTAACGATCAGGGGAATATTATGATAAACGGGGCCAGCCTCATACAGATATCCGGATTCAAAGCGGTCAATAAACCACATTCTTTCCTGATGATAAGATGCCGGAACCAGGTTATTCTCATTTAAGGTGGTATAATTATTTAGTTCAGCTCTGATCTCTTGTATCCTGCTTTCACTTTCAATACTTATCGCCGAGATTTTCTTTCCTTCCAAACTATCCAATGCGGAAATCAGGTGAACCAGTTGTTTCAGCATGGCCTCTGCGGTCTCCGCTAAAAATAGCCCTGCATCGTATTGCAACTGTAAGTTTGCTGTATTGTTATATTCAAAAATATTCAGTGTCAGGTCGAATCTTTTAGCAGAGGATAAATGCGAATAAGTACCGGCAGGCTGATTTAAGAAATCAATTTCCTGATCAGCTCTTCCTACCATATTCAACATCACATCGAACATCGGGTTACGTCCATCTTCACGTTTTATATTCAGCTTATTGACTAAATCATCAAATTGAAAATATTGATTATCGTAAGCCTGCAAGGTTGCAGTCCTTACTTCTGAGATAAATTCTTCTATTGTTTTATCGTGAGCAGGAGAACTTTTCAAAGGCAGCGAATTGACAAATAACCCAATAATCTTTTCCAGATCAGGATGATTTCTGCCAGCTGCCGACAATCCTAATATAAGTTCTTCCTGTCCGCTTAGTTTTGATAACAGGATACTGAACAGGCTATAAAAAAGCATGCTTGCCGTGATATTACATTTTACACAAAATGCTTGTACACCAGTGTACTGTTCAGCAGTTAAATAAGTACTGATTAAGCCTCCTTCTTCACCGGAGCGTGTTACACGCTGAAAATCTGAGGGTAGATCCAGCACAGGTAAATTATGCTGCAACAAGCTCAACCAATATTTGCCTTGTTGGGCAATAGCGAATTGTTGTTGCTCAGAATTCTGCCATTCTGCATAATCTTTATACTGTAATTTCAGCGGAGCCAATACTTTGCCTTCATACAGCGCATAAAATTCTTCCAGTAAAATCTCATTGGATAAGCCGTCCGAAATAATATGATGCATATCTACCAGCAGCATATATTCATCTGCGGTATTACTGATTACGCCAAGGCGGATCAGCGGCGCACGTGATAAGTCAAAAGGACAAACAAAGTTCTGAATAACGGCCGCAGTTTCTGCTTCATCTATGGCGTGAAAACAGGCGACATTCACAACCGGACTTGCTATGATCTGCTGATAAGGTTCTTCGTCCACAATCACGAAAATGGTACGCAGGCTTTCATGTCTTTGCACCAGGCGTTCAAATGCTGTTTGTAGTCTGATCATATCAGGCTCGCCAGTCATTTTGATAGACTGCGGCATATTATAGGCAGTCGATTCTTTCTCCAGATCGTACAAAAAGTACATTCTTTTCTGCGCAGATGATAACTTATAATAAGTCTTTTCTACAGCAGGGCTGATCACCTGGAGCTCTTCTTTTTGATATAGGTTAGTAATGAATTGGATCAGCTCGTCTTTATTTTGCTGAATGTCTGCAAGAATCTCCGGCGTAACGACCCCTTTGGGAGCATTAATTTTAAGCTTGCCATCTACCACATTCAATGCAATCTGCAAACCTCTTAATTTTGTGATTAACGTATTCATAAGTAAGATTTTAGTCTAAAATAAATTCCTCATTCAAGGTGTGGTCCATGGTCGATTTTAACCAAAGTTCATTGGCTATATAATTGGAAATCTCCTGTATACTTGTCATTTGAAAAATCTGTTTCAATGACACTTCAACATTCATCTGGCTTCTGATTTTGTTGACCATCGTCACTGCTTTTAAAGAATGGCCGCCGAGTTCAAAGAAGCTCTTATTGACACTGATCAATGCTGGTTCCAGTTGAAGTAGGGAAGACCAGATTTCTACCAGCTGCATTTCCGTTGGGTTAGCTGGTGCGACATAATCCTCTTTTAAATTCATGACAGGATCTGGTAAAGCTTTCTTGTCGATTTTCCCGTTTGCATTTAAAGGAATACTTTCCAGCCTGATAAAGCTTGCAGGAATCATATAATCAGGAATCTTGCTTCCCAGAAAACTTCTGAGTTCATAATCAGTCAGGACACCGGGTGATACGTAATAGGCTGCAAGGTATTTTTCATGGCCATTCGTGTACACTGTAACCACTGCATGTTGTATGTCTTCATGTTTTAACAACTGGCACTCAATCTCCCCCAGTTCTATTCTGAAACCTCTGATTTTTACCTGCTCATCATTTCTGCCCAGGTAAACCAGGTTCCCATCTTCCAGCCATCTAACCAGATCTCCTGTTTTATAGATCAGTTCTCCTGTTGCATAAGGGTTAGGAATGAACCGCGCACTGGTCAGTGCTTCTGCATTAAAATATCCCTGAGTGAGCCCGTCGCCTCCGATATACAGTTCTCCTGTAACTCCTTTAGGTAATAGTTCTCTGTTTGCACCCAGAATATAGACTTTGGTATTACCCACCGGACGGCCTATAGGGACTTTATTATCCAATGCTATTTTTTCTTTAACCTCGTATTCTACCGCGGTTACAGTGGTTTCTGTAGGCCCGTATTCATTGTAGAATTTATAATCTTCACAAAATCTGTTTGCCAGATGTGGAGAACATTCTTCACCACCTGCAATAATGCGTTTGATATGATTTGGCATTGGCAGATCCATTTGTTCAAGAAATGAGGGAGTAGCATGTAAATGGGTGATTTTGTGACGAATCAGATAAGCATTCCATTTCGCCTGATCCGTAATTACTGCGGTACTGATTAATACCAGTTTTGCCCCGGTATGCAGTGCCAGCCAGATTTGTTCTACAGAAGCGTCGAAACTGAGTGTTGCAAACTGTAGAATTGACTCTTCTGAATCTATGCCAAAAACTTGTTGCTGATAAGCCAGCAGGTTCACCACTGAACGGTGATTGACCAGCACACCATTTGGTTTTCCAGTTGTACCGGAGGTATAAATAATGTAAGCTATAGCTTCCGGCGATAATGCTAAATTAAGATCCGCTGTACTTTGCTCCAGAATCAGGTCATCATCAATATTTAAGGTTTTAAGCTGCCGATAGTTTGCTGCTACGGCAGAAGAGCATAGTAAAAATTCAGATTTACTTTCTGCTATAATCTGCTGCTGATGGCTTAAAGGCTGATTATTGTGCAATGGGATATAGACTGCTCCTGCTTTCAATATCCCCAGCAGGCCAATGATCATTTCTACCGAACGTTCCACCAAAATGGCAACATGCGTAGCTGTTGAAACTCCTTTTGACCTGAGGTAATTTGCAAGCTGATTGGCACGTGCCTCTAGTTCCTGATAGCTTAATTCCGAGTTTTCATGAACGACTGCGATGTGACCCGGTGTACGTAAAACCTGTGCACTGAATAAATCAAGCAGCGTTTGTTCACGTGGATAGGCTATTGCGGTCATATTGAAAGTCTCCAATTGTTCTTCGACCTCTTCTTTACTCAACAGGTTGATCGCGGATATTTTCACGGTTACATCTTCCAGAACCGCAACTGCTATCTTTTGGAAATAAGTGACATAACGGCTAATCCTTTCCTTGTTATACAGTGAAGTACTATAGTCGAATTGAAGGTGCAGTGTTTCACCTTGCTGGGAAGCTGATAAAGTCAGGTCAAACTTTGAAATATAATGATTGCTTTGATAAGGACTTATAATTAAACCAGGAAGTTCCAGACTATCATCTCCGAAGTTCTCATAAGAGAACATCACGTCAAATAATGGGTTGCGGCTGGTATCACGGTCAATTTTTAAGTTGTTCACCAGCTCTTCATATTGATAGGACTGATTTTCAAAACATTGCAAAGAAATCTGCTTTAATTCTGCCAGATAATCCTGATAAGTTTTAGCCCCTTCAGGATAACTGCGTATGGGGAGCGTATTGGCAAACATGCCTATAATTCCTTCCAGATCTGTATGTTCACGGCCAGCAACCGGACTGCCTACAACCACATCGGCTGTATTAGCGAGCCTGCCCAGCAAAATCTTATAAAAAGATAACAGGATCATATACATCGTTACGCCTTGTTCTGCGCTTAATCGCAGTAAGCCAGCTGTTATGGTACTGTCCAGCGTAAATTTGACCGTGTCTCCTGCATGTTGTTTAAGCTGTGGACGTGGAAAGTCTGAGGGCAGATTCAACTGGTTAGTTTCTTCTGCATAAGCAGTTAACCAGAATTCTTTTTGAGCAGCCAGTACAGTTTGCCTGCCTTCACTTTGCTGCCATTCTGCATAATCCTTGTAATGTATAGTCAGCCCTTCAAGCTTTAAGCCCTGATAAAGCTGTATAAAATCACGAACCAGCAAAACATTAGAAACTCCGTCGGTAACGATATGTGGCATATCGATAGCCAGTATATGTACTCCAGTACTGGTACTGATCAATTCTGCACGCAATAAAGGGCCAGTATGAAGATCAAATGGTTTGACAAAATTTGCCAGTACCGGATCTGCGTCTTCGGTCAGTGTATGTACCATTCCAAAGTCGCTTTCTTCCAGAATATATTGTACAGGTTCATCCTGTTCTATACGAAATATGGTACGCAAACTTTCGTGACGCTTTACCAGATTTCTTAAAGCTTCAGCCAGACGTGTCACATTAACTTTTCCTTCCAGCTTGATGAATTGTGGCATATTATAAGCCACAGAACTTTGATCAAGCTCATATAAAAAATACATGCGTTTCTGTGCAGCGGATAAAACATAAGAACTTTTAGTGGCCGCGGCAGGAATAGCAGACAGTTTATCGCCAGTATTAGCTTTGGAAAAAAATTCCAGGATCTCTGCTTTCCGAGCTTTGATCTCTTCAATAAGCTGTGGGGTTAACGCATGGTCAGGAGCTTTCAGCTTCAACACCTGGTCAACAACATGAATGGTGATTTGATTAACCTTCCTCAAATTGGTTATGTATTCGTCTATTCTCATATCGAAATTTCTGTAATGTTGCCCTCAAATTCCATTTCACATGGGATCTGCTGAACGGTGATTAAATAATCTGCTATATTTTCTATACTCTGTTTCTGAAAGATTTCTTTCAATGGAACCTCGGCTCCAAAAAACTTGTGAATCTTATTTACCAGCGTGATCGCTTTTAAAGAATGTCCACCTAAATCAAAGAAGTTGCTGCTGATATTCATCAGCTCTGGATCTATATTCAGAATTTCAGACCAGAACCCAATCAGCTTTTCTTCGACTGCATTGGCAGGCCTGATATCCTGATCGTTTTGTTTAATGCTGTAAGCAGGGAGTGCTTTCCGGTTTAACTTACCATTAGAGGTAACGGGCATTCTTTCCAGCTGCATGTAATAAGCAGGCACCATATAATCCGGCAGGGTCTGCAACAGGAAATCCTTTAATATTGCAGGGTCTATTTCCTGTTCTGCCTGGTAATAAGCAACCAGGTAGGTATCGTTATTCTTTTTGACTGCCAGAATGGTACTTGCCTGCACCAGTTCGTGTGCAGAAAGCCTGTTTTCAATTTCACCCAGTTCCATTCTCAGCCCACGGATCTTAACCTGATGGTCAATCCTTCCTAAGCAGATAATATCTCCTGTTGGGGTAAAGTATCCGATATCCCCTGTTTTATACAAGATATCATAACCACTGTTTTTCTCTTCTGCGAAAGGATTATTGATAAAAACCTTATTGGTTTTCTCTTCATCCTTATAGTATCCCAAACCAACGCCCAATCCCGCTACACAAATTTCGCCTTCAATCCCTACAGGACATAAACTCAGCTGTTTGCTTACGATATAGATTTTCATGTTCTGAATAGGTTTCCCAATAGAAATCAGCTGCTGGTTTTCTTCAGGATAAGCCACCTCATGAACGGTAATATCGTCTGAGGCTTCAGTTGGCCCGTAAGCATTCAGCAGTTTGATATCCGGAAAATAGGTATACCATTTTCTCACTAAGGAGATCGTTAATGGTTCACCGGTTGGGATCATCCAGACCAGCTGTTTTAAAGAATTATCCTGATGGTCGGGCATTTCTTCTAAAAATGTAGTCATCAGGGATGGAACTGATTCAAAAATAGTAACCCCGCCTCTGTTTAACTCGCTGATCAGCTGTTTTGGTGAAGTCAGTATTTCCTTATCAATAATATGTGTCTTCCCGCCTACTAATAAAGCTGTTAAAAACTGCCATACTGAGATATCAAAACATGGTGACGCGCTTTGAGCGATAACTGTATGCTCGTCAAGTTTTAAGTCATCTATTTTTGAATAGATATGATTGATCATTCCTAACTGATGAATCATCACACCTTTAGGCTTACCTGTAGTTCCGGAAGTATAAATAATATAAGCCAGATCCTGCATGCCATACCCCTCCTGATCAATTTCTGCGTCCTCATCCGGATCAGCAAGTGTATCTATACAGATGACTTGTTCTAAATCAGGTAATGAAGTTCTTAATTCGTCAATTTCATCTGCTACGTCTGCGGTAACCAGTACAACCTGAGTTTCACTACCGGAAAGTATTTCCCGGATGCGTTCTTTAGGATAGTCGACATCTATGGGCACATAACCACCGCCAGCCTGGAAAACGCCCAGTATTCCAACCAGCATTTCAATACTCCTTGGCATATAAAGTGCTACTTTCTGACCAGGTTTTACACCTGCTTTGATTAATTGCAGCGCCAGTACTTTTGACCTGTGATATAATTCCTCATAAGTCAAACTGGACAGGTTGTGTACTACAGCAATAGCTTCGGGAGTTTTGTTAACCTGATCTTTAAATAAGTCGATAAAGATTCTTTTGTCAAACTCTTTTGCTGTCGTATTGAATTCATGTAATAACTGATGTTTTTCTGAAGTGGTCACAAACTCCAGCGCTGTGATGTTGCTTTTATCTTCATCAGCAAGCTGTACGATAATATTGTTGAAGTGTCTGGCTGCTTGTTTGATGAGCTCCCCTTCATAAACGTCTGTGTTATAATCAAATTTGATTGTGATTTCATCGGCCGGAGCAATCATCACCGAGAGATCGTAATTGGTCTGTTCAAATAATTCTACATTTTTAACTGCGAATTCTGCATCAGCTCCCTGCACTTCCGCTGTCATCGGATAATCTTCAAAAATCAGGATGTGATCTAAAAGACCCGGCCCAAGATCACTGAAGGACTGGATTAAGGCAAGGGAAACATATTGATGCGCTTCGTTATCCAGACAGGCATTTTGTACTTGCTGTAACAATGTCCTGATAGTTTCCTCTTTGTCGATTCTTAACCTGAACGGGATGGCATTGATAAATAATCCAACCATAGATTCTACTCCGGCTATTTCTGCCGGACGCCCTGAAACGATCGATCCAAACAGGACATCATCTGTATTGTTGTAGGCTGCCAGTAAAATACCCCATGCACTTTGTAAGATGGTATTGATAGTCACCCCATTTGCTGCGGATGCTTTTCTTAATTTCCCTGTAATTTCTTTATCCAGAATAAATTCTTCTGATGCAGGAACGAATGATTTAGCAGTTGATAGCGTTTCTTTTTTAGGTAATGAAGAAAGACTTTCATAACCTGACAAGTAATCTTTCCAATAGTTTACAGAGACTTCCTGATCTCTGTTTTCCAACCACTGGATATAATCAGCGTAAGGGCGCACTTTTGGCAAAGTGATTTCCTTTTGATTTTTATGATGCGAATAAAGTGTTCTGAATTCCCTGATGATAATTCCCATACACCAACCATCCATCAGGATATGGTGATGACTCCATATAAATTCAAATTCATCAGTATCTGTCTGATAGATAGACAATCGCATCAATACATCTTCCGATAAATTAAATTTACGGGCTCTGTCTTCCATTCTGTACTGAAGCATCATTTCATCTTTTGAAGTCAATAAAGACTCCATACGGATATCATGAAACTGGAAGCCGATCTTCCTTCCTTTCTGTACCAATTGCAATGGTCTTTCATAAGTGCCGTGTAAAAAGGTAGTACGCAATATTCCATACCTGGCAAACAGTTCATTCATACTGCGTTCTACAGCCTGAATATCCAGTTGCCCCGTTACCCGGTAAGTCATCTGTCCAAAATAATTATCCGAATCAGGTGCAATCAGGGCATGAAAAAGCATCCCTTCTTGTAGTGGTGATAGCGTGTAAATATTTTCTACCGCGTATTGAGTCTGAAGCTCTTCCAATTGATTAATGGTTAGCCCTTTATAAGTCAGATCAGATGGCGTAAGTTCTGTTTGCTCAATGGCACTGCAATACGTAATGATTTCAACCAGATTTTGATTAAACAGCCCCATGAAAGAAGAGATTTCAGTTGTGGTATATTGGTCTTCAAAATATCCAAGAGCGATTTTCAATTGCCCTCCGGTTATGATTCCTGCAATATCCCAGTCGTAACCCATGGATTCCGTTCCAGCGATATCATTTCCTTTCTTTTCTGTAGCGATAGTGTAAGCATTGCCTGCTGTATCTGTATCAAATTGTCCCAGGTAATTGAAACATATTTGTGAACGGGCAGAAAGGTCGTTACCAGCTGTAAGCTGTTTTAGTAGTAAGAAATCCAGTCCGTTATTCGGAATCTCCCTTAATGTTTCTTTAACTTGTTTTAAAACAGCAGATAGATCTTCATGAGTTATAGTTAATAAAACAGGATACATACTGGTAAACCAGCCTATGGTACGTCCGAAGTTTGTATGCTGCGTGAGTTGTTCCCTGCCATGGCTTTCCAGATCGATCATCAGGCTTTCAACGCCGTATTGCTGACGGATACTTAACCCTAAGGCTGCCAGTAAAACATCATTGATCTGTGTTCCAAAGGCATGATTAACGCGGGACAATAAAGCAGAAGTTTCCTTTTTACTCAACACAAACTCTATCCTTTTAACATCCTGCAATTGATATGAATTTTCTTTTCCATCTTTTCTGATCGCCGCCTTATTTGTGTTCAGTATCGTATTCCAGTACTGTTTTGCTTTATGGAAGGTTGCTGATTTTACATATTCACCCAGCTGTGCTGACCAGGACTGGAAAGAATCTGTTTTAAGTGGCAGGACTAATTTTTCGCCTGCTATTAACTGTTTGTATAAGGTATCTATATCTTCAAATAAGATTCTCCAGGAAACGCCGTCGATAATCAAATGATGGATTACGATCAATAAACGACTTCCATTTTTCATCTGGAATAAGCCTAGTTTCACTAACGGGCCATGCTCCAGCTCAATTCCCGTTTGCATTTGTTGTGCAAATAGCAGGATTGAATTTTCAGGATCGTCAGCTGTGGAAAGATCTTCGACTAGTAGTGATAAGGGTAATCCTGGTTCCTGATATTCTTGTATAACCTGATTTTCACGCTGGCTGAATACCATTCTCAAAGCATCGTGATGCTCAAGCAATTTTGTGAAAATAGTATTCACCGATCCGGCCGTAATCCCATCTGCGAAATTCAGCATTACAGATTGATTGAAATGCTGTTTGTTGACAATTGATCCATCAAAAAACCATTGCTGTATAGGAGTTAATTCAACTTTCCCAAGTACTATAGCCTGATCAGTGAGGATTTCTGTTTTCCTTATTTTTCTGCTCAGCTCTGTGATCGTCTGACTAATGAACATTTCTTTCACCGGCACTTCATAACCTAAAGCATGCATTCTTGAACTGATCTGTATAGATTTGATAGAATCTCCACCCAAGGCAAAGAAATTATCTGTCACCCCAATCCGCTCTACACCAAGAACTTTGCTCCAAACTTCTGAGAGTGCTTTTTCTTCTGTTGTTTGTGGGGCTACATAATCCAGTCCCGCCTGTATGGTGATCTCTGGCAATGCTTTCGTATCCAGTTTTCCTACCAATGTAATTGGCATCTGTTCCAGTGCCATAAAATAAGAAGGCACCATATAATTTGGCAGTTGAGCAGCCAGAAATGATCTGAGTTCATCAACTTCCACAGTGTAAAAAGTAGTATAATAAGCCACCAGCAGTTTTTCACCTTCAGCTTTTTCTTTAACAACAATCACACTTTCTTTAATTGCAGGGTGCAGCGTCAGCTGACTCATAATTTCTTCCAGCTCTACGCGGAAACCTCTGATTTTGATCTGGTTATCAGATCTGCCCAGAAACTCGAGCTGTCCATCAGGAAGCCATTTGGCCTGATCTCCTGTTTTGTATATTTTCAAACCAGCGACGAAAGGGTTATCAATAAACTTCTCACTGGTTAATTTTTCATTGTTTACATACCCTTTAGCGATACCTATTCCCGAAACACACAGTTCACCTGTGAAGCCAAGTGGCAGCAGCTCATTATTTTTACCCAGGATATAAATCAGGGTATTGGCAATTGGCTTACCGATTATAGCGTTGTTATTTTCGTCCAGTATATCATTGTGTACCACTCCAACAGTAGATTCAGTTGGCCCGTACTCATTTTCAAGCAGTACATGCGGCAGGACTCTATTGCTGGTCTGAATTAAATTCCTGCTTGCTTTTTCACCAGCAAGGACAACAAATCTTAAGTCTCTAAAGTGATCACCTGCTGGTAATCCATTAATTATAGCACCATATAATCCAGGTGTCATAGCAAAATTGGTTACCCTTTCCGTTTGAATAGCGTTAATGATATAATTCGCATTCAAGCGCTCTTCCTTCGGGATAATGATAAACTTCCCGCCTCCAAGCAGACTTGGATAAATATCTGCGCCAAAACCATCAAAATGGTAAGAGACTAATTGCAGGGTGACATCTTTAGCAGTAAGTTTATGATTCGACATTCTCCAGGCCACATAATTCATCAGCCCTTTATGCCTGATTTCTACCCCCTTAGGCATCCCTGTAGTTCCAGAAGTATAAATGATATAAACTGAATCATCCGGTAAAACATCAACAGCAGGATATTCCTGATAAGCCACCTGATCATATCCGGTGCTGATCAATTTAACGTTTGCCGTTGCTGCTGATAATAAATCAATATAGTCCTGATCAAATACAGCATCCTGAATCAGTAATAAGCCACAATCGCAATTAGACAGAATATAACTATTTCTGTCTGCCGGAGATTCAGGTGAAAGCGGAACATAAATACCGCCTAATCTTAAAACTGCCAATATACTTGCAATCATTTCGATAGATGGATCGAATAATAGTGCAATCTTTTTATTCTCTTTTTCAACCAGGTCAAAGCCTATTTTTTGTGCGATTGCATTGACTTTAGCGTTCAATTGCAGGTAGCTTATATTTTGATCTTTAAAAACCAGGGCAATAGCATCAGGCGTGGTTGCAACTTGTTTTTCGAACATCGAAATGATCGTCTCTTTATCCGGGTTATTCTCATCAAAAGTGTTGTTAAACTCATTCAGCAACAACTCTCTTTCTTCCATTGAAAGGATAGCGATATCAGCTATCTTTTGCTGCGGATCAGCGATAACTGCTGAAAGTATCTGATTAAAATACCCCGTGTATTTTTCAATAGTATCTCTGGTAAATAGTGCGGGCGAATAAATAAGATCCAGCAGCAGTTCTCCGTTCCTTTCACAGGCCAGTAAATTGAGGTCAAATATGGAAGTGATATGCCCGGCAGAATATTCGGTTAATCGTAACCCATTTGCTGAAAGCTCAGATTTTTCGAAATTCTGATAAGCAAACATGACATCAAATAATGGATTGCGCCCGGTACTTCTGACTACTCCTAAATCATCAATTAATTTCTCATAAGGGTATGCCTGATGCTCAAATGCTTTCAGAGTATGCTCTTTAACCGATGCTAAAAACTCCTGGAAGTTCCATTCAGCTTTAACAGCGTTGCGCATAGGGAGCGTGTTCACAAACATGCCCATCATATTTTCCAGATCAGCATGCTGACGTCCGTTTGCAGGGGTGCCAACCACGATATCTGCCGAATTACTTAATTTACTTAGTAAGATATTATAAGCTGACAGCAAAAGCATAAACAAGGTAGCCCCCTGAGATTCAGCTATTAATTTTAATTGCTGTGTATCTTCTTTGCCAATAGAAAAGTTAAGGACATGCCCCTGATGCTCCTGCACCATTGGCCTGTTGAAATCAGCAGGGATTTCCAATACTGGTACCGCAGCGGCAAATTGATCCAGCCAGAATTGCTGATGTCCGCTTGCTTTCTCCTGCTGATCAGCTGACTGCTGCCATGCTGAAAAGTCTTTATATTGAAGTTTAAGAGGTTGCAGTACTTCATTATTGTATAACTGCATGAATTCTTTAATAAAGATTCCGTGCGAAACACCATCTGTAATGATATGGTGCATATCGATCATTAAAAGCTGCTGCGCTTCTGTAGTAGCTACTGCAACCCGGATCAGCGCTTCATTATTCAGATCAAACGGTCTGATAAATGCTTTAATGACCGCCTGTAATTGTGCAGTGTTGCATTCCAGAGTCTCTATTGTGAAAGCCGGATCAGCTATAATTTGCTGAAATGGTGTACCTTCTATTTCTACAAATCTTGTACGTAAACTTTCGTGTCGTTCAATAATCTGAGTAAAGGCATAGTTCAACTTTGAGTAATCAACTTCTCCTTCCATCACAAAACAGTAAGGCAGGTTGTAGGATAAGGAGTTTTGATCAAATTTATATTGAAAGTATAAGCGCTGCTGTACCGAACTCAGCGTATAATATTCTTGTACTGCTGCTGCCTTAAGGCCTTGATATTGGATAGCAGTACCTTCATTCTGATTGATCTTATTTTTAATATTTTCACTTAGCAATCTGACTGATGAACAGTTGAAAAACTCTGTAATGGAAATCTCAATGCCGAACAGCCTGTGAATTCTTCCAATCATAACCAGTGCTTTCAAAGAATCTCCACCCAGCTCAAAAAAGTCATCAGCATACGTAATATCAGAAATACCAAAGAAGTTTTCCCATAAGGTGATCATTTGATTTTCAACCGTGTGGCTGACTTGTTTTTCTTCACCCGGCTTCATTAAAGTTGAAGCTTCAATAGCGATGTCAATGCGCTGCTGTACTAATATTTCATACAGTTCACCCGTTAGAAAAGTAATTGGTACGACAGAAGAACTGTTTATTTTATGTGTCGATTTGATAATATGATTCACAAATTGTAAATCTGATGCAGTCATATCAAAATCTATGGTAGTTCGCTGCAAACCCAGTGTTTCTTTGATTGCCCAGCCATATACAATACTTTTTAAGGCAATCTGTTTCGCATGTAAGCTGCTGAACAATTCTTCGTATCCTGCCGCCGATTCAGGATTCAGTTCGTATTGATTGTTTCCTTTTTCAAGGTATGCTGTACCTTTTGTGACATAGATGAAATCTATATCTTCTTTATTAAAGCTTTCTGCAAGCAATTTACCTACACCATATTCATCAGCAAATATCAGGTAGCTTAGCGCACTGTCTTTTAAATCTGGTGTATAGAACTGATCAACAATGCTGGTTTTTTGTTTACTGATTGACTGAACGCTCTGCTGCAAACTTACAGGATAAGCCACCTGATCAAATGAATAAGCAGGCAGGGCTAGTTTTTGTCTTTGTTCGTCCTGATAATAAGTTTCCCAGTTAATCCTGACCCCGTTCTCCCATAATTCGCCAAGCCCTTTGAGTACTTGTCTCTGATCCTGATGTACCTGTGCAGCACTGCTGATCATACTGATCACTTTGTGCTGACGGGTACGGTTTTGATGAGAACGTACAAAAGTAGAAAGAGCATTTCCTGGCCCTAATTCGATAAAAACCACCTGTTCCTGTTGCAGGATATGTCCCGCACCAGCACTGAAGCGGACTTCATTTCTCAGGTGTTTCACCCAGTAAGCCGGGCTTCCTATTTCACTATCCTTTGCTGGCTCACCAGTCAGGTTAGAGATCACCGGAATTTGTTGCGGTTTAAAATTAATGCCTTCAAATGCTTTTTCGAACTCCGCTAAAATCCCATCCATCATCCATGAATGGAAGGCATGGGAAGTATGCAATACTTTATTTTTATAGCCTGATGTAGTGAGTTTAGTTGCAAAGGCCATCAAAGGTTCTTCTTCACCCGAAACCACACTTAAACTGTTGCTATTGACTGCCGCAAGAGAAATCGCAGGCTCGCCTCTTAATAAATCTCTTAATTCCAGTTCTGAGATCGAGACACTTAACATCTGACCCTTTTTTACCTGCTGCATTAAAGCTCCACGCTTAATCACCAGTTTCAAAGCATCTTCCATACCCCATACCCCGCTGATACAGGCAGCTACATATTCACCTATGCTGTGTCCGATCAGCATTGCAGGTTTAATTCCCCAATGCAATAACAAACAGCTCAATGCATACTCCATGATAAAAAGAGCAGGCTGGGCGTAACAAGTATCATTGATATTCAATGCACTGGCTCCTTCCGGATAAATCACGGCCTTCAGATCCATCCCTGACTGTTCAGCCACGATTGCAAAACATGCATCTGCTGCGGAACGAAAAACAGCTTCATTTTCATATAACTCCTGGTACATCCCAGTATATTGTGAGCCCTGACCGCTAAACATGAATACGATTGGTTGTTTACCTGACGCACTTTTTGAAACTGGAGCTTGTTCTTTTAAAGCTTCCAATGCTTCATCAGCCGTACTGCAAACTAAACTTTGACGGTAATTGAAATGTGCACGCCCTGTTTGAAGGGTATAAGATACATCTGCCAGTTTAGCTGCTGGATTTTCAGTGAAATAGGTTTTATATTTTTCAAGGTTGCGTTTCAGTGCTTCCTCATTCTTTCCTGAGAATATTAATAGATGTTGTTCGCGTCCTGCATCTGAAGTCACAGCTTCAGGCGCTTCTTCCAAAATCACATGTGCATTCGTACCACCGATACCGAATGAACTTACTCCTGCACGTAACGGGTATTGTGTATTTTCCCATTCTTTCAAAGTGGTATTCACATAGAACGGACTTGTTAAAAAGTTAATTTTAGGATTTGGGCTTTTGTAATGAAGACTTGGAGGCAGCTGACGATATTTAATCGATAATACAGCTTTAATTAAACCAGCAATCCCCGCAGCTGCATCCAGGTGACCAATATTGGTTTTCACTGAGCCAATGGCACAATATTGACGTTTATCGGTATTGAAAGCTTGTCTTAATCCCTCTATTTCTATCGGGTCGCCCAAGCTTGTTCCTGTTCCATGAGCCTCAATCATACCGATACTTTCGGCAGGTATCCTGGCTTTTCTGATCGCCGTATCAATCGCTTTAGCCTGCCCTTCAATACTAGGGGCAGTAAAACCAACTTTCCGGTTACCATCATTATTCGTCGCTGTAGCTTTAATAACCGCATGGATCACATCACCATCTCTTAGTGCACGTGCCAATCTTTTCAGCACAACCGTACCTACTCCATTCCCACCTACAGTACCACCAGATTGCTCATCAAATGCTCTGCATTTACCATCAGGTGACCAGATCATACTTTTATGATACTTGTACCCATCATTATCATGGGTTGTCACAGACACACCACCCGCAACTGCGATATCACATTTTTGTGAAAGTAATTCCTGACAGGCAGTATCTACTGCAACCAATGAAGTAGAGCAGGCAGTAGCAATATTTAAGCTTGGCCCTTTTAAGTTTAGTTTATAAGAAACCCTCGGACACATAAAATCTTTATCCGCGTAAGTGATCCCTTCCCATTTTTCTATCCAGTTATGGTCATCAGCCTCGTTGATATTGATATTATACGAAGGATTAGTTGATGCGCCGCCATACAATCCAATGGCCCCTGTATAGTTGTATGGATTATATCCTGCATGCTCCAGAGATTCCCAGGTACATTCATGAAACAAACGGATCTGAGGATCCATTGAACCAGCCTCTGAAGGAATATAATTGAAAAATGCGGCATCAAACTTTTCATAGTTAGCTAATGTTCCTTTTGCATAGATCAGTGTACTATTTTCAGGTGTATCTTTTCGAACGATAGACTCTGTTCCTGATTGCAGGTTCTGCCAGTATTCTTCTATATTTCCGGCACCGGGAAAACGACAAGCCATCCCGATAATTGCAATGTCAGTATCCTTAATCAATTCATTTTCTTCTTCCTGATCAGCCAAGGCTTGCTGTACAGCGAAAGCTTGTTCCGGGTTAATAAAGTTTGCCAGGCTGGCGATGGTTGAGTAATTAAAAAGCTCCGTTACGGATACCTCTTTGTTAAACACCTTTTTAATTTTACTGCTGACATTGATAATCGATAAAGAATCTCCTCCGATATCAAAGAAATTTGCATGGGTACTTATTTTATCATGCCCAAGAACTTCCGACCAGATTTTCAGTAATTCTGTTTCTGTATCATATGCCGGAGCAGTATAGACGGTTTCCAAATCCGATTGCGGATCTGGTAAAGATTTTTTGTCCAGTTTCCCATTAGGTGTCAGCGGCATTTTATCCAGCTGCACATAATAAGCCGGAACCATGTAATAAGGTATTTTGTCTGCCAGAAATCTTTTCAGGGACATCGCATCAACAGCTTGTTCTGCCACATAATAGGCAACAAGCGATTTATCATGGCCCATTTCTTTAGCGACTACTGCAACTTCACTGATTCCGTCATAGCCCAGAATTTCATAGCGTATTTCATCCATTTCAATCCTGTGACCTCTTATTTTAACCTGCTGGTCAGCTCTGCCGAGATATTCAATAGTCCCGTCTTTCATCCAGCGTACAATATCCCCTGTCTTATATATTTTGTTATCCGTATCAAACGGATTTTGTATAAATGTCTTTGTTGTTAATTCTACATTGTTCCAATACCCGTGAGCTAAACCATCACCGCCGATATATAATTCACCGCTGATCCCAATAGGTTGCAGCTGTAATTGTTTATTTAAAACATAGAGTTGTGTATTGGCTATCGGTTTTCCGATTGTCACCTTTTCCTGCTCCGTTAAATCCATCATAGCCGACCAGACTGTGGTTTCTGTCGGGCCATATACATTGATAATTTTTGCAGCGGAATGTGCTTTTAATTTTAAGAACAATTCCTGATCCAGGGCTTCTCCTCCCGCTAGCAAATAACACAAATGTGATTTACATAAGTTGAAATCATCGATATTACTGGTTAGCAAGCGGTATCTTGATGGCGTAGTTTGTATCAGCTGAACATTTTTATCTGCAATCAGCTTTGTTAATCTTGCAGGGTCCTGCTGTGCAAATTCATCGGCAATAATCACTCTCAATCCTTGCGTTAATGGCAGCAGCGACTCTGTAACGAAAATATCAAAGGAGAAAGCCGTTACAGAAATCAGGGTGTCCACCTGATCAAATGCGATGCCTTGCAGCATTGCAATGATGTAATTGTGTACTGCTCTGTGCGAAAGCATGACCCCTTTTGGTTTTCCGGTTGATCCTGAAGTATAAATCAGGTAAGCCAGGTCTTCTGAGTTGTTTATATTTTTTAAATTCTCAGGATTTTCAGCCAGCGTATTCCAGTCGATATTCAGCGTAACAATATCATTTGCTCCGGCCAGGTCAGCACTTTTAGTTTCTCCGGCAGTCACCATAACTGAGGCTTTGGAATCCGCTAACATATATTCCAGACGCTCACGCGGATAAGAAGGATCCAGCGGCAAATAACATCCGCCTGATTTCAATACCCCAATGATACCAATAAACATTTCCAGAGAGCGGTTCAGGTACAAGGCAACGACATCATTTTGTCTGATCCCCTGTGCTCTTAATAGTTCTGCCAGGCTATTCGCTTTTTCGTTTAATTCCTGGTAAGTCAGTTCCTGATTATTATAATCCAGCGCAATTGCCCCGGGTGTTTTGATTACTTGTTGTTCAAACAACTCTATGAGTGTCTTTTCTTTAGGATAAACAACAGCGGTATCATTAAATTCTTTAAGCAGCTGCTCCTGCTGAATAGCAGAGAGCAGGCTGACACCAGACACGGTCTGATTAACATCCTCCACTATAGCAAGGAGGATAGTAGCAAAATCATCAACCAGAGCTTTCGCAAAATCTCCGTTGATCGTACTTGTTTTGTAAGCGAGTTCAATTTCCAGTTCCTCTTTAAAGAAAACAGTAAATAAAACCGGAACACCTGTATTTTCATAGACAGACCTCAATTGTACATCAAATGCTTCACTGCTTTGAATAAGCGCAGTATCAAGCGGATAATTTTCGATGACAATAACGGAGTCAAAAAGATTCTCATCCGGCTTTAAATCAAGTATCTTTTTGATTTCATAATAGGATGAATTGTTATATTCATTCCTGTTGATTAAATCGTGGCTCACTGTGTTCACGACTTCCAGTAAAGACTGATCAGTAAAATTTGTCAGCCGCATGGGGATCGTATTGATGAAATTCCCAATAATATTCCCGCTGCCTTCTATTGTAGTATCTCTATAGGAAACAGTAGTTCCGAAAACTACATCAGCAACATCAGTATATTTTTGCAGCAGAATACCATAAGCTGCATAGATGATCGCTGCCTTGGTTACTTTATGCTGAGCTGAAAAAGCATCAATTTTAGCATTCGCTAAAGAAGTGTTCACCTTTTGAACAGGTTCATTAACTCCCGGAACAGCACCTGTACCTGTAACAAGCGCAGTCCGCTCATGATCCTTTAAATATCCGCTCCAAAAAGACTTAGTCTTTTCAGGTTCTTCTTTTTTCTGAAAAGCCAGCTGAACCTGTTTATATGCAGGGCGCCTGTCCAGGACCGGCGGCTGACCTTTAGCCAGCTGGTTATAACAATAAAACAATTCTTTCAGGAATATGCCTGTACTCCATCCATCATATAAAATATGATGATGGGTAATATTCAGCACAAATGAATCCGCTCCTGTTTTAATCAATTTAATGCGGACAGGTAATCCCGTCAGATCAAATCTTTCTTCCTGATCCTGGATAGTATATCTATTGATCAGGTTTTCTATATTTTCAATGGCTTCATCAGCAATATCGATAAGACTGAAGTCTGCTTCACATTCTTTAAGAATGATCTGTACTGGTTTACTGATTTTTTCCCAGCTGAATACCGATCTCAGCGCTTCATTTGATGAAATTACAAATTTGATTGAGGCTTTGAGTACCTCAACGTTCAAGCTGCCTTTAATATCAAAAGACAGCTGTACATTATACAAATTTTCATCAGATTCTTTCAAATAATGAAATAGCATACCTTTTTGGACCATGCTTAATTCCAGAATATCCTGAACGTTTGACTTATCTATTTTCCTTGACATAATTTATTCTTTGTTAACCTGGAGCGGTTATGATTTATTCTTAAAATACAGTTTGGGCAGTTTCAGCGGCATGTTCCAGCCTTTTACTTTCGGCGTGGTAATAATAGCTGCCTAAAGCAATGTCAAAAGCAGCCATCCCCATCGGATTAAACATCACCGGCAGTGCTGCGGGATAAGTTTCCATAGAGCGGTTCACCACCAGATCGATGATAGATTTAGTATCCTCTTGCTGAAGCCCCATTTGCAGGTGCATCATTTCTATATCAGTTTTTTCTCTGCACACTTCAATCCAGTCATCGACTACTATAGAATCTTTAAACCATTGATAAACAACAGGCTTATAGTCTCTCAAAGAAACATTGATATGCAATGATCCTGGTTTGGGCTGCTGATCGATATAAGCGGCATCAGAAACTGTGCAGGTAATGAAAATATCTGCATCCTGGTAAGCTTCTTCCCAGCTGTCAACTACCTCTGCCTGCACGCACTGAATTGTAGCAGGATCAATTGGGCGAACATCATAAAGACATATTTTACCAATTTTTCCAGCTAATAGTTCTGAACACATTTTCAAATGATACTGACCAATGGGGCCGAATCCGGAGATTCCGATTTTGATATGAGCCAGGTCCCTTGCCTGATCAAAATATTTAACAATCAAACCACTTACAGAAGCGGTACGGATCACACTCAGCAAAGCCGTAGTGATAATTCCTTTGGGCTCACCGGTATCGGCATCATTGAGGATGACCACACTATGCGCTCTTGGAATATTCTTCTTGATGTTTTCAGGGAAACTTGCAATCCATTTGATCCCTGCCATATTGGTTTTACCACCAACAAAGGCAGGCATAGCAATGATCCTGTTTTTCGGATTACCATACCGTAAATAAGGTTTTAACGGTTGGGCAAAATCTCCTTCACTAATACTTTTTACAGTATGCTCAATGACGTTTACAGTTTCATTCCAGTTTATTCCAATATCCAGGATATTGTCCTCGTTAAGAATCAGCATTTTTTTTGTTTTAATTAATAGAATGGAAATAGGGCTATTATATAGCGGGTACAGCTTCCAGCAAGGTTTCTTGTTGTTGCAGTTTGATGATCGCTTCCGACCATTCTTTGTTATAGATAGTATCAAAGTATCTTTCACCCCGATCAGGGAAGACACAGACTACATTAATTTCTCTATTGATTTCCCGGTGCAAAAAGTATTTTTTTATCGCAGCCAGGCAGGAACCAGAGGAGCCGCCTACAAAAACATTATGTTTTTCAAGCAGTTCATGACAAGCGTTAATAGTGGCTTCCTCATTGACCAGTACAAAATCATCAATATAGGCTTCCTTTAAAATTTCCGGTACAATGCTTGAACCAATACCAGGGATGTATCTTTTTTTAGAACGGCCTGTAAAAATCCTTGATCCTTCCATATCTACGGCAATGATCTTAACATTTGGAAAGTTCTCTTTGAGTTTCTGAGAAACACCGGTAATCGTTCCACCAGAGCTTATCCCAAGAAAAACATAATCTATCTGCTCAATTTGATAACAGATTTCTTTACCCAGCGAATGATAATAAGCTTTCGCATTCAGTGGATTCTGATATTGATTGATCCAGTATGATTTCTTTAAAGTGTTTTGTAATTCTTTAATTTTTTCAATACGGCTGATCAGGTATCCACCATAATTATCTGGCTCGGTTACTTTGATAATTTCAGCATTGTTGGCCCTGATCAGCATTTCATTAATCTTTGAAATATGCGGATCAACAACAGCGATAAATTTTAAGTTCAGATATTTGCAGTAAGCAGATAAAGAGACGCCGAAATTACCAGAAGTAGATTCGATAATTGTAGTATCCTGATCTATGATGCCCTTGCGCAACAGATCTTTCAGGATATAAGAAGCTGCTCTGTCTTTAACACTTCCGGTGGGATTATAGGTTTCCAGCTTTGCATATAGATTGATATTGCTGAATTCATCCAGTTTAACCGAGATCAGGGGCGTTTGGCCAACCTGTTCAAGAATATTTGGTATAATCATAAAAAATTAATTAAGATGTGCCGTGAGTTAATTACATGACTTTTACCAGTTCAGGATAACCGACCATCCCTCTGATCAGTGACTGAAGCTGTTCGAAAGGATAATTGACATTACATAGCGTTTGCTGACGATCGTCAATCAAAATTCCCCAGCGTAAAACACAATCGCTCAGATAATTTAGCTTCGCTTCTTCAGCTACTGCTGAAGTATAAAGCTCCATTTTGCCTTCTTCTGCTCTGTGGTAGCCCAGCAATTCTGAAATCCTGCGGGTCACACTTTTCTCTCCGCGGCTTGGCCAGGCCATTACAGAATAATTTTCCTGGTCAATTTGCTGGTAATAGCTGAAAATATTTTTCATGAACTGACTTTTCAATTCAATGAATTTTGGATAATACAGATCAGTATCCTGATCGCAGATATGACTGAAAGAATCCTTATTGCCCATTAAAATCATTTGCCAGAAGCCGTTGATCAGTAAAGGGAACCTTACTTTTCTGCTTTCGCTGATGCCGAACATTCCGGCAGGGATCAGCATCTCTTCTCCCATAGCATTCTGGTAACGAATAGAGAAAAAGGAAAATGTTGCTGCTGGGTCTGCCAGGATCTTGCGGTGTGTTTCGACATCTTTATAGCTGTCAATTAAGGATTCAGGAACATTCTCCGCTGTGGGTTGCAGCGTTATTATTTCATAATTGTTCCTGGTAAAAACTTCGATAAATTCCAATAGCTCTTCGTCCTGAAGCAGCATAGGGTTTTTAATTATTCTTTGCATAAGTTTAGTTTAGTCGATCAGAGAATTGATACCGGTAACCATTTCTTTCGCTTCCTCAAAACTTTCTGTGGAATACAGGCAGTTTTGCAGATCAGAAAAGTTGAATGCTGCTTCTGGAGATGCGCCGGTTAGTGGTTTAATAACCATGGTGCCCTTAGCAATCTGTTCAATTTCGAATGGTGAGGCTACCAATGCTGCACCATAAGCGTTTGTAACGTCTTGATTTTTGATGATTCCGAATTCGATAATCCATAGCGCCATACTGTTGTAATAGTAATATGGTGTAGGAGATGCCTTCATTGCTGCCTCAGCAGCTTCAATCTCCGCTAAAATTTCATTTCTTTCTTCGGAAACAGAACGGTGCAGCGCCAGATATTCATGATCTCTTGGCTCTAGTTCGATTGAACAGATAAAGCCGCTTAGCTCATCCAGAAAAACCGAATATGCAGGATTAACCAACATTGGACAATGTCCAACAAGGTCATGGATCAAATCCGGGAAACTGGCGAAATCCAGTTCATCAGCCGGTCTGACATTGATGTTAACAGGTATTTCCCGTGCTTTTAAATGCCCGAAATAAGCAGCACCAGATAAATAACCTTCTACATATACTGGCTTCCATCCCACTGCTGCTAATTTTTCAGTCAGCGATTCATAGGAAAATGTATCCTGTTCCGGATATAAGTAATTGAAGCCATCTATGTAATCACTGTGATAGCATTGACGGTACTTTTCTACAGATAATGCTTGTTTCTGAAGAAATAAATTAATGAGTTGAATTGCGCTTTGATCAAAGCAACTTGGGCTGAACATGGTTGTTTTCATTTTAATTTTTTTTAAAATGCGACAACTGGTGCCGCATGCGGGATTGAATTAAACTGTTACTTATGTTGATCAGGGAGGAGGATGCAAATGTTAAAATAAGGAGTCCAGTTCTTCCTGGTCCAGCGTTACTGCATCAAAATCTGATGGTGTAAAATGCTGTTCATCCTCATTTTTAATGTGGTAAAGAATACTCTCGAGCTTAGAGAAAAACAGCTCCATGAACCAGTTCATAGTAGATTCCTGATGTGCTTTTTGATTATAGGTCAGCTCTGCACTCAGCCCGCCAGCCACAACCATGCAATTCAGTTCTAGTTTCGCGGTCATTTTATTTACTGGATCAGTATCCCTTCCGGTTGATTGACTGCTGTAGCTAAAAAGATCATTGTTCAGTTCTTTATCAAACTGTCCGAGGTAATTAAACCTGATTTCAGTTTGCTGAGCCGGGGTTAAATCAGGGGCACTGCTATATTTTCGAACACCATATCCCAATCCTTTACCAGGGGTGCTGGCCAGCTGTTCTTTCACTGATTTGATCTGCTCATTTAATGAGCCTGAAATCAGCTCAATTTTAACTGGATACATGGCTGTAAACCAACCTAAAGTCCTGGAGAGGTTCAAACCATCCAGGTGCCTGCCATGATTTTCTTGTTCTATAATGAAAGTATGTTGTAAAGTCCACTCTTTTAAGGTAAGTGCGAGCGCTGTATTTAACAATACAGGGACATCTGTCTGATAAATATGGTGTGCTTCTTTCAACAGAAACGCAGTATTTTTGTCGTCCAGTACACGGCGTATTTTTAAGGCATTTTCAGCACTCCAGTCCATTGTTTCTGATTCCACAGGGATCTCAAATTTTCTTTCTGCCAAAGCAGACCAATGTGCTTCTTCTTCCTTGATTTCATCGGATGAAGCGTATTCAGCCAGGGCTGTTTGCCAATCTTTCAAGGAAGCTGTTTTAGCAATTGTTATCGTTTCTCCATTCAACAGGGCATGATAGAAATTATATAAATCTTCTAATAAAATCCTCCAGCTCAATCCGTCTACTAATAAATGATGTGCTGTTAAAAACAACTTTTCATCACCCGCAGCATCTGTAAACAATGCGGCTTTAAACAGCAGGTCTTTTTGAATATCAAAACTGCCTTTAATCATTTCACAAGCAGATACAAAAGTAGCAGCTGTTGTTTCCAGGCGCTCTACAATGAAGTTTTCCGCTAAATGACTGCTATTAAAGAATAACTCTTTTTGATCAGCGTCATAATTCATCCTTAAGCCATCATGTTGTTCTACCAGCTTTACGAATGCCTTTTCCAGTAAAGAGAGGTCAAGCTCCCGGTTTAATTTCAGTAAAATAGATTGATTGAAATAAGCCGGATTTTCGAAGTCCTGCGTAAAAAACCAGGATTCTATTGGAGACAAGGTCTTTTTACCCTGAACAGGTTCCTGTTCATATTGATCAGCCAGCACCATTACAGCCTTTGCGCTGATACTCGCTATAGTATGATAAGTAAGGATATCTTTAACATTTAATGAAATCCCCTGGTTGTATAATCTGGATACGATTTGTACAGCTTTAATAGAATCGCCGCCAAGCTCAAAAAAGTTATCATAAACAGTTAGTCCTTCAGCGCCTAATACTTCTTCCCAGATCACCAGGGAAATTTCTTCGATCTCACTCTGTGCTCTTTCTGTTGGTATGGTTTGTTTACTATGTCCCGGTTCAGGCAAAGCAGCAAAATTGACTTTGCCATTTTGAGTTAAAGGAATTTCATCGAGCTGTACAAAATAGACAGGAATCATATAGTGAGGTAATTTTCCTGCCAGGTGATTCCTTAAATCATCGTCAGAAACCGGCTCTGATAAATCCCTGCTGATATAATAAGCACACAAAACTTTCTGATTTTGAGCAGTTGTAATCAGTGTGACTACAGCAAAAGACACTGCGCGATAAGCTGTTAAATGTTTCTCAATTTCCTGAAGTTCAATTCTGTAACCATTGAGCTTAACCTGCAAATCATGACGTCCTATATAAACAATATTGCCATCAGGAAGCTGTTTGGCTATATCTCCTGTTTTATACATTTTTTGTCCTTTAACAAAAGGATCAGTGATAAATTTTTCAACGGTTAGTTCTTCGTTAAATAAATACCCTCTGGCCAAGCCATCTCCCGCAATATAGATTTCACCATGTACCCCTGTTGCTACAGGTTTCAGGTATTGATCCAGAATATAGATCCTGGTATTATTTGCCGGAATACCAATCGGCACATAGCTTAGATCCGTGTCAGGATCAGCCTTATAAATCATACACCCTACTGTAGCCTCGGTAGGTCCGTATTCATTAAAGATTTCAATATCATGCCCCATTTGAGTAAACAGGTCTTTAACGAGCTTCACGTCCAGATCTTCACCCCCAACAATAAATCTTCTGATACTGCTTTTTGAATTCAGCAGGTTACTTTCTAAAATCAGTTTAAGATGTGAAGGGGTTAGTTTAATAATATCCGACTGATTTGAACCGATTATTTCTTCCAGACACAGGTCATCTTTATAAATAAGGATTTTATTACCGGTAATTAATGGCGTAAAAATCGAAGTCACCGTTAAATCAAAAGAGACAGAGGTAAATAAAGGAAAAGTTGATTTTTCAGCACCCACATAACTTTTCGCCGCCCAAAAAATATAATTAACCAGTGATTTATGCTCAACCATTACACCTTTAGGATTGCCCGTAGTGCCAGAAGTATAAATTACATAAGCCAGGTCATTTGATTTCTTACTATGGATAGGCTGTTGATTAGAGAAAATTGATAAATCAAGCTCATTCACTAATACCATTTCAATATCAATCAGCTCACTGAATCTTTTTTGTGTGCCACTACAATCTGTGAGACCGAACTTGCATTGGCTATTGGTTAATAAGTAACTGATTCTGCTTTCTGGCAAATCTATAGCTACTGGTAAATAAGCTGCGCCTGTTTTAAGGATAGCGAGGATACTGATGATCATTTCAGGGGAACGTTGTTGCAAAACAGCAATGATACTCCCTGGTCTGGCGTCTTTTTTATGCAGATAATTGGCCAGTCTGTTTGCACTATCATTTAATTGCTGATAGGTCATGGTGATTCCATCAAATTCAATTGCGATAGCTTCCGGGGTTTTAACCGCCTGATCTTCGAACAATTGGTGGATTTTCTGAGTCGCAGGGTAATCAGCTTTCAATTCACTAAAACGCTCCGCATAAAATTCAAGTTCATTTGTTTTTAAGACAGACAATGCTGCAATTTCGGTATCAGCAGTGGTAATGATCTGTTTGACCAGATTTTGAAAACTGTCAGCAAACTGAAGAATGGTTTCCTTTTTAAAAAGGCTGGTGGCATATTCTACCCCATAAACAATCGCCTGACCATACTCGAAAACCTCCATAGATAAATCATATTTGGAGAAACCCGGATCAAAGAAATATCTTTCATAGGTAAAGTCCTGATTTTGAACAGCGGGTAAGCCCATATTCTGATAAATAAACATCGTATCAAACAGTTTATTTCTGCTGGCATCATGTTGTTTACCACTGATCAGCTGGATTAAATCATCAAAAACATAATCCTGATGCTTTAAAGCATTCTTCATCTGCTGATTCACTTCCTGTAAAAACGAACTGAATGTTTCTGTCCCTTTGATTTGTGTACGAAGTGCAAGACTGTTGACAAAAACACCTTGCATTTGTTGTAAATCAGGATGATGACGTCCTGAAACCGGGATACCGGTCATCAGATTTTCCTGACCAGTATATTTAGCAAGCAGCACATTATAAACCGCAAATAACAAGACATGTAAAGTACATTGATGCTGCGCAGCAAATTCTTTAAGTTTCAGCGTGGTTTCCTCACTTAACTCAAATTCAATTTTGCTGCCTTTTTTGTTGAAAACTGCCGGGCGCTGTGTATCTAAAGGTAATTCCAATACAGGAATTTCACCTTTCAACTGTTCACGCCAGTATTGATCTGCTAAATGATTAGTGTCTTTTAACAGCCCTTTTTCCCAGGCTGCATAATCTTTATATTGAATGGATGGTTTAACCACATCATTCCCACCATAAAGACTAAATAACTCCGTGATAAAATTATAGATTGAAATTCCATCAGAGATGATGTGATGAAAATCAAAAAACAGATATTGTTCTAAACCCGCAGTCACTAAAGTGATATTGAATAATGCCCCGGTATTTAAATTAAAGGGTCTAACAAGCGCTTTCAATGTAAGATCAATTTCAGCCGACCCGGTTATTTCCAAAGTCCCGATTTCAAATTCAAGTTGCTCATGAACTGTGAATCCAGGATCTTCCTGCAATTCAAAATTCATTCTTAAAGCATCGTGTCTTTTGATCAGTTCAGTAGTGCAGGCCTGTAATTGAGCTGCATCTATTTTTCCGCTTAATTTTAAAGCCAGCGGAATGTTGTAAGCTACTGATGTTCTGTCAAGCTCCCACAGATAGTAAAGTCTTTTTTGAACAGAAGAGGCCGGATAAATTCCCGCAGCAGCAGTAATTGCTATTGGCTCATAGCTTTGCTCTTCTAATTGTGTAATTTCTAAAGCCATCATTTGTATAGTTGGCTTTTCATATATTTTTTGAATCGGGAGTTCTACTTTGAACTCCTTCAGACATTTCATACTTAATTGTGCTGCTTTCAATGAGTTTCCACCCATTTTAAAGAAGTCAGCAGTGGAACTGGTCATATCAGTTTTTAAAACATCGCTCCAGATCTTTGCTACACGGGCTGCAATTCCAGTATGGATTTCAGTTAATCCGGTATCCATTGTAACTTCTTCCGACAACTCCTGGATTTTAACCTTAACCTCATCAAATACCCCTTTGTTAAATTGATCACGCAGCACAAACCGTTGTAATTTCCCACTGGTTGTTCGTGGAATATTTTTAACTGGAATAATATGATCTGCCATGAACCCTGCTCTGCTGTTAATCAGTGCTGCTGCTTTTTTATAAACAGGCATAAAACATTCCAGCGAGCCTCTATGGAAGATGAAAGCAACCGTTTCATCTCTTTGCGTATCCGGATTAAAGTATCCGGTTACGACCATTTTATTCAGGCCAACACCTGGTATTTCTTCTGCCACAGCTTCAATATCATGTGGGTAGAAATTCTGGCCATTGATAAAAATAATATCTTTTGCTCTGCCCGTAATGTATAATGAGCCATCTTTAAAGAATCCCAGATCGCCTGTTTTTAACCAGCCATCTGCTACTAATATTTTTGAAGTTTCGATCGGGTTATTGTAATAGCCCTGCGTCACATTATCCCCTTTAATCTGGATATGACCAATGGTCAGATCTGCAACCTGATTGTTATCCTCGTCAGCAATTCTAACCGAGCAATCACTAACCGGCTTGCCTACATTGACAAAAGAGGCTGCATCTTCAGGATTCACATAAGAGATATGATTTCCAGGGTTTAGTTTATTTCTGTCCAGATCGACCCAATTCACTTCGTCATCCATATGCGGGATAGTCACTGCCAATGTCGCTTCTGCTAAACCATAAACTGGGCACATTGCCGCCGTTTTTAAACCATAAGGCAACATATTAGCTAAAAACTCATGGCATAATTTTACGGATACAGGTTCTGCACCGTTAAAGATTAACCTGACTTTAGAAAGGTCCCAATTTTGAGGCGCTTCAGTAATACAGTTTTTCAAAATATAACTATACCCAAAATTTGGAGAGCAGAGTACTGTAGTTTGATATTGACTGGCCTTATCCAGCCACAAGCCCGGACGACGGATAAAAAGATTGGTAGGAATCAGGTATTGATTCATTCCGGCAAACAACGGATTCAGGTGGAAACCAATCAACCCCATATCATGGGTGAGCGGCATCCAGCTGATCATCGCATCATTAGTTGTATAACTGCCAGCTTTACTGATCGCGTTGATATTGGTAACCAGATTTTTGTGGGTCACCATTACTCCCTTTGGATTACCGGTAGAACCTGAAGAAAACTGAATAAAGGCAATATCATTTTCCTTTACGTCGTGTATTTTTCCATCAGGGCCTTCTGCTAAGACTGCCGTTTCATTAATAATTCTTCCGGCGATATCAGCAAATAAATTTTCATAGTCTTTTTCTGCCAGTTCAGTTAAACGCTTCAGATTATCGGCATGGATAACCAGGTAAGGGTTATTCAGCACTGGCCATATATTGAATAATTTTTTCTTATGTTCTTCATTCTGCCCAACTGACAAGGGCACAGGAATGATACCGCCTAAAATACAAGCCCAGAAAACAATAATAAAAGTCCTGTTACTGTCGATCTGAAAAACAAGTTCGTTTCCAGGCTTCAGCCCCATTTCCTGTAAATTATGTAATGCTTTAAGCGAAGAATTATAGAGTTGTCCGTAAGAAAGAAATACCTCAGTATTTCCACCATCTATAAAGGTTATTCCTTTATTTTCAGTATTCTTTCTTTGTTCAAATACGGCAATAAGATTAGTCAGCATAGTGAAATATGATTAAGATTAGGATGGAGAAGCGTGTTAGGCTAAAGTGTTGTTGATTATTTTGGTAATCTGTGTTGTTTCATCATGCAGAAAGAAATGTCCGCCGTTGAAATAGTAGGTAGTACAAAGTTTATGTGTGTGTCTTTTCCAGCTGTCACACTGTTCAGCAGTTAAATCTTCATCTTTTCCTAAAAGAATGCTGAGCTGATGATCGAGTGGTCTGATTACTGCATTGATATCTTCCGATTCGGATAACCTGAAATCATTTCTCAATAAAGGCAGGAACAGTTGCATTAATTCAGGATGTTCAAAAAACTCAGGTGGGGTACCACCCAGTTTAACTACTGCTTCCAGGAATTCCTGTTCATTCATCAGATGATATTTCTTTTTATCATCTCTTTTGATTCCCGGTGCACCGCGGCCTGAAAGGAATACGTGAACCGGCTGCGAAACCTTCGCTTCCCTGATTCTTTGGGTCAGGTGATAAGCTAACATAGCGCCCATGCTATGTCCGAATATAGCGTAAGGAGTTTGGGTGATATCTTTGCTGATAAAGTTGAAAATATCTTCAACAGCCTCAGGGATGTTCTGATAATATTCCTCATGCATCCTTCTTCCCCGGCCGGCCAGTTCAATCGGAACCAGTTCAATGGATGAGTGCAGCTGCTGACTCCATTTATTATAAATTATGGCAGATCCGCCCGCATAAGGGATACAGAAAAGTTTCATCTTCTTCATTCTGCACTGGTGTTAAATTCTACGCGCCATTCCAATGGAGAAAGGCTTTTATCTGCGTTTATTTGATATTGTATGCGCTGGTGAATTCCAAGTTCCTGCCATATTTCATCCAGTTTCGACTCATCTGTTGGTGTCAAAAAGAATACTGCGGCAGTTAAACGGGTTAAAACTTCTTCATAAGGCACATGCCACGCTGTAATCAGTTGTTTTGTTTTTAAAACTTCCAGGTGACTTTTCACTTCGTTGATTTCAGGTACATTTCCAATTTGTTTCATGTTGTCTTTTTTTAATAATTAATAGTCAATAGTATGCTGGGTCCACAGCTTCGCTGAGGGCAATCACATTTGGAATGTGCACCTTTGATTTTTAAAATTTACAGGGTAATTACAGGGGAAGGGAACTCTTGACGGAGAGGACTAGTTTACTAATTCTACTGGTCTGATGGAAGACTGGTCAACTTCAAATGAAACAAATTGATTGAGGGTATCGATCTTTATTCCAAATCTTTTGCGGCCTTTTCTTTCGAAAACTACGCCTTTAAATCCTTCAAAAGGGCCATCAATGATATCTACTGTTTCTCCCATTTGAATACTGCGTTCCACAGTCAGGTCAGGTTCAACGTTTAATTTCCTGATGATATCGATATCAGAATCCGAAACAACAACGGGTTGTTTACTACAGCAAACATAATGTGATACGCCATAGAAATTAAGGATATCAAATCTTTCCTGTGGGGTTGTTTTCACAAAAATATAGTTCGGAAACAGGGCAACTTCAACAGTTTTTTTACGGTCACTCCATTGTTTAGTTACTTTTTGCACTGGTAAAAAGCAGGTAATATTTGCTCTTGACAAAGCCCTCTCAATATTTTTTTCCAATTGCGGGTAAGTGTAGACCACATACCATTTATTTGGGGAAGTAATTTGGTGGTTAATCATAGTTTGTAAAGTTTATCTTATAGGTCGGCTATTTATTGTTTGACGCTGATGATTAGAACATGATCCCTGAAGAAGTCAAAGTATCCGGAGAAGGACCAGTCGTTGTTGCTGTAACATATCCATTGTTCTGACCGGTAGAAACCTGAGCAGAGAATTTACTGATGATTTGTTTTTGGATGCTAACTGTTGCGATTTTGTTGCCTTTCTTTTTCATAATGTCTAGTTATAAATGAGTGAATAAGTTTGTTTATCTTTTTTGTTGAAACAAATATGTCCGATTAATACATCTAAAAAATATTTCTTCGACCAAAGTGAGAGTTTATAGTACAAAAGCATTTTTTGATTGCTTTTTTCATCAGTTAAGATCCTGAAATTTTCAAAAAACAGTCCTGGTAATTGACCCCTTACCTACTTACACAAAAAATTACTGTTCCTTAATACAGCTTACACACAAACACACAAGTTACTAATTACTAAACAGTTACTACAAACACAACAGTTCTCTTAAAAGGATTTCCTTCAACACGAATAAAAGCATTACTTTAGCCTTAAGTAAATTTGATTAACCTGTTGAATGATAAAACCGTCTTACCTCACACCAAGATTAAATAGATATAATACCTGGGTATCTAATATAAACTGGTCGAAAACTTATTCTTCCAAAGCACGAATTGCAATACACATAGTCATGTGGCTCTGTTTATCCATGCTGTATCTGGGAACCTATAACAGGTTTGATAAAAACCTGAGCTGGCTGCTTGCTACAAAGGATTTAACATCTGTGATGATCATTTTTTATAGTCTCTCTTATTATGTGCTGCCTAAATTATTATTTAAAGGAAAAATTATCAGTACCCTGCTTTTTGCGGCGGTTGCTTATATCATTTACGGGAGCCTGACTTACCTGGCGACCTATATCATCAATAACTTTTATGTTCCATCTGAGCGGCTGCAAACCTATGCACAAAGAATATTAGACCATGGTTTTGCGGGAGTATTAAGTTGGTGGGGTGTCAAGTTCTACATTCTGGATTTTCTGTATACAATTGCACCTCCGGTAGCTTTAAAATTAATGAAATCAATAGTTGACCAGAGCAATAAAAGAATTGTCCTGGAACGTGACAACCTCAATCTGGAAATTAATTTCCTGAAAGCACAGATCAATCCTCACTTTCTGTTTAATACATTGAACAATATTTACAGAATGGTCAATAAACAGGATCCAAATACCGCAGATATGGTTTTGCACCTTTCTGACCTGATGCGGTATACACTTTATGAATCCAATGTCGATAAAATACCTCTGGACCGCGAAGCACAATTCATTAAAGATTATCTTGAACTAGAACGTATACGTTACGGAGAAGAAGTCAGTATTACAACAGATATGGCCGAAGATTTCGGTAAAATAAAAATTGTCCCGCTGATCCTGTTCCCTTTTATCGAAAATGCTTTTAAGCATGGGGCCGATGCTACAGTAGAAAATTCGTGGATTGAAATATCCGTCAAACTGTTAGGGAATGATTTGCATTTTGAGGTAAACAATAGCGTCAGCCCTCATATTGGCAGTAAAAGTAATTTTGGAGGAGTAGGAATGGTGAATGTTAAAAAGAGACTTACCATCCATTATGCCGATAAATATAACTTATCAATTAAGCAGGAAAACGGGGCTTATAAAGTTAAACTTCAGCTAACTTTAAATTGATGCCAATTTCAAACAAAACTCATATATTTATTCCACTAATATTTGAATAGCACAATGGGAATTAAATGTCTGATCATCGATGACGAACCTCTGGCAAGGGAGACTATAGAAGAATATATAGCGAAGATTCCATCTCTCGAATTGGTAGCCAGCTGCAAACATGTATTTGAATCTTTAGAGTATATGAACAATGGAGATATCGATCTTCTGTTCTCAGATATTCATATGCCTGAAGTAAATGGTATTGACTTTATAAAATCATTACAGAATCCGCCCTACGTAATTTTCATCTCGGCCTATCCAAATTATGCCGTAGATGGTTTTGATTTAGATGCGCTTGATTATATTGTTAAACCCTTTTCTTTTGAGCGGTTCTTAAAAGCAGTAAATAAGGCTTCCAAGGCAATCTTCCAAAAAGCAAAGGTTGTTGTTGATGAACCTAAACCCATGCATCTTTTTGTCAAAGACGGTCATAAATTGCATCGGGTTATGTTTGAGGAAATCTGCTATGTAGAGGGAATGAAAGACTATGTGAAGCTTGTGCTTAAAGAAAGAGCTATTATAACACACCTGACAATGAAAAGAATTGAAGATCAATTGTCAAGTGATAAATTCATTCGGATACAAAAGTCATTCATCGTCAAAAAGGATGAAATCAAATCTTTTAACGGCAATGAAATTGACTTGTATAGTTTAAAAGAAAAAATTCCGATTGGCAAATTATACAGAGATGCTTTAATGAAACATTTCGGCTTAAGCCCTGACTAAAAGGTTTTGCTAAAATAACCACTAAAATGCCTGGTCTGCCCCTGTTTAAATAAACCAGGAGACAGATCAGGCATTTTTATTCTAATCGCTGCCACCGCTCCCCCTCCCTTCCTGATTTCAGTTAATCTGTTAAAAAAAGAGTCCAAACTAACTTTGATACCAAAAAATTACGCTTTGGTCGAAGATATATTTTTAATCCGTTCAGAAGGAACATATTTGTATCAACAAGGACAAAAAAAGGACCTTTAACTTAATTGAATCAGCATCATGAAAAGAAAAGCACAACAAACAGAAAATCTGAGCATTAAAAAAGAAATTATTGGTGTAATTTCTTCAGTTCATACAGCAGTGGTAAAATACAACACTATACCGAGCACGCCTGGAGATACACTGACGACTTCTACTTGTATGCTGTAAGCAAAAATGTCTTTCCTTCCACTGGAAAATTGAATCTATTCTTCAGCATCTCCTTTGAAACCACTGGCTGTTCTTTTGAATGCCCTGATAACACGTAACCATGACATTAACCTGCATCATCATAGAAGACGAGCCCCTGGCTCAGGAAATCCTTCAAGACTATATCTCTAAAAGAGGAGATCTTGTGCTTTTGGGTAAATTTAGCAACCTACAGAGTTTCTATAAGTTCAAGGAAGACAATATAGATTTAATGTTTATGGACATCAATCTCAGGGGGACTTCCAAAGATGAAGTGGAAGATTTATTTACCAAACACCGAAAGATTGTACTCGTTACGGCTTATTCTGTACAACAGTTACATGAATACGATTTAGATAATATCAGCCACATTTTGAGTAAACCAGTATCTTATGAAAAATTCTCTGAATGCATTGATAAAATTATTTTAAACAAGGTATAAAAACAAAATTTCTGCTTAAATTCCTCCAATGGTACAAGCAGTAATTTCTCCGTTTGATTTCTATCTATTAAGGTTACCGGCACTAAATATTGACCAGATTCATCAGCTGAATGAAATAACTGACAAGGATGATTTAGTTCAGGCTTTGTTTCAGATTTATCAGTCAGTTGAAATACAGGAGGCTATTTACCTGGCCAGCCCGGAATTATTTGCCGAATTAAAAAAGTGGCTGAACCACCCTAAGCCGGGGACCGATGAAAAATTAATCCTTACCCTTTATAAATACTTGCTTAGAATGAGTACCAGATGTACTCCATTTGGTCTTTTTGCAGGTTTTTGCAGAGGAGAGATCACAGATCAGGCAACTGCTATTCAGCTTGAGCAAGATAAAAAACGTTTGATTAAGCATAACAGACTGGATATGAATTATGTTGCGGAAATAGCCGCTGCATTAAATCAGGAACCTGGAATCAAAACAAAACTCATCTTTTATCCAAATAACAGCCTTTACCTCACGAATGGTTTTTACCGGTACTATGAGTATACACTAAAGAATAAAAAGAGAGATTATTACCTGGTTTCTATTCAGTCAACCCCTTATATTGAATGTGTTCTGGACGTTGCAGCAAATGGAGGCAAGTATACCGACATCATAAATGCATTGCTCAACCTTTCGCTTACCGAAGAGTCAGCTTATATATTTTTAGACGAGGTCATTGAAACTCAGTTGATTTTATCTGAACTGGAACCTACTTTAACAGGCCGGGAATTTTTCGGGGTCCTGACAGAAAAAACCCGGGAGATAGATCAGCATTGCGGCAAACTTCCAGGCTTGTTAAAAATCGCTGAGATCCTGGATCAGGAACAAAATCTTATCCAGTCTTGCCAGGCTATCGAGCAAATTATACAGGATGATTTTCCTTTGGCCAAAAGCAAGGATCTTGTTCAGACAGACCTGGAAATTAAAATGCGTAAGAACATACTGAATAAAAGAACTATAGCTGTATTATCCACCGAATTGAGTGAATTGAGCGCTTTATACAACGGCGCCCCTCCTGCTGACCTTGAAGCATTCAGGAAAAGCTTTTACGATCGTTACGAAGGAAGGGAGATCCCACTGCTGGAGGCTTTAGATACTGAAGCAGGTATAGGCTACGGGAAATATAAAGGAGATAGCACAAATTATACACCACTTATTGATGATGTAAAGACGCCCTTAAATAAAAAGGAAACAAATATCCGCTGGTCTGCTTTCAAAGAACTGGTATTCGGCAAATACCAGGAAAGCCAGTATTCAGGAAATCAAACGATTATATTGTCTGAAAATGATCTGCAACAATTGAATGTTGCAATAGGAAACATGCCTTCCACTTTATATAGTGTAGGTAGTTTTATTGCAAATAGCCCTGCTGACATTGATGCTGGAAATTTTAAGTTCAATTTATCTGTATTCGGAGGTCCATCTGCGATTCCACTCTTAGGTCGTTTTGCCACAGTGGCCGAAGGTTTAAACGGAAAGGTAAGGGAGAGTGCTGCTGCCGAACAAAAAGCGCATGAAGGTGCTATTTTAGCTGAAGTAATCCACTTACCAGAAGCCAGGATCGGAAATATATTACAGCGCCCGCAGCTCAGGGACTATGAGATTCCTTTTCTGGGGAAGTCTTCGGTAGCTCCGGAGTTTCAGATTCCTGTGACGGACCTCATGGTCTCAGTTCAAAATAATAAGGTTGTACTTCGCTCTAAAAGACTTAATCAGCTTATTATTCCAAGATTAAGTTCCGCACACAATTATACCAATGGCATTTCCATCTATAAATTTCTTTGCGATTTACAGCATCAGGACAATTCTTTCTCGATTAGCTGGGATTGGGATGTACTGACCAGTAAAGAGTTTTTACCAAGAGTAACCTATAAACATATCATCTTGTCAAGAGCCAGATGGGCAATCAACTCTTCCGTTTACAAGGAGCTTAAGGATTTGCCCGCCGAAGAAGCTTTACAGCGGCTTAAAACGAGATATCAATTGCCTTCAAGGGTATTGCTTACCGAAGGGGATAATGAATTATTGCTTGATTTCAATTGTCCTTATGCGTTACAGCTGCTGCTACAGCATTTAAAGAAACGCGATGCAGTACTTTTCGAGTTTTTACAGGAGAAAGAGCACCGGCTGATTACAGATACTGCAAATTTATCTTACCTGAATGAGGTCATCCTTCCATTCTCCACATCAAGACAGTTCACTTATAAAAATTTACTGACAACTGCCCCTGTTCAGACCTTGCAGCGCTCTTTTCCTTTGGGTACGGAATGGACTTATGTTAAAATCTACTGCGGATCTAAATCTGCGGACCTCATTCTTACCGATTTCCTGCTTCCTGTGATCAGTTATCTGGAAGAGGCCGCAATGATTGAAAAATGGTTCTTTATTCGCTACAATGATCCGGACGGACATTTAAGGCTAAGATTCCTGCATACCAGGAATGCAACGATCACTGCTCAGCTGATCACAAGTATTCAGGAAAGCCTGAAACCTTTGCTTGATCAGCGGATTGTTTATAAAATTCAATATGAGACTTATGACAGGGAGATTGAACGTTATGGGGAGCGTACAATGGAATTCAGTGAAACTATTTTTAATCACGATAGTACGGCCGTCATCAATTTCCTGAGTTTAATAGAGGGTGTGGAAGGGGAAAGATATCGCTGGTTATTTGCACTCAGAGGGGCTGACCTGTTCATAAATGATTTTGGATTGACTGCTGAACAAAAGAAAACAATGATGGATGGATTATTTAATGGTTTCTTCCAGGAGTTTAGCGGAGACACTGAGTTAAACATGCAATTGAACGATAAGTACAGGGCCATCAGCAAAGAATTGAACAGTTTTATGAATCCTGAAAATGACGGGGAAGAGATTGCAGAGGCAGTTGGGTTTTTCGGGATACGCTCTCAGGCGATCCAGTCAGCATTATATAACCTGAGGGAAGTTACTATTGCAGAAGACCAGGATAAATTACAGGCCAGGTTAATGGAGAATATGTCCAGCTACTTACACATGTTCCTGAACAGGATTTTTATAGCAAATCAAAGGAAGCATGAGTTGGTGATTTATCATCATTTAGCTAAGTATTATGCTTCTGCGATTGCAAGGGAAAAATATGGGCAGAAACAACAGCTATTGAGCAGCTAGTTCGTTTAGGAGATTGACTGCTCAATATTTGTTGTTTAAGAAATCAAAGGCGTGAGTTTAGTGCTGATAAATTGCTCAAATGAGGTCGGCGTAAATGCTTCATGTGTACGTGGGGTTGAATAAGCTCCATATGGCTCACCCAGCGCTTTAAACAAATCTGACAACTCTTTACTGACAACAGTATTTGCACCAAATATTTCCAGTTCACTACTTGCTTCCAATATTGATTTTTGCCGATAGCTGATCTTTTTACCTAATACCCGGGTCATCTTTAATGCAGCGTCCTCTGAGTTAATATGCTCAGGCCCCATTAAGTTTAACTTCCAATGGCCAGCCCAGGTATTGTCAAGAAGAAATTTAGCTGCTGTATCTCCAATGTCATCAGTACTGACCCATGGAATATCATGATCAGCCTCATAGGTAAAGGAAAATTCGTTCCCTGACTTTATACTTTCAGCCTGCATCAAAATGTTTTCCATAAAATATCCTGGCCGTAAAGCCAGTACATTCGTATTTAACTGATCAAAGGCTACTTCCATATGCCCTGCGTAACTCACTGTTCCCAAATCATCGGCTGCACCAGCCCCGAGTGAGGAAATCAGAACTACCCGCTTGATTTTATTCTGCCGGACTGCTGCTACTCCGGCTGTAGTTACTTTATCGTACCATTCTTTTAAACTCGGCACAGTTATAACCGGAGGCACCAACCAGAAGAGCGCCTCAACATCTTTTGTGGAATGGATTACCTGCCCGGGGTCACTAAGATCGGTGACTCTGGAAATACAGTTACCTATTTCGAGCTGGCTCAACCGATCCAGGCTCTGTCCCAGCAAAATCGGTATTCCACCTCCTGAACTTATTTGTTTTGCTACTCTGCTGCCAATATTCCCCGTTGCTGCTGCTATTGCTATCTTCATCATTTTTAAGCTTATGAATCACTTTCAAAAATATCCTGGCTCCCGTGAGTTCCACCAAATGATTTTAGACCCGGTACCGGATCCCAATACTCTTTATAGTGCTGGAATTTATTGTTTGAAACTTTAAAGTACATCACATAATCCTGAGCATAAGACAGGCCAGTAGAAGTGATTACTGCCTCCCCATGAGCTTCAGCCCAATATTCATCCTTCTTCTCCATAGGATAAACTCTGATATCAGAAAAATTCAGGTTCAGCATATTTTTTAATCCAGCATTAATATGCTTGAAATAGGTGTTCAGGTTAATTTTCCTGCGGTCAGGAAAACCCGCTGAAGCCGCATAAGGAAACTCAATAACAGCATCTTCATTAAATAATTTCACAACATCTTCAGCACTTTCACTAAAGGAAAGCAGCAATTTTTTCAATAGTATATTTCCTTGATTCTTCTCCATATTATTCTTTATTTTAATCAAACCTACCCCTAAAATGATACATTTGAAATAAGGCACTTTATAGTGCTATAGATACCTAAAAGTATATTATGGACTCAAATACGCAAGAAGCTGCAAAAGAAAATGAAAGTTTTTTAAAATTACAACAGGCCTTCCTGCTGAAATCAGCACTTGATGAAAGTTGTATACTCCATCAGTCGCTCACTTTGATTGCTGACAAATGGACTTTATTAATTTTAATGGCGCTTATGCAACAGGCAAGGAGAAATAGTGAGTTATTAAAACAGATTAATGGCATATCTCCAAAAATGCTTAACCAAACACTTAAAACATTGATGTCTTACGAAATGGTAGAACGTAAGGTATATGCTGAAATGCCACCACATGTAGAGTATTCCCTGACAGAATTTGGAAAAAGCACTGCGGCACCACTTTTAGCGCTGTTAGACTGGTCTATAAGATGGGAAACTGAAATTACCAGACTCTATAAGCAAAAAAGCTAAGCAGAATAGCTATTTACTTGTCTTGAAAACATCAACCAGGTAACCAAGCTGCACTTGATTAAAATTTATCCTTGAATCACCAGCCTGAGTGTTCAATTTCCATCTAAAAAACAATTTTGAGGTATTATCAGTATTAAGATTTAAGTAGCCTTCAAAAGATAATGTTCTGATCTGATTCTTAAGATTCTGGTTTAGAATAATTTCTGGATTTCGAACGTTCAGCCATGTATTACTTACGCATACCTTAAAGCTGTAACGTTCTTCGGGCATAAATTCATAAGCAGCGCTAAGCGTTGCAGCGGTGCTTGTTATCATTCTTTGGTTCCTGGTGGTACCTTTTATATAAGAGTTATTTTTAACAAACAGCGAATCAGCAACTCCCGTTCTCCATATACCAAAAGCTCCGCTGAACTGTAAGTTTGACATTATTCTTGCGAAGTTTACTTTATACAAATTAAGATTAAAATCAATACCCGTATTTTTATACTTATACAGATCCAGTGCATTTAACGTAAACTGTTTTTGTCCATTATTCATAGATGGCGAAACAGTGTCTTTTTCAGAAAGTGGCAGATACTTATTATTTTCTTCTATTTTAGAAAGATGTCCTGTCAGATCTGCTTTTGTAAAAAATCCTTCATAATTTCTCTTTGATTTAAGACCTAGTATTGATTGAGATCTTTCTGTTCTCAGGTTAACACTCATACTCGCTTCAAGCTGAACCAGGCCATTAGGCTGCTCACTATTAAGTCCATTAAAATCGGTATATGTTTTAACGGTCAAAATTTTCGATCTTTCTTGTTTTTTCAGTTCAATAACACTTTGCTGACCGGATAATTTCACAACAATGTCCTTAGGACTATAGTCTTCTCTATAATTAGCAAGTATAATATCATAAGTAATTAAATCTCCCAATCTGAAAAACAAGTCATAGTGTGTATTTCCTGCCGAGTCAAGCTCTACTCCATCAGGCAAGGACTGCTTTATAAGGTAATTTTGTGGCAGCATTCCTGGATTAGCAGCATAGATTTTGTGATTCCATAATTTCTCAGGTGTAAACTTATTGGTAATGCTGATGGGCATGTTGTTACGAAACTTCACAGTTTGCAATTGCTTATTAACCATCATCTCAAAAGTAGCTTCAATATTTTTTATAGTTCCCGCATCAAATTCAAGATCTATTTCTTTACATTTCATTGCTAAAGCAATGTTTTGCTCGGGTGAATCCTTTTTGTTTTTCCGGCGAGACTGCTGCCCATCTCTCATCAATTGTCTTTGGTCAAAAAAACCGCGCATATAGAAATTATTTTCCAATGCCGGTGCAATCTTTTTTAATGAATCAAGGAATTGTTTTATAGTTATACCCGGTGATTTTTTGATTTTTACATTTTCAAAATAAGTATTTATCTTATCAGAACGAAGTCTCAGAAAAGCCGTTGAAGGCTGGTCATCCACGAATTTTTTTCTTGTGGAAATTTCATAGAATATTTGTTGCGATAAATCATTGAGTTGTGCCTCATTTAATTGAATGGAGAATTTGTTCCGCAGTTTCCCATCCAGGATACTCTTTATAGTCTCAGGAGTAAAGGCCGCGAATCTGGCCTCATTATCAGGACTGATGATTTCAACGCCTGTATTTTTAACCTGATTAAGATTTGCAATAAGACTTTCAATTTCCACTATCTTTTGTTTATTCAGGGTATCGGGTTTTAACAAATCGATACTGGATTTAAGCTTTTTGCAAACCATATCAATTTCGGAATTTGAAAGCTGAATACTTCTTATTCCAGCAGGAATCGATTTTATAATCTGATCTAATCCTGTTTTTATTTTTTTCAATGAATCATTAGGAATAAGCCATTGTGCATAATTTTCGTCAATTTTCTTATTTACTACTATTAAATTATTCTTAATCTTGACAGTATCAGGATCTGCAACAGATGTTATCTTTTCAATTTTTAATGAACTGATTTGATTAGACGTCAATTTATATTCATAATTAAAGGTTTGATTGTTTATAACAAAAGAACCAAAAAAATGTGTCTCGGCATTTTGAGAGAATGACTGGAATGGTAGCAGGATAAAAAATAGCGATACCGTTTTCAGAAAGGTGAGATCTTTCATTTTGAGCATGTTAATTGTGAGGCGTTAGTCACGCAATCCTATGCCAGGTTTTAAGTAAAAGAATAACATTAACCGTTTGCTTATACTTTATTTGACCAGACATAGATGTGTGATACATTCAGTGCAATCTGGGCAAAATAGTCAGTAGTAAAAATGACTAGTTATAGTCATTTTTACTTTTATTTATATAACAAGAAATCGGATCAAGTCATAAACTTGTGGATCAGGGATTAAATTTCAAGTTTTGGGTTTGATATTTTCTTAGTTCAAATCAGCTGGTTACGATTCTTTAATAAGCTGATTACTTCCTGATTTTTCCAGACTTGCTACTTTTACGAAAGTTCTCTGATGCCTTTTTCGGTTTCCATTGATTGTTTCATTATGCCCGGTACAGAACTTTTGAAACACCCAGTACTCCAAACTGCTGCTTTAAAAATGAAACCGCCCAGGATTCCCTTTGAAAATTTACCCGTTAAACTTCCCATAATAAATAAATGTTTTCCACCGATGTAAGCTATTAGCGTTAAAGATTATCCTGATGCGTAAGAAATGTCCGCAATTGTCCGCAGCTGTCTGCAGTTGTCCCTGGGTTAGTCCAATGGAAAATTATAATTTCATTAATCTTTAACTAGTTATGGTTTGGTTTTGCCTGAGTGGTGGTCGGGATGACACCAGGTTGAGAACAGGCTTTAAGCATGGCAAGTCCAAGTGATTTCAACTAGTTGTTTTGACTTGGACTTGCCATGGACTCAACTTGCTCTTACCTTGGTCTTACCCTAACGAGTACCCGGACAGTACCCGGGCAGTACCCGGCAGATATAGCTTTATTATTAAGCTATTTTGAATTTATTTACTAACAGCCCGGCCTTGTTTCGGCTGAGTCATTCCCATGCAAATTGAAAGCTTTCAGCGCAACTTGATCCGGAAAAATTGAATATTCCGGGAGTCATTAAACCAAAAAACCCTGTCATCAAATGATAACAGGGTTTTTTAATGTTTTGTCTAATTTTGCGGACCGGACGGGTCTTTATGAAAGTAGGCTAACAGCCTTTAAATGACGTTTTTTAGCTTTTTATATTAGCGACTCATGAATTACTCACTAAAATCATAGTACAATATAGCTACAATGCTAGATACTAATATACGGATAATTAGTTAATCATCGATAAATTTGTCATGATTTAAGGTCTTGGATAGTAAGTTGTCCCATTAAAAGTTTAAAAAAAGCAGATTCTCCTCCGCTACCCGGTTTAAAATTTCCAGATGTGAAATCACCATCTGCGACACTTAAATTTGAAAACACCACACGAAATTCTTCAATTGTAGGTATTCTTCCAATTTCATCACCAACTAACTGTAAGTAAACTATTTTTAAAAATCTCATTAAAGCTTTAAAAGCATTTGATCTCGGTAAGATATTTCCTTCTTGGTCTTTGCTGTTCCATGCAATAGGCCAGACCTCTTGAACGCTTTTAAAATAATTAAATATTATGATTGCTATATCATTATCTTGTTCATTTATAAAGAGGTTCCTGAATGGGTATTTTTTCAATTCTAGTTGGTCAAGACGCCGTGGTACTTTTCCTTTCATGTACAAAGTCCTGTCAGCAAATGGATCTGGCGAAATTAATTTGATCAGTGATTCTACAAATCCTGCTTGAGTAAGAGGTTCCGACGTATCTCTTCCTTTAGTTTTAACGCCTAACCTTTTGATTCTTTCAAATAGGGGGCTTCTGTCGTCAGCGCTATCTAACGCTACAGCTATTTGATGGCATGTGCGAAAGGGACTTCTCGTTTTAGATAATCCCTCCAGATCATAAACCAAACTTTTATTGACTTTTGTCTGAGCTAAATTGACTGTAGCAAATATATTTGCTTGTTCATCAACGTCTAAACCCACGAAAATTACGACATTAAATTGAAACGTACCAATTTGGTTATAAAGCACTTGGTCGAATTCTTTATTTTCATTTATAAAAGCTCCTATTCTATGCTGACCATCTAAGACTTTTGCTATTTTATCCATAGGAATAGAATCTTCGTCAAAATCAGCTTTATATGCTTTTAATGTCATGACTCCACTTTGATCGTATTCAGCGCAATTTTGATCTACAGCTAATACTATTCCGGTAGGGAATGAAGCATCAGGTGAATATAAATATTGTTTTATCTTATTAACCCTTGCTTTATCCAAAGGCCTCTGGATTCCAAGGTATTTTTCGAAATCACGTTGCTCACCTTCAATTCTACGAACGTCCGAATACGCAATTGAAACAAGCTCTTTTGCTCCTATAGTGCCGATAAAAAAGTCACCCAAGGGTTGACTCATTTGTATTACTGGGAAACTTATATCAACTTGATTCATTGTGGTTTATTTATTCCTTTTGTAAAAGATGCATTGAAATTTTCTTGCTGATTTTTTCTAACACTTGACCAATTTGAAAAACTTCCATGGTAAATGGAATAGATTCTAAGAAAAACTGAGGTCATTAGAAAGCCTAATGATAGTTTAAAATAAAGATCAAATGTATGCTGCTCTAGATTTATTCCGCTTACCCATTTATTTTTAGCAATTAAATAAAGGGTTACAGTTGCTATGTAAACTAAAATAGTAAGGAGGAAAAAAAATTTTACAAGTGGTAATCTATAGTTAGTCCCATGAGTTTTTACTATTAAATAAACAGATGGAGCCATAAAGCTTGAGCAATATGACAACATTTCTCCTGGAATAAGCTTTTCCTGAAAAGCGCTAATAAACGAATTCTGTGGAATTGCTGCAATACAAATATTTATAGCCAAAGGTACGAATGCTAGGCTTGTCATGAATAACACTTCTTCAAAGCTGTTACCCAACGCAGAAAAATTTATATCAAGGAAATATGTTTTAATGTTATTGAGCACTTTTTTCATTGTCACTAAGTTTGATTGCGTTTAATTTAGTCTACCCTATATAAAAGTTATAATTAAGATTTTGGTGGAAGTAACATCCTAATACGGTTCTATTTTTCTAGCCCTGTAACCAGTCATGTATTTCTTCTATAAAGGATAACTCTTCCCCCGTAACATAGTAAGTGTGGGAGTTCTCATTTCGAATACGATTTAGTTCTACCATCCATTTTGTTTTATTCTCTTTACCTCCGGATATTTTTTCTTCACCGGGCTTTGTAAAGGTTTTTTCAAAAAGCTTTTGCCAGGTTTTGAGGATAATCTCTCTATAATCAATCAAATGTAATTGATCCCATGGCTCCTTCTCATCATCTTCATCCTCAATATCTCTATTTTTTTTTGCTGCTAAGAGAGTTGCGTCAGAATATATTTTTTCAGGTACACCTTTTTTAAACCAATTTTTGCCGAATTCCTCTTCAAGTTTTTCTCTGACTCTTATTTTCAGGAAGGTATTTTCAATTTCTCTAATTAGTTTAAAAGCCTTTTCATTGTTTTCTTTCTCTTCTTTTTTGAGATATTCATCTAATCCTTCATAGTGTATTTCAGGATGATTTATTCGCATGGCACTTTGTAGAGTACGCCAATACTTAGCGTCACCAGAAGTGCCATAAGCTGTTTTTAATTCGGTAGTCTTAGCATCGGTAAGATCCTTATAAAAATGAATTATTGTGTCGAGATAGGTCTTTATTTCTTCGAATGTTGCTTTTACATTTGTAACGACTTTAGTATCTTCATTTTTAAACAAATGATTTAAAAGATCATTTAACATTAAAGTAATTGCATAAAAGCCTTTGTTAATAACTATTATATTACCTTCTTGCTCCCACATGTCCTCTAGACTATCTTTTAAGTAGCCAAAGCACTTAAATAAAAAATCAGAAATATTAAGATAGGCTTTGTCAAGATCACCGGTATAAAACGTGCCTAACTTTTCTATTTCGAACTTTTTGACTTTTCCAAGAAAGTCTGATCTATTTATTGCCAGATTAATATGTTCGGTAGTGATTGATCTTTTGTCCTCACCGATTGAAATTTTGCCAAAAAATGGTGATCTGCGATTTTCACCAAGATTAATCGCAATCTTGGATTTGAGTGCTTTCAATTGATCAAGCCTACTATCTGAGTCCCAAAGCAAATCAGCATCAAGTGTATTTCTTAAATCTTTTGGTACTGCTTTTTGATTTTCATTAATCTGCATAAAAAGCTTTACCTGTTCAGATCTATCTAAGTTTACCAAAGCAACTACTGGAATGGTATTACTTGACTTATATTGAGAATTAGAATAACCATACAAACGATGTTGGCCATCAATTATATAAGCTGATCTATATTTTTTAGGTAAGTGTAAGACACCGATCCTTGATATAGCATCGGGTACCTGATTGTTACTCTGATCGAACACTAACTTTTTATTTTTTTCTGAAACAATATTTATAATGATTGAATTTGGAAAATACCCTTTGTCCTCATCAATAAATGTGTGTATTTCTTTTAGCCTATTCTTTTTTATCAAACGTTGGTAGGTAGGCATCATATTTTCGTTTGCCTTATTCCTATGGAGTACAAATCCTATTTTCAATAGTTTTTCCGGTTCAATAGAAAACGAATAGTAAGTATGGCCACCCATTTTTCCCTCTATTGCGGGGATCTTGTTTTCCAGGTCAGGAATTTCTTGGCCTGCAAATAGACTTCCTAGCAATTGGTACCTTGCAGCAATTCCTATTTGAGAATGTAATAAATAATAGTAGTCAATTATCTCCTCTGAAAAATGAATTCCTTCAACACTTGCCAGCCGTTGTACATCATTATCAGAAATTCCTAATTTACTCGTTGCAAGTATGTATTTAAACTTTGGTTTAGTCAATGGAAATAGTGCAGAGATTGTATTAATTATCCCCGCTTTTTTGCTTTTCATTGCTTCTAATTCTTGCTTGAAATCACCAATTTTGTTTTTCATAGCAGACTTACATTCTACTATTAGAACGGTTTCATCATCCTTAGCAAATACATCAATTTGATGTGTCAGGTTTGGATCTTTCTTATCATAAGGTATATGAAAGTGGCGATCTTTGTTTAGCAGTTTGAAACCTAAAAGTGCAAAAATAGACCACACTTTATCTTCGAATGCTATGTCTTCAGGTTTTTTCTTGAAAACCTTAGTTTTTGTTTTTAACTCTACATTCAACTGCCATCCAGATGAGAGTTTTTCATTTAGAAGAGCTGAACCATTAACAAAGCTCTCAAAATAAGAATCCGATTTTCTAACACGTAACTGCTTAGCAATGTCATTGTCTGTAATTAACTTCCCAATAAGTTTAACTTTTAGTTCTTCGGTCATAATACTACATTGGTAAAGATATATTCACTTGTTTGGCCTCTTTCTGCTTTAGTACCTCCAATTAAGCTTGCTCTATTAAATTCAAATTGATTATCTCCCTTATGAAAAATTTCTTTGATGGTTTTGTGGGCGGCATTTGTTAGAATATAGTAAACTCCCTTATCTTTCAATTCATCAATAAGTTTACTCAACCGGATTTGATCTTCCAATGAAAATATTTTCTCATTATATTGAATGAATCCATTAAGATTGTGAGAGACCGTGTATGGAGGATCTAGAAATACTAAATCTCCGCTATTGACGTTATTTATTATATCATAAAAATCGCTTTGTTTAATACTAGTGTTCTTAAGTGCTTCCTGTGCTGATAGTAGATTTTCTTTATCAAGGAAATTCTTTTTCCTGAATCCAAAAGGCACATTATAAACCCCTTGAAGATTTACCCTATAAATCCCGTTAAAAGAGGTCTGATTTAAGTATATAAATCTAGCTGCCCGATCAGTAGGAAGATCAAAATTTAAAGATCTAATTTTATAGTACTCTTCTTCAGTATTATTAAATGACTCCAACTTATTAATAACTCCCAAAGCATCATCTTTTATTGCTTGATAAGTCTCGATCAATTCACCATTGAGATCAGAAAGGTATGAATGACCCGTTGGCTGCAAATAAAAATAAGTCGCTGCACCACCTAAAAAAGCCTCGTGATAATTATTGAAATTGGACTTTTTAACATTTTTAAGATGTTTAAGTAACCAAGTTTTTCCACCAGCCCATCTTAAAAATGGTTTAATATTTGAATCTATTTCTTCTTTTATTAACTTCATTTGTTTTTATAATATCACAGCCTTCCAACTACCAAAAAAAGTATGAATTGATAGTAATTAATTTTGTAATAAGACCAATAAGGTATTCTTTTTTTATGAGTGTGCAAAGAAACGTATAAATATTAACTTAATATTTAAAAGAAATATTTTTGAAATAGATATTTAACAAATTGCGTAAAGGGTTCATCACTATTTTATTCGGTTGAAGTTAGAGATACTAATGTGCTGTAATAATTGATTACAAAGTTAGTTTTAATGGATTGCGCCAATTAGCCCCAAAATCATTTTCCGTAAATCTTACAGCAAAACCCCTTCGGTTTTGCAAGCCGCAAATGAGCGGAGGATGCTTTTTCATTGCTTCCATAATCAAAGTTTTTTTATTTGAACTGTTTTTAGATTCTAGAACTCCAAATGTAAATATATTGGAATCCTCATTTTTACGGTTTACCGTAAATCTTTTAGTGGCTTACTGATAGAAATCTAAAAAATGCTAATACTTCAAGATACCTTACACTCCATATTATTAACGATTTCTTTTCTTCTTTTTTAACCTTTTAGCTTCCTTTATTGCCTTTGCCAATTCCTGTGCTTTCCTATTGGCTATCGCCTCGGCTCCTGCTAGAGCAAGTTGCTGAGCTTCCAGTTGCTTGGTTTTCTTTTCCATTCCTTCGGGGTCTGGATAGTACACACTATCGACTGTATAAGCTGCAATGGGATACATTTGCCGTACCATTCTGAACTTTACATCATTGTCTTTCATCCTTCCGTTGTCATTCCAAAGATAAAGGCAGATACCCGTTAAAATGGCTGAAACGGTAAAGAGGACTAATCCTCCAATGACAAACCCTTTGGTTTTATCCTCAAAGCGGTGCAGTAGCTTCACTTGAATTTCTTTAGGGAAGTTTCTGAAAAGGGATTCCTGTCTTTTCATACTATCCTCAATGGTCAATATTAGATTTTGCGTAGCGATCACTTGCTGGCTGATTTCTTCCTGGATAGGAACGGTTTTGTCCTGTTCAGCGTTTTTGATGATCAGCTCTTTTAACTCGTCAAGCTGTCCGCTATAATCTTTAACATCCATCAATTTAGCTAATATTTCTTCGGCACTCCTCATTCTTTCCCCTAATTTAATGGTGAGTTCCTGATTGTCCTGTAACTGTTCCTGTATTTCCTGTGTGTTCATCGGCTTATTCCGTTAGATTGTTCTTGATCAGTTTGCTGTCCGCGCTTCTTCTTTTTCTTCCTCTTTCTATATATTTTGGCATCGTCTTGATCGCCTGATTGAGCCGGTGCAAATTCAGGGCTTAGCAAGATTTCCAGTAAATTTTTACCACTGCTAAAGACAGGCTGACTGTCGTGCTGGTAATTTGTCCCTAGTACTTCCCTGATCTGATGCGCTACAGAAGGGCTGTTCTCTGTAAAGGCAATATGCTGCTGCTCCCTTTGCTGATTGAAATTGAGTTGTGCATTTAAATTGCCATAGCTGAATGCCCTGTCAATAGCGGAGCCTTTCATTTTAAACCCGTCTTTCTCAAATGAAATACCTTGTACTTCATTTGTACCGCTCCGCATTTTGAAGTCAATCTGTATACCTTTAGCCTGCAAATTGCTTTCTAAGCCTTTCCAACTTACAGACTGTTTGACTGCTGATTTAATGGCATCGAATAATTCATATCTTGATTTCTCCTTTCCTGTCAATGCCTGACGATTTACCTGCTGCTTTCCTTTGCCTAAATGGTAGCCGTGTTTTAGGGTGATTTCCCTACAGGCTTTGATATTTCGCCCGTAACTATTGTTATCAGAAATCGTATTCCCCTTGTTGTCTACACGGTTATAAATGATGTGCATGTGCGGATTGTTCCCATCATGATGCCTGACCATGACATATTGGGTATTGCGGATATTCATTTTCTCCATGTACTCCTTTGCCCGTTCTACCATGATTGTATTACTCAACTTTGGCAGGTCTTCATTGCTCCAGCTTAAAACCAGATGCCCCACGGCTTTACCTAACCCCGGTCTGTTTTTCCTTTGCTGGTTAAAATCCTGGGTAATTAAAAAAGCGTTTTGCATCCTCACCCCGTTAGCATCCAGGATCACAGCATCCTTCTTGTCCACTACATAGTGGACGCAACCGCCAAAGCTTTTTCCTGTAATGGGCTTACCGATCATGTTTAGTCATTTTTAACATCAGTTCATCAACCTGTGTAAGCATTGTCCGGCACTTAACGGATAAGGATAACAGCCCTTCAACGTGAGCCAAACGGGTGAGCTGATTCAGGTTGTTGGCAAGCCCTGCCAAGAGCCTATACCATCCGCTTTCCTCGGTAGAAAAGCGGGGCACAATGCCTGCACTTTTTGCCGCCCTTCTAAACCACTCGCTGGGTTTAACTCCTGCCTTTTTAGATTTATCTTCGATCAGTAACCGCTCGGTTGGGGTTAGCCTGATCATCAGGATTTCACTTCTTTTGATCCCTTTCTTTGGTCTGCCGTGCAACCGTTTTTTTGCAGGCTTTTTATTTTCATCGTTAACTTGCATCCATTTTTCTCCTTTCTCATTTTTTAATGTGACCATCGGGAGCAAACCGACATTTTTCCCCCACGGGAAAAATCGAGTGTTTTTGTATAGCAAAAACATTAACTCGCTCCTTCACTTCCTTTAAACTATGGGGCTATAGAACTTCGTCAGAAGTTCTGCAATCGGGGTAGGATTTTTGGGTTCTTCCCCGCTGGTTTCAGCTATCCTAATTTTGTCCCTCTTCATTTAACAGCCATATTGAACTGGCATTTGTCGGGTGGTAAGACGGCTCATAACTGATATACCCGAAATCGATTAAATCCTTTAAACATTTGTGATAGGTAGCAATGGATTTGATACGGGAGAAACGCATGAGCTTACTCCGGCTAACCCGTGTTGCTGCTCCCGGTGACTGATCAGTACGGAAATAAAATACCGCCATGACCAGGCACAAATGGGATGGCAGCAGACGATGATCGTCTGCTGCTTTTTTTATAAATGTGGCGGGCAGGTAATTCATACTGCTCCTCCTTCTGCTGGATTTTCACCAAGCATCTTGTTAATGTCATCGGATTTGTAGTACATAGTTCCCCCGACCTTTCTATAATCAAGCGTACCATTAATACGAAGGTTCTGTAAAGTTCCCGGTGAAATGCTTAATATCTTTCTGACCTCTGCACTTTTTAGCCAGGTCTTTGCAAACGCCTGCTGTGGCTGTAATATTTCTTTAAGTTCTGTGATCAGTTCTGATTTAAAAAGTTTTAAATCTTCCAGGGTTATAATGTCAATATTCATAATATCATATTCAGGTGAAACAATAGGTATAACTGAATAGCTGTATATCTGATCATCGGTCTATCTGGATATATCCCTATAGCTGTTAATCTGACTAACTATATAGCTGTGGGTATTGCTATATGGTTAGGTACTGTTTTCAAAAAAATGATGATCTTGGAATTGGGAGAATGTTGTTTTTTTTGGAGTCATCTGCTTACATTTTGATTTGACTCAAATGTGCAGTAAAGACCAACCCGTTCATGACCCTTCAAAAAACGAGGGTAACGGGAGTGTATTGATATATGACTTAAGCTATAGGTAAGCTACTGCCTGTCAAATAAATACAAATCGTATAGGCATTGAGAAGAAGAAAGTAAGATAAAATGCTGTTTTTAGCTTCTTTTATTAGCAGGTATGATTTTAAAGAGCTTTTTATTGTCCGGCACCTCTGCATGTTTAACATTTGATGGGTTATCCGGATCGGGAGAAAAGTATCTTTTAAGCCTGTCGTAATTGATTGGCTCATGAGCTTCGGTGAAATACTTGCAAATCAATTTCATCCAGATAGCCTGTGTTCGGGAAAACACCAGTTCTTTTTTAGCACTGACTTCTAACTTTTGTAACTCTAAAAATATATCTACAAGCGTAAGCAGATAGCCTTTAGGTATATTAATTTGGTCGGTAGTTTCTAGTAATTTGAACGCCTTTAGTTCCTCACCTTGTTTATTGAATTTATTTCGTAAGGCATTGATTTCATTCTGTAGGCGCATAATGATCTCTTTGTCCGTTTCGTGGGCGTTCCATTTATCAATGGAGATCAAAAATCCGGTAAAGCTTTTCAAATGCTTAATTTCCTTCTGATCTCTGACGTGGGTCTTACTCGTATAAATGTCTTTCTCGTTCAACGTGTGTAAACGTGTTGCTATTAAACCCCATAAAACGGTAAAAAAAGCTTCTTCATTTCCCTCTGGATGGGTTTCTAAATAATATTTCAGATGGTAATGATAAAACTCTTCCCACCGATCGGGAGCAATGGCAAAAACCCGTAAGAAAAAGTGTTTTAAGAAACAGTCCCTGTCCCATAAGAATGGCTTGCCAATGTCCAATGTGTCTTTGGAAAAATCAAAACGGTCTCGTGGGCGGAAAAACTCTAAACTCATAGGATGTGGATATATCCAAATTTAGTTAAATTCCTGTCTAATCAGAATATGACTGTATAATCTTGCCCCGCTCATTTGCGGCTTACAAAAATGGCTCTCTCTTTCAGCCCCGCTATTTTTGTGTTAGAATTTACGGAAAAGGTACTGCTATAATTTATCGGTTATATACTTAGCACGTTCTGCCAGTACGGCCTTTAGCCATTGATTCATCATATTCCTGCCTGCCTCTACAGAGGCGGGAATATCTTCTGGATCATCTTTAAAATTACACCTGATTGCCTTCCTGAATAAACTCAGGTAATGCTCTTCCAGTTCCCTGTTTACGTCATAATGTGATTCCTCTATTTCTAGGAACTGAAGAAAGAAAAAGGTTGCCCATCGGTCTTTATCACTTGGCCTGCTGTAAAAGCTGGGGAATGATACCTGATCGATAAAGGTTTGAATGAAATATTCAGGCTTGATCTGATAGATAGAACATAAGGTGTTGAAATCTTCGGATAAGGTAATATTTATAGGAGTCTCCATAGCGTTTGTTTTAGTTTGGGTTCATGGTTCGATAATGTGATAAGTAAAAATCCTGTAAGATAACAGCCCTTTCTTTCAGGTCTTGGACAATATAGAGTTCAAGGCGAAGCTGTTTTACGCGCTGGTAAAAATCAATCTCTGCATCATTAAGACTGGGAATGGAAGAGGTATCCCTGCCAAAACCATCGGCGATCTTAAAGAGAAAATCAAAAATGAAATTTCCAGACCATTTTTTTAATTGTAGGTGGGCGTGGGCATCTGCCAATGAGATTTTGCCCATAAAATATTCAAGAAATTCTTTTGGATAGCAGTTATGTAATTCGCATAGGACACAAAAATCCTTGCTTAGCCTTAAAGTGGAAAATTCATCGAGGTATAAAATATCTGAGGGAGTATGCAGCCGTTCCATTGATTTGAATATATTTTCGACAAAACAGCGGGTATAACCTCGTTTAGTGGTTGTTTTCCAGCCTTTTTTTCTCATTTCTGCAAGAATTACAATTTGTTTGATATTCTGCTCTACCAATCGCCAGCACTTTTTTATGGCCTTGCTTTTTATCGTTTTACTCGCCTTTGCTTTGACATAGTATACAATAGCATGGGATGCCTCTGAAAATCCTTCATGATATGTTTTATTGATGGTATCATAAATAGTAACGTGATCTATAAAAATCTGTAAGACTTCCGCAATATCAATTTTATAGAAACCACAGGCTACCTTAAAGTCTAATGGCACTGTGATTTGCTGAACATTTATCTTTTTCATAACTGGTACAGTATGGTTGACGATTTACACTCATTTGGTTTTCATTTTGGTGAATACATAGCAGGCATCCAAAAACTCCATGAATTGGGTATAAAAGCAAAGCATGTCTTTAGTGATCTGTTCATTCGTATATTGGGAAGAATGATGTACCCATCCCTTATATAATTCCCATAGGTTATCCCGTGTCTCATGGATAGGGAAATCATGAAAGAAAAAGTCCATTACCTCAAGTGGGTTCTTCAATTCATGGGCTTGCAATCTGGTAGGCTGGTAATTCAGCTTTTTATTGATCTTTTTCTTTTTCATGGCTTTAAACATCTATTCCTTTAAACTTTAGTTCATAGACTGTTGCCAGCCGATCGGTAAAGCTTTTAAAATGCTCCTGATAATGACATTTCAATACCGATAACTTAAAATTGTACTTTGTGAAAAAACAGATCACATGATAATCGGTAATCGAGTCCAGCAGGTAAAACAGGTTGGGTTCAGCTTCGGAATGGATAAAGAAAGTGGGGCTAAAACCGCTTGGTACATACATTTTACCCTCTGCTTTAAAGCGCAATTCCAGTTCATAGTATTCTCCTTTATTCACCAATAAAAAACAAAGCTCTGGCCTTACGGTAGAAAAGATACAGGGCAGCATATCCATTCTCCACGGTTTCCCTTTTACGTTGCGCATACCATAGGTATAGAGCCAATGTGTAAATGGTTGTCCCTGCAATAGTGGGATTGCCTTTTGCCATAATGCATAGACCTGCTTCATTGTGCTGATATTCCCCCTTTTGATCGCCCGTATCTCTTTCTCATTGGTTATATTTGCCAGCGGTTTGATGGGTGCAAGACTGAACATTTTGCGACAAATGGTATTCATCTTTTCCTGTGCAGGGGTATAGTCAAATGCAGCAACCTGATCAAGACTGGTCAGGAAAAGGTGGAACCCTTTGATCCCCGCCTTATTCTCTTTCCAGTTGCCCGTATAGGGAACAAGGAAAGGAAAATGATTGGAATGGTTAGCGCTCAAACAGGTGTCAGCAAGGCAATAACCTATAGCAAAGTAATTCAGGTGGTTAATGGGATCTTGTTGTGTGACCGTTTCAAGGGGGGCGGTAATCAGCTTGTTTTTAAAATAATAAATCAGTCTCTGCCCCGGTTTATAAAAGAAGGCATATTTAGGCTTTCTTTTAATGTCCATTCCAGCCCTGTCATTGATCACCGTCAGGTATTTGCTCTTACCTGTTTTTGGATCGAAAAAATCCGGCCAGTAATATTTATCAAAATTATAATGGGCATGATGATACATAAAATTATATAAGGCAAAGTAGGCGTAACGGCTCAAATAAGTATGATCAGTATCTACACTGCAACTGATCCTTAATTCAGTTTGCAACACCCTGATATAAACCCGTTCTTCCTTTTCTTCCCCTAAACTGATACCTAAAGTCAATACCTCGTTCTGAAAGGAAATAGTTCTTTTCCTGATCATCAGATAAGGGCGCTCAGGAAATCTAAATTCTGAATGTTTATTTAAGGTATCAAGGGTTAGTTTAACTGTACCTGCTTCCAATGGCAGGGTGTAATAGTGATATTCTCCGGGGTTGGTGATTTCCTTAATCAACTTTCACCTCGCTTTCTGCTATAAGTTCTTTATGCAAAAGGGCTTCATTTTTCAGCTCTTCAATTTTTGCAACGCACATATCTCTTACTAGACTTACAAAAAAAGAAGTACGCTCAAACAGGCTTTGGGCATCCTGTTCTGAAACTGAATAACCAGTTCCATAGCGGGAACCGGAATAGCTTTTCATCAGCAGGTCAAAGAGCCTTTCATCTTCCCGGCTACCTGATAAAAACGTTTTAATGGGCTTGTCAGAAAAGGAACCGCATAAGCGTAACATGCGCAATAAATTGTGTACTTCTGAACGGTAACCAAGATGCACCCTAATCAGCAGGATACAGCATTGTTCTACTACTTGGTGAAGCATAAATGTGGAGATTTTAAAATCCTGCTTAGCAAGACATTCTGTTGCACCATGTAAAAAACCTTCCGCCAATGGCATACGGTCTTTAAAATGTTTCAGTGCCTTATTTGCAGCATGTGTAGGAATAAATTTTCCGGTAAAATCAAATTGCCCCATACCATCATAGCTGTATAAAAGCTGCCCGGTGGTATAAACGGTTATAAAAAATCTGCTGTTGGCTTTGATCGCCTCTAAAATGGACTCCTGACCATGACAAATGATAGAAACATTACCATTTCGGTAACGGACATTTGTAAACTCCTGAACTTCGTGATCAATGCGGATACTGGTTTCTGTCACCATCAGTAAGCAATAGTTGCAATGATGGGTGTTCTGCTGATCCCGGAAACAACCAGTGTTTTCCGATAATAGATTGGTTTTGGCAAAGCAGAAAATCTGTAGAGGTTGAAACTTCTCAACCAGGGACTGAACAAACGTTTTGAAATAGTTTGCCTGCTGATCTGCTGCTGAAAGAATGTGCATTTCCATATATTCTCATTTTAGTTGGTTACACTATAAATGAGTCTTGATGTGGTTGTCTGCACATGATAAATGTGGGGACTGCCAACCGTGGGAACATATAAAGTTTCTGACGCCTTACGTGACACGGAATTACAGCAGCCCCCACATCTATTTCGAAGCACAAATATAGTACTTCTACACATAGACATGGGTATTTCTGCTGTCTTGCATCACGGCGTCAGAATATATGTTCCGCAAGACTCTTATTATTACCTGTTTAATCTTAAACCAAATATACTAATTATTTCAATTAAACCAAATACATAGTCAAATTGAAATGATTTACATAAGATAATTTGTCCCATGAGTAATCTTGTAAGAAATATCATCGGAAATAATGTGAAGTCTCTTAGAATAGCGCTAGGCCTATCTCTACTGAATTTTTCAATAGTTACAGAGCTTTCAAAAGCCAGTGTAATCAATATAGAGTCGGGAAAAACGGGTTATAATTTGAATTTATTGGATAATATTATACTCTTTTCGAGGCAAAGCCTAAGTGATTTATCTAATGAAAATTATGTACCCACAGATGATTTGAGGGATAAATTAATTAACCACTACAAGAATAACCCTGAATTTATCAGCATATTAAGTCAAACACCAGAAATCGTGTATGCCGTCAAGTATAAACTTCTAAAAAGTGATTTTATAAATAGCCCTAAAGAAATCAATGAGATTAAAATTTTCTTTGAACAATTTGGCTGGAAATATTTAGGAACATCTATATCCAACACTTTGAAAAGGCTACCTGCTAAAATCCTTATCAGCAAGCATCCGTCGAAAAAGAATACACATGTCTATTCAAAAATATAAGGTGATCCAATGTACGGGTCGTAGTTTTATTAAAAATTAAACATAACAATAAAGGGAATGATCAATCCGATCATTCCCTTTATTGTTATGTTTACCTATAACCGGACGAATGCCGGACGAATGCATATTTGGAAAATATGGACAGAAACGCCATTACAGCTAATAATTAGCTCATAAATAAGGCTCTTACCGATAAAAACCGGACGAATACCGGACGAATAACCAACATTACTTAAGTGAATATTTAGTTAGTTTCCCTTTGCCAATTTTATTTACGACACCCTTGTCAATTAACTCCTGTAATTCAACAGCAGAGATTGATTTTCCAATATTATTTATTTCCTGATATTTAGCATTGGTTAGTTCTTGGGCATCTCTTAAATATTCAACAGCCTTTATCTGTCTTTCATTTAGCCCTATTTGATTGAGGTATTCTTTAGAATATGATTCTTTTAAAAAGGTAACTTGAAAACCACCTGAATTTTCTTCAAAGATAGGTTCTGGCAAACCATCACCTTTTAAAGCATCGATCATTTTTTCTATACCACGGCCCCATGATTCAATATATCCAGCTTTAAAAAACACTTCTGCAATGTTTTTATTCCTAGCTCTTGAAGGATGCTTACTCTTTAACTTTTCAATTGTCAGATCTTCAGATAATTTTCCTGGATTCCAGAGTATAATTTTGTCATCGTATATACTCATCTGAATAGTAGAATCTGTGTAGTCCTTATGTACAATGGCATTTAAAATAGCTTCTCTAATTGCAGCATCCGGGTATTCTGGCTTTTCAATTCTTTGAATACCTTCGTAGCTAATAGTTGAGATAATATATCGTTGTTTTAACAGCGTGATAACAGCCTCCACCATATCGAAAATATTTCCCTCTACTGTATCTTGGAATTTTAATTCAGAATCTGAATCGCCAAATTTTCCTATTTTAAAATAACTGGTAACGAAAAATTTCTTTGGGTTTTTGCCAAATAATAAAATGGCTGCTGCTTTTAGTTCGCCATCAGGCGTGATCAACTGTAAATTTTCTAGCAGGGTAGGTATATCATCTTTTTCTGCTTCTTTATAAATCCTTCCACTTTTAACAGCTGCTTTAACAAAGGAAGCGATACTTTTAATATCTAAGTCCTCAATCTTTGCGTTACTAATACCTATATCATCCCATGTTCTGCCTATTTTTTTCAGCAGGAACTCATGAAGTGCCGCACCCTTTAATTCTTGTTTTGTACTGCCTGAACGAAAATGATAAGCTCCATGATACGAAATCGGCATTGGGCTTACTGGTACAACTATTTCAATGTATTCTTTGCCTTTATCCTTTAGAAGATTGACATCAATCACTAATCCCAAATGATTAACAGCCTTATTTGGAATATCATCCATTAGCTTTTTAGGATCATCAATACCAGTAACAATGCCATTATCATTAACGCCAATATATATTTTTCCTCCCTGAGCATTTGCAAATCCACAAATCCATTTCAGATATTCATCCCGCCAGGATTGTTTGTATTCAATGTTTTGATGTTCGCTCATGTTTTATATTGTTTGAAGAAAAGATTGACATCTGGTTATGACTGTAAAATTACACACAAATACTGGAAACGTGGTAAGGCGATTTAGGGGAACTTTTCAATCTTTCCATATCTTCACCTACTTTGTTATCCATGATCTTAGCATAAATCTGTGTCGTTTTAATACTCGCATGACCAAGCATTTTACTGACGCTTTCCATCGGAATACCATTTCCCATTGTTACGGTGGTAGCAAAAGCAACTCTGGCAACCTTAAACGTCAAATTCATATCTACACTGCTTATGTCAGCCACTTCTTTTAAATAGGCATTCATTTTTTGGTTGCTGTTCATAGGTAGTACCCGGTCAGTACCAGCACAAAGAGGATGATCAGCATACCGTTCAATAATTTCTAAAGCGATTGGCAATAATGGAACATTACAGGGAATACCAGACTTATGCCTTTTTTTAATGATCCATAATGAACCATCAACGCCAGTGACCACTTCTGATCTCTTTAGTTCTACAAGGTCAATAAAACTTAATCCGGTATAACAGCAGAAAATAAAAGCATCACGAACTATTCTTAGCCGCTCTATGGCAAATTCTTTATTGTAAATGGCTTGTATATCGGTAGGAGTAAGAATGACCTGTTGAACCTTTGTAATCTTGTTTTTATGACCACTAAATGGATCATAGGTCATCCAACGATTCGCCAGGCAGATCCGTATCACTTTACCAAGATTTTTAAGATGTTTTACCGCTGCGTTATTTGCACAACCGCATTTACTTCTCAAATAAAAATCAAATTCGGTAATAAAATAGTTGTCTACCTTTTCAACGAGCAGATCAGAAACTTTAAATTTATGCAGGATGAAAGAGGTTGTATGCATTAAAGTAGTATTGTACTTACTTAGCGTTCCTTCTGTGAAGTCTTTTCCTATCAATGCTTCCATCTTATCATTATGATCTTGAAAAGCAGTGAGCAGGGTATGCGCTTCTTCTTCAACGCCTAAAAACTTGTTTTTAAGGGATACCGCTGTAATCTCCTTATCTGCTTTAAATAGGTCGGTATGCGCCTGATCTACCTTGTCTTCAACTATTTTAAGATAGGCATTGATTGTTCTGGCATCTTCTTTTTTTCCGTCTACGCGGTTAATCTGTGGATTCCAGCGTTCTGGCTCACACTGTTTTCCGATGGATAATTCTTTAGGTACTCCATCTACAGTAATACGCATGTAAATTGGCATGGAACCGGCAACATAGTTTTTTGGCTTCTTCAAATAGAAGAGCAGGCTAAAAGTGTTTTTCATCTTTTTCAGATTAGAGTTAAACAAAATTAGCGTTGCAGCTATGGGCAGTCAAGACGTTCATATTATGAATTAGCTTGTAAATCAATAACTTACAAGTGTTTTAGTGAGTAGGGCATCCGCCTGCATTGACTCACTGAATGTCTCACTGTGCATATGAGAAAAATTGAATATTTCGGAGAGGCCGTAAATCAAAAAAGCCCTTAATCGTGTGATTAAAGGCTTTCTGAATGTTTTACTACTTAAATTGCGGACCGGACGGGACTCGAACCCGCGACCTCCGCCGTGACAGGGCGGCATTCTAACCAGCTGAACTACCGGTCCGTCTTTCCCTTTCGGGATTGCAAATATAGGAACTATAATTACAATTCAAAATTAATATTTCAATTATTTTTGAATAAAAACCTAACTCATTAAGCTACAGAGCCCTCTTTCATCTTTTCTGCATTCTCAGCGAACTGTAACGCATCAATAAGCTCTTGTACGCCACCATCCATCACCCCATTCAGGTTATATAACGTCAAACCAATACGGTGATCCGTTACTCTTCCCTGTGGATAATTATAGGTTCTGATCTTAGCTGAACGGTCACCAGTAGATACCATCGTTTTACGTCTTGAAGCAATATCCCCATTACGTTTCTGCAATTCGATATCATATAACTTACTACGTAACATCTCCATCGCAATCTCTCTGTTACCTAATTGTGAACGTTCCTGCTGACAAACAACAACCATACCTGATGGCCTGTGTGTCAACTGTACTTTGGTCTCTACCTTATTTACGTTCTGTCCACCCGCACCACCTGAGCGCGAAGTTTGCAGATCAATATCAGCAGGGTTCAAATAGAAATCGATTTCCTCAGCCTCAGGCAATACCGCTACCGAAGCAGCTGAAGTATGTACCCTTCCCTGTGTTTCTGTATCAGGCACACGCTGTACACGGTGTACACCAGACTCATATTTCAATTGTCCGTATACATCTTCTCCGCTAACTTTCATGATTACCTCTTTGTATCCGCCGGCTGTACCTTCAGTAACATCCACAACTTCAACTTTCCAGCGTTTCTGCTCGAAGAAACGGGTATACATCCGGAATAAATCACCAGCAAATAAAGCTGCTTCATCACCACCAGTACCACCTCTGATCTCGAATACTGCATTTTTAGAATCTTCAGGATCTACAGGGATCAGCATCAGGCGAACCTTTTCCTCAATCTCTTCCTGTTGTTTTAACAGTAAATCCAATTCTTCCTTAGCCATTTCACGCATCTCCGCATCCTTCTCAGTCAGCAGGATTTCTTTGTTGGCGTCAATGTTGCTCATTACATTTTTGTAAACCAGATACTCATTTACAATCTTGCTTAAATCTTTATATTCTTTATTTAACTGGGCAAAACGTTTCATATCCTGCATAGTATCAGGATTAGTCAATTGCTCTTCTACATCTTCCCAGCGAATTTTTATAGCTTCTAATTTCTCTAACATAATCTTTTTATTCAGCAAATAAATAGCTGCTCAGCTCCTTTAAACAATGTTTCCACCGTTAATTCCTGGCTCATTTGGCTGGAAATTACCGGATCAGAAAGGCATACTGAAGCACTTGGTATTTATAGGATTACAAAAATAAGGAATTTCGGTGAAATATAGGATTGTTTTTCAAGGACAGTCAGGCCACGCAACTAATAATTGGTCAGCACATTAGTACAGATTTTACTCCCCTGCCTTCTCAAAATACTTTAAACTCAACTCTTCACCGTCAAAAACAGCATAAGAATTAAATCCAAACCACTCTCCGATATTGTAATATTTGCTTCCTTTACCCAGGTCAACGATCATCGGTAAATGACGGTGCCCATAAATGAAATAATCATAATGCTGTTTTTCCAGCACTTCCCTCGAATATACCGCCAGCCACTCCTTATCCTCACCCAGAAAAACTTCTTCTGTAGCCGTATTCACAATCCGGCTATGCCCGGACCAGCCCGTAGCGATTCCTAAACCAATTCTTGGTGGAAGGACAGAAAATAACCACCTGCAAACCGGGTTCCGGAAGAATTTCCGCAGCACCCGGTAACCCGCATCCCCAGGCCCCAGGCCATCGCCATGATGCAGATAAAAACTTTTACCACCTCTATGGATAACCAGCTCATCACTAACGATCTGTATTCCCATTTCTTTGGTAAAATAATCATCCACCCACATGTCGTGGTTCCCCTTAAAAAAATAAATTTTAACACCAGCATCAGACATGGAAGCCAATTTTCCGAGTAAACGGATATATCCTTTAGGTACAACGGTTTTATACTCAAACCAAAAATCAAAAATATCTCCCATCAAAAATAACTCTGCACAAGTTGGTTCAATGGCATTAAGCCAGCGTACAATCCTGTCTTCACGAAGACGGCTTGCAGCATGATTTGGTGAGCCTAAATGAAAATCAGAGGCAAAATATATGTTCTTTTTCATCAATATTCAAAGATAGTCAACCATTTTATCAATCATGTTCAAAAATATTTTTTACTGGCAATCGCCCTTAACCCTATAATAAAATGAATACTTAACCCATTAGATCAGTCAACTTTGTCAAATCAGCCTCAATTTTGAATCAAATGCAGACAATTGAGAATCATTACAAACAAATTTTGTAAATTCGCAACAAATTTAAATACATGATTTCTACAGATATAGCCATCATTGGCGCCGGACCCGTAGGTTTGTTTGCTATTTTCGAAGCAGGTTTGCTTAAAATGCGTTGTCATTTAATTGATTACTTACCTCAGGTTGGAGGTCAGCTTTCCGAAATTTATCCTAAAAAACCTATATATGATATCCCTGGTTATCCGAGTGTATTAGCTCAGGAACTGGTTGATAACCTGGTAGAACAAGCTAAACCATTTCACCCTGGTTATACTTTGGGCGAACGTATTGAAGGCCTGGAGAAACGTGGCGAAGGTGATTTCGTCCTGACGACCAACATGGGTACGATCATAGAAGCCAAAGTTGTAGTAATTGCTGGTGGATTAGGTTGTTTTGAACCTCGTAAACCTGTGGTATCCGGATTGGAGCAATTTGAAAACGGACGTGGTGTAAACTATATGATCCTTGATCCAGAGCAGTACCGCGGACAAAAAATGGTAATTGCAGGTGGTGGTGACTCTGCATTGGACTGGACTATATTCCTGGCTGATATTGTAGAAGAATTAACACTTGTGCACCGCAGCGAGAGCTTCCGTGGAGCACCAGACTCTGTAGCTAAAGTAATGCAACTGGCAGAGAGCGGAAAAATCAATCTTGTATTAAACAGTAACCTGGGTGCCGTAACAGGAACAGGCAAGCTGGAAAAGGTAGAGATTGTACATAACAAAACGCTTGAAAAAACTATCGTTGATGCCGATCATTTGATTCCTCTTTTCGGATTAAGTCCTAAATTAGGCCCGATTGAGCAATGGAACCTGAATATTAATAAAAGTGCGATTGAAGTTAACACTGATGATTACTCGACTAACATCCCGGGTATTTATGCAATCGGTGATATCAATACTTATACAAATAAATTGAAACTAATCCTTTGCGGATTCCACGAGGCTGCATTAATGAGTCACAGTGCTTACCAGTACATGAACCCTGGTATTAAATACACTATGAAATATACGACAGTTAACGGAGTAGCAGAATTTTAAATAATGGAAGAAAATAATATTACCGTACACGTTCAGAACCCTGATGGCACTTTAACTTCACTGGAAGCCCCTGTTGATATGGGATTAAGCCTGATGGAGTACCTTAAAGCGTGTGAATATGATATTTTAGCTACCTGCGGCGGGATGGCTTTATGCGCAACCTGCTGTGTGGATGTTTTGGAAGGTGAAGACAAGTTAAAGGAAATGACAGATGACGAATATGCCATGCTGGATACTTTACCTGACCTTTTACCGAATTCAAGATTAGCTTGTCAGTTGCAATTAAGCCACGAAATGGACGGGCTGGTTGTCAAGCTGCACGGTACTGACTAATTACTATCTGCCGGTGCTGCAATTACTTTTGCAGGATCACCTATAGTTTTATAAGTACCCTCACCTTTTAATATTGCAAGCATTTTAGTGGAATTGCCAAGCACTGATTTAGCGGCTTCCAATTCCTTATCATACTGGAATGCTTGCACTATTTTACCTTTCTCAAAATAATACCTGCTTACAATCTGTGTTTCAAGTATTCTTTTAATTTCTGCCTTGTGCGTAAATATCTCTGTTTTTTTAGCTACCAGCATCTTAGCTTTCAGCTCTTCCAGATCCTTCTTAACCAGTGACAGTTTTTGTTCTTTTTCCGCTTCAGTTCTTAAATCTGACAGTAATCTTTCTGCTGTAGAAGTATAAGAATAATCCTTACCATCCAGCGAATTTGCAAAAGCAGTATAATCCTCTTCCGACACCTGGAAATCTGTAGCCGGGCTGATTGTCGCATGGCTCTTTTTATAAGCATTGGCGAAATCAAAGAACATGCTCTTACTAATTAAAGAAATCGTTATCGGACTCAATTTGACAGCCCCTACCTCCACATCAGGATAAACACCACTTCCATTATAGACGATCCTTCCCGTCTTAGTATTGTATTTCGCGATCAGGGAGTCTGCCATTTTCACATTTTTCCCTTCTTTATTTTTATGCGCATAATCTACCGCCTGAATACATCTTCCTGAAGGCGTAAAATACTTGGCTACTGTAACTTTCACCAGGCTATTATAAGGCAGGTTGAAAGTTTGCTGAACCAGCCCCTTACCATAACTGCGTTGTCCGATCACCACACCTCTGTCCAGATCCTGCAATGCTCCTGCTACTATTTCTGAAGCCGAGGCAGAAGAACCATTGATCAATACCACCAGCGGAAGATCCGGCAGCAGCGGCACATTACTTGTTTTATAATTGATTGTTTTTTCAGGATTGCGGCCTTTTTGGGTCACTACAACCAGATCTTTATTGACAAACAGATTGACAATTTTTACAGCTTCCTGCAAGATTCCTCCTCCATTATATCTCAGATCAAGGATCATTCCTTTTGGATGTTGTTTATTCAACTCGATTGCTGCGTCCTGTACTTCCTGCGCAGAATTCTCCAGAAACTTATCCAGCCTGATATAGGCAAGGTCACCGACCATCCCAGAATAAGAAACATTAAGTTGTTTGATTTCGTCTCTGACCAGCTGTTTTTGAATAACTGTCCCCTCTCTGACCAAAAGCAGATCTACAGCAGAACCACGCGGGCCGCGAAGCAAACGGCTCACTTCCGCACGTTCTTTTCCTTTTACTTCAATGCCGTTGATCTTTACGATCTGATCGCCAGGCAGAACGCCAAGTTTAAATGCCGGATAACCTGCACTCACTTCATTTACAAAAAGTTTGCCTTCGATAAAAACTGTACTTGCACCGATACCGCCAAACTGTGTGCTCACATATTTCAGCTTATAATCTTCTACTTCAGATTCAGGAATATAGGTAGTATAAGGATCTAATGTATCCAGCATTGCATCAATACCGCTTTTCATTAAATCCCCGGCATTGGTTTCATCCACATAATTGATGTTAATCTCCCTGTATAAGGACGCGAAAATGTCCATATTTTTAGATACCAGGAATAGATCCTCCTTAAAAGACCAGGTTAAAGACGCAAATGCAATAAGTGCAAATAGAAGTGCAAACTTGTTTCTTTTCATGGGCACGCGGATAAGTTAAAGAGGATGGCTTTGCCTATTGCTTACAATCTGTTTCCGTTAGGATCAGCAAGCGCCTTATTGATGGTAAATTCAACATATCTGACATCCCTTTTTAATAAAGCAGTCAATTGATTAACCAGCTGATCTTCCTGACCAGGTGCAAATATTAAATTCTCTTTAGCTAAATCTCTATACTTTCTAAGGACTTTGATTTTAACTCTTTCTGCTGATTCAGGAGTGAACGTAAAGCTTGCCATAATATATTCTTTCCCGCAAAAATATGAAAAAAAAACAGCAATAACCCAACAAAGCACCTTCTATATAGCAGATCTCCCGGCCACCTGCTTCTGAACTAAATTCCGGCGTACGATGGCGTTAATTTTTATATATATTTACGATTATGTACACAACATTTTTAGCACATCAGTGGATGGGTTTCTGGAGATCCAAAGGCAAGGGCGGTACAATTGCAACCCAACTGATTATGGGCTTCATTGTACTTTACCTGGCCGCTGTTTCCATTTTCATCGGATATAATATGGAACATATCATTGAAGAAATGCTTCCCGGCAAAGACGTCATGCTGGTCTTCAACGGAATGATCCTTTATTATTTCACCCTGGAATTCCTGATGCGCTTACAATTACAAGAGCTCCCTACACTCGCCGTACAACCCTACCTGCACCTGAATATACCCAAAAGGAAACTGATCTCTTTTTTAAATATCACAGCACTTTTTTCAGTTTTCAACCTGCTCCCACTGCTGCTCTTTTTTCCCTTTGCTATTCTAAAAATCAACAATGATTTTGGCCCGTTTGCCTGTATCATGTATTTACTCGCCATTAGCTCTTTAGTGGTTTTCAATAATTATGCTGCGCTTTATTTCAAAAGGCTGACTATAGGAAACCTTAAAGCAGGAATTCTCGGCTCAATTTTTTTAGTTGCTGTTGGTCTGCTTGAATACTTCAAAGTCTTCTCCATCGCGTCATTGTCCAACCATGTTTTCCATGAGATAACTATTACGCCACTAATCGCAATCATTTTTCCCATTGCAGCAGTCATCATGCTCACCATCAACACCCGTTTTTTAAAAGGGAACCTATATCTCGAAGAATTACAGTCCGCAAAACAGAAAAAATCAAGTACAGACTACCCCTTTCTGGACCGCTTTGGTGAAACAGGAGTTTACCTTGCACTGGAAATCAAATTAATACTGCGCAACAAAAGAACACGTTCAACACTAACCAAAGGGCTTCTTTTTATCTTCTACGGCCTTCTTTTCTATAAACAGGAAACACTGGACGCCAATAAATTCTGGTCCCTGATTTTTCCCGCCACTTTTATGACCGGAAACATGATTATGCTCTACGGACAATTTATGTTTGGCTGGCAAAGCGCAGAATTTGACGGACTCTTAACCAGCAAATTAAACATAAAGACTTTTTTCAAAGCAAAATTTCTACTATTCACCATTGGATCAACCCTTTTAACCGCCGCAGTGAGTCTTTATGGATTAATCAGCTGGAAAATCCTGATCCTTCAGTTTGCAGTCTATTTCTATAACATCGGGGTCACTTCAGTGATTACTTTATACTTTGCCACAAAAAATTACAAAGCACTTGACCTCAGTAAAGGATCTGCCATGAACTGGCAGGGAATTACAGCATCTACCATGCTGCAAACCATTCCGCTCATGCTCAGCCCTTATTTAATTTATTTACCCATATCCCTGATTTCAAACCCCTATTGGGGGATTGCCGGGGTCGCTATTACAGGCCTTGCAGGCTTATCAACCAGGAACTTCTGGATAAACTTCCTCACCAAAGAATTCCAGGAAAGAAAATACAAAATCGCAGAAGGCTTTAGACAAAAATAAGATGCTGGAAATTAAACAATTAAAAAAAGAATACGCAGGTACTACCGTAGTAGATATTGACCATCTAACCATTAACCCCGGAGAAACCGTTGGTATCGTAGGCAATAATGGTGCAGGTAAAACAACCCTGTTCAGAATGCTATTAGACCTGATCCGTCCCTTTTCAGGAGAGATACTCTCCAAAGGTAAAAACGTAGCCCGGGACGACCAGTGGAAAAACTACACAGCCTCCTTTCTTGACGAAGGATTTCTGATCAATTACCTCACCCCAGAAGAATACTTTATTTTTATCGGCTCCCTCCAACACTACAGCCCATCAGAGGTCATGAATTACTTAATCCCCTATACAGAACTCTTTAACGGAGAAATTATGAACAGCGGCAAATACATCCGCGACTTCTCCATGGGAAATCAAAATAAAATAGGCATTGTGGCTGCCCTGCTCCAAAACCCAGAATTGCTGATTCTGGACGAACCCTTTGCAAACCTTGACCCAACCACACAAATCAGGCTTAAAGACCACTTAAAAACTTTAAAAGCAAAACAACTTACTACCCTGATTTCCAGCCACGACCTCAACCACGTGACAGACGTCTGCGAACGCATCATTTTATTTGAAAAAGGAAAAATCATCAAAGATATGTACACCAACGAAAACACCCTGAAAGAACTCGAAGCCTATTTCTCATTAAGGACTTTCTAATTGAGTTCTCTGTGATTCGGTTCTTAGTAATTGGTTTCATTGGATTGGTTTTTTGATTGGGTTTTTCCAATTAAGTCCTTTCTAATCGAGTTCTCTGTGATTCAGTTATCAGTAATTGGTTTCATTGGATTGGTTTTTTGATTGGGTTTTTCCAATCGAGTCCTTTCTAATCGAGTTCTCTGTGATTCAGTTATCAGTAATTGGTTTCATTGGATTGTTTTTTTGATTGGGTTTTTCCAATTAAGTCTTTTCTAATCGAATTCTCTGTGATTCAGTTCTCAGTAATTGGTTTCATTGGATTGTTTTGTTGATTGGGTTTTTCCAATTAAGTCCTTTCTAATCGAATTCTCTGTGATTCAGTTCTCAGTAATTGGTTTCATTGGATTGTTTTTTTGATTGGGTTTTTCCAATTGAGTCCTTTCTAATTAAGTTCTTTTTAAACATTCCAACTATCCTCCTGCAAATTAGACCCTTTCAATCTGCCTCCCTCCCCACTTCACCCATAAGCTGAGATAAAAAAGGGATGTAGTGTTTTTTTGACGTGCATTCATTCTTCATGAATGCGTCAAAAAAACACTACATCCCTTTTTTATCGAAGACTCAAAAACTTTTTTATATTTACGTCTTCCTTAAATCCTCAAAATACCATAATTACAATGGCAAGATTAAATCTTTTGGAAGAAACACGTTTCGAAAAACTCCCTGTTTCAGTATTTGATAACCCAGCATCAGCATCCATTAACGTTGCACAACGTATCGCTAATCTCATCAGAGACAAACAAGAAAAGAAGCAAAAGGCAGTTCTAGGCCTTGCGACCGGTGTTACGCCAGTTGCAGTATACGCAGAACTTGTACGTTTACACAAAGAGGAAAATCTGAGCTTCAGCAACGTCATTACCTTCAACCTGGACGAGTATTACCCGATGCAGCCTAACGCTGCCCAGAGTTACGTGACCTTTATGAATGAGAATTTATTCGATCACATTGATATCCCTAAAGAAAATATCAATATCCCTGACGGTACACTCGAACTGGAAGCTATCCCAGCATTCTGTCTCGATTACGAACGTAAAATCGGAGAGCTCGGTGGTCTGGATATTCAAATCCTCGGAATTGGACGTACAGGACACATTGGATTTAACGAACCAGGTTCTGCACCCAACTCAGGAACCCGCCTGGTTACCCTTGATGACCTGACCAGAAGAGATGCAGCAAGAGACTTCGGTGGAAAATCTTTCGTCCCTTCCAAAGCAATCACAATGGGAATCGGAACTATTTTCAAAGCCCGTGAAATCATCCTGATGGCATGGAATCAGAAAAAAGCCTCCATCATCAAAAAAGCAGTAGAAGGAGAAATTTCAAGTGAAGTACCCGCTACCTATCTGCAATTATCTGATCATGTAGAATTTATCCTTGATAAAGACGCAGCCTCCTTACTGACCCGTTTTGACACACCATGGCTTGTTAAAGACTGTGTATGGGAAGATAAATTAATCAGAAAAGCAGTAATTTGGTTAGCGAACACGCTGAAAAAGCCGATTTTGAAACTTACTGAAGATGATTTCAATAATCATGGTATGGCACAATTGGCCATCGAAAGAGGTCCTGTTTACAACATTAACATTCATATTTTTAATAAATTACAACATACCATTACCGGATGGCCGGGAGGAAAACCAAACGCAGACGACTCTCAGCGTCCGGAAAGAGCAACGCCTGCTAAAAAAAGAGTCGTTATTTTCTCCCCGCACCCAGATGACGATGTGATCTCTATGGGCGGTACCTTTATTCGCCTGGTTGATCAGCAGCACGATGTCCATGTCGCTTACCAGACCTCAGGAAATACGGCAGTTTGGGATGATGACGCCTTAAGATTTGTAGAATTCAGCATTGACTTTGCAGAGAAAATGGGACTGGATCAAAAAGAGCTAAAAGGGATTTACGACAACATGCGTACTTTCATCGCAGCTAAAAAACCGAATCAGGTAGATACACCAGAAATCCAATCCGTAAAAGGACTGATCAGAAAAGGAGAAGCCATTGCAGGAGCACGTTACTGCGGACTACAAGATGATCATATCCATTTTATGGCGCTTCCTTTTTATGAAAGCGGAAAGAACAAGAAAAATCCGGTAACCAACCTGGATGTGGAACTGACAATTGAATTACTTCAAAAAGTTAAACCTGAGCAAATTTTTGCCGCAGGAGATTTTGAAGATCCGCACGGCACACACCTGGTTTGCTTTAACATTATTATTGAAGCGATGAACCGCCTGCGCAAAACAGAAGAATGGGCAAAAGATTGCTGGTTATGGATGTACCGCGGTGCATGGCAGGAATTTGATACACATGAAATTGAGATGGCTGTTCCTTTGAGCCCTCAGGAGCTGCTGAAAAAGAAATATGCAATTTTCAAACACCAGTCACAAAAAGACAGAGCAGTATTTCCAGGTGATGATTCCAGAGAATTCTGGGAGCGTGCAGAAGATAGAAACAGAGACACTGCAAGAGCTTATGATGACTTAGGATTAGCGGAATACGAAGCAATGGAAGCCTTTGTCCGCTGGAAATTCTAAACAACATTTCCAATAAAATCTTAGCGCCTGTTTAAGAAATCGTCCAAAACTATATCAAAACACAGTTTTAGACCGTTTCTTAAACAGGCGCTTTAAATTAAAACCATATGTATAAAAATATCTTCCCGATTATCGGATTAGCTTTGCTTGCAGCAATTAACAACCCGGTATCAGGACAACAAAAGACTACAAAACATCAACCAGCTGCTCAACACACCGTAAGCACTGGAAAATTAATCCCCAATGACCCGGCCGTTAAAATCGGCAGATTACCCAATGGCCTCACTTATTATATCAGGAAAAATGTGGAGCCTAAAAACAGGGCTGAACTCTACCTGGCCAACCGTATTGGTTCTTTAATGGAAAATGACGATCAGCTAGGACTAGCTCATTTTACCGAACACATGGCTTTTAACGGTACAAAGGATTTCCCTAAAAATGAAATCATTAATTACCTGCAAAAAGCAGGAGTACGTTTCGGCGCTGATTTAAATGCTTATACTTCATTTGACCAGACCGTTTATCAATTGCCGATCCCAACAGACAGCACTGAACTCTTTCATACTGGTTTTAAAATTCTGGCCAACTGGGCAGGAAAAATCTCTATGGATGGAGACGAAATAGATAGAGAAAGAGGCGTCATCATTGAAGAAGACCGCCAGAGTGGAAAAAACTCAGGAGAACGGATCAGAAAACAACTGCTTCCGGTCATGCTTAAAGACTCCCGTTATGAAAACAGGCTTCCCATTGGAAAAATAGACCTCTTAAAAACTTTCACGCACGATAAGATCAGAAACTTTTATGCAGACTGGTACAGGCCGGATTTGCAGGCAGTAATTGCAGTTGGAGATTTTGACGTCAATGAAGTGGAGAAATTAATTATTGCCAACTTCTCCGGTTTAAAAAACCCGGTCAAAGAAAGGGAAAGATTAAGTTATGACCTTCCGGATAACAAAGCACCACTGGTCAAAATTATTACTGATGCAGAACAGCAGTATAATGTCGCTTCTGTAACCTGGAAACAACGTGGAAAGATCTTAAAAACGACCGCAGATCAAAGAAAAAATATTGTTTACAGCATGATTAACTCCATGCTGTCTGCACGTTTTCAGGAAATCCTGGAAAAAGACAACGCACCATTCCTGTTTGCGCAAGGTTCTTTTGGCGGTTATCAGGGAGGCTTAATTCCTGAAATCAATGCTTTTCAAACTACTGCCGGAGCAAAATCAGGGAAAGACCTCTTGCACGCATTCACCGCAGCAGTTACTGAGAGTGAAAGGGCTGTCAAATTTGGCTTCCTGCAATCAGAACTTGATGTCGTTAAAAAGAATATTGAAGCCGGGAATGAGATGCTGTTAAAAGAAAAAGACAAAACTTCCTCTGCTGCTTTTGTAGGAGAATACCTGAGTCATTTTCTAACCGGCTCTGCAATCGGTTCAATCGAGTTCAACTATAAAGACACGAAAGAAAATCTGAAAACGATTACCCTTGCCGAAGTAAATGCGCTGGCAAAAACATTGATTACCAAAGAAAATCAAATCATCATTGTAACAGCTCCTGAAAAGGAAAAAGCGAACCTTCCAACTACAGCTCAATTGCTTGCTGCCTTATCCAATGCAGAAAAAAACCTGAAACCTTATGTGGATAATGCTGTTAACAAACCTCTTTTAGCACAAAAACCAGTAGCCGGGAAAGTGATCTCAGAAAAGAAATTTGAAGACATCGGCGTTACCCAGTGGACACTGAGCAATGGAATTAAAGTTTTACTGAAGCCAACAGACTTCAAGAACGATCAGATCCTTTTCAGTTCTTTTTCCAAAGGAGGGACTTCATTAGCAGATCCGGATGATTATCAGTCTGCTGATAATGTTGGGATCATTTCTCAAAGTGGACTGGGCGATTTCAACCCTTCACAACTGAACAGGCTTTTAGCTGGAAATACAGGTAGCGCAGGTGCTTATGTAGGAGAGTTGTACCAGGGCTTTAGTGGAAGTGCCGCACCTAAAGATCTGGAAAATGCACTTCAAATGGTTACCGCCTCGGCATTGACCCCGCGTAAAGACATAGAAATTTTTAACAAATCAATCAGCGATGCTAAAGTAAGTCTGGAGAATAAAGATGCAGATCCAGAAAGCGTTTTTGCAGATACGGTACAGGCTGTGCTTTCTTCTTACAACAAAAGAAATATGCCTTATACACTGGCAGATATTGATAAAATCTCTCTGGACAAAGCTTTCTCTTTCTATAAAGCACGTTTTGCAGACCTTGGAGAGCAAAGCTTTGTGTTTGTGGGTAACTTTGACCTGAATACGATCAAGCCCCTTATAGAGACTTATATTGCCAGTTTACCAACCTTGAATAAAAAGACGGATTATATTGATCTTGGCTCACGCGCGCCAAGTGGAGTCGTTAGTAAAACAGTCTACAAAGGCCTGGAAGAAAAGGCCAGTGTTCAATTATATATTCACGGTGACTACGACTATACAGCCGCGAATAATGTACAGCTTGATGCTTTAAGCAGTGCTTTAGAAATTAAAATTCTCGAAAGACTGCGCGAAAAAGAAAGTGGTGTTTATTCTCCGGGTGTATCACTGAGTGTGAATAAATATCCCAGAGCACATTACTATTTCACCATCTCTTTCAGTTGTGCGCCAGCGAATGTAGAAAAGCTAATTGCTGCTGCATTGGACGAAGTAAAAACAATCAGGACCAACGGAGCAACCGCTCAGGACCTGGCGAAATTCAAGTCTGAGGTACAACGCCAGCAAGAATTAAACCTGCGTAACAATGGCTACTGGCTTGGTTATCTGACCACCAGGCTTAAATATGAAGACGACCTGAACCAGTTACTGACCGCAAAAGAAAGACTCAATGAAGTGACCACTGAATCTTCTAAAACGAATGCGCAAAAATATCTAAAACAGGATAACTATATCCGGATGGTCCTGATGCCGCAGCAATAACAAATAAGGCATTAACCAAAAGCGGACATGAATTAAATCATGTCCGCTTTTTTTATTTAGTCTCGACCCCTACCGGGCCGCTGGCATCACTCTCATTCTTCAGCCTGTCAAGCGCTGTCACGAGGTAAGTATATCTTTTGCCTTTAATCGTATTGGTATCCAGAAAGGATGGAGTATCATTAAAGCTGATTTTGATAATATTCTTAGGATTGACCACACTGATTTTTTCTCCTTCATCAAACCGGTAAATTACATATCCCGAAGCCGTTTCTCCATCTTCTGCTTTTAACGGTGCCGACCATTTTAACTGTACACCAATGCCTACTGCCTCTGCACTTAAACCCTGTGGCATATTTGGTACAATCTCGTCCAGCCATGGCATTTGCGGAGGAAGTGCCGGATATTTGTATAAATCATTCCTCAGAGAATCTGCCGTTGCTCTTGCCACAGTAGAAAATGACTTGGAACTAAAAAACACACTTCCCTGCACCCGGTTATTCTCGCGCATATACCTGATCTGATCTGGAATCTGGCTTGGATCCCTCCAGGCAGCTTCCATTCGCTGATTCATCAGATAAGCAGCCTGTCCGATATAAAGATGTCTGCCGTAAGTATTGTTACTCCACCAGTCTACTAAAGTGTCGAATGGCGCAGCCTTCCTGGTAAAACTGAAATAAACCTGCGGATTGATATAATCTACCCAGCCTTCCTTAATCCATTTCCTTGAATCGGCGTACAATTCTGTAAAGTTCGAAAGGCCATTCGTTTCAGATCCCTGAGGATCTTCTTTCCTGTTTTTCCAGATCCCAAAAGGACTGATTCCGAATTTTACGTATTTTTTATAATGGTGGATACTGTCATCCAGCTGTTTAATCAGCAGGTCAACATTATTTCTTCTCCAATCATTCAGATTTGTAAAACCATTGGAGTATTTACTGAAAGTAGCCCCATCATTAATGCGCTGCCCGGCAATAGGATAAGGATAGAAATAATCATCAAAATGAATCCCATCTACATCGTAACCTTTAACCACGTCTAAAATAACCTGCACAATATATTCTCTGACCTCAGGTATTCCGGGATCAAATTGTTTTTTTCCGCCATAGGTAAAAAACATATCCGGCCTTTTTTTAGTCATATGGTCTTCGCTGAATACAGTATTCGCGCTCATACTTGCCCGATATGGGTTAAACCAGGCATGTAATTCCATACCACGGGAGTGCGCTTCTGTAATCGCAAACTCTAAAGGGTCATATCCCGGGCTCGGTGCAACACCTTGTCTGCCCATCAGCCACTGGCTCCATGGTTCTCTTGATTTGCGGTAAAATGCATCGGCTGCTGGTCTTACTTGCAGCATAATAGCGTTCATTCCATTTCTTTTATGCTGATCAAGCAGGGCAATCAATTCCTGCTTTTGTTCATCCACACTCAGGCCTGGTCTTGAAGGCCAGTCAATATTCGTAACAGTTGCAACCCAAACCCCTCTGAACTCCCTTTTTGGAGCAATTTTTGCTGCTGTTTGTGCATAGATAAAAATTGGGGTGATTAAAGTTGTTAGAATTGCAAAAACAATCTTTTTCAGCATTATTGGTTCTTTTGGTAGTTTAAATTTAAAATAAATGTGGGGATGTAATACTCAAATTTGAGCCCCAACGTTAGCAATTAAACGATTTTTTTTTAGCTCTCATACAAATTGGGTCATTTTTTTTACCACAAATCATATTATTTATCCTATGTTCGTTTTTTTTATCAATAAGTATTATAAACAATTCGACAAAGAAACCTCAATTTTTGATTTCAAATGTTAGACCGTAAAGATCCCGTAAATAAAGGAGACCGTAATAAAATATATTTTCTAATTGTAGTAATAGTGGCCTTATTAGGTACAAATGCGTTTTTATATTTCAAGGATAAATATGAAAAAGAGCGCTTTGTCACTACCAATACCGAAAAAGAAAGGCTAAAACTGGAAGTAGAAAAGATAGAGGTCGAATTTGATAAGGTGAATACTATGAATGTTGCCCTGACAGAAAAGCTTCAGAATGAGCAGAAACTGGCCAGAGTAAAAATTTCCGCACTTAAACAATCCTTACAAAAAGGACAGGTTACCCAAGCAGAACTCATCGCCGCTCAGGCAGAACTTAAAAAATTACGCGCATTTTTAACGGATTACAAAGACGATTTCTCCCGTTTAGAGAAGGAAAACTCTTTTCTTAAGGCCGAAAGAGACAGTTTGGTCAGATCAGTGACCACAGTATCTGCCAAAGCAAATGCATTGGAAAAGAAAAACACAGAATTAAATGCCAAAGTAAAAAGCGGTGCAGCTTTAAAGGCTTTTAATGTAGCTCTTGCTGCATTTAAAGTTAAAAATAGCGGTAAAAATGTAGAAGTAACTAAAGCATCAACTGCTAAGAAACTGATCACTTATTTTAACATCATTCCTAATGAACTGGCAACAAAAGACTATCACAAAATTTATATCCGTGTTTTTGATCCTTCAGGAAACCTGATTGCCGATGAACAGAACATGTTTGAAGCAGAGGGTCAGGAAATGCAGTATAGTGATATGATTACTATTTCTTATAACAATGATGCAACGGCTTATACCATTGAATGGGTAAACCCAAGACCTTTTGTAAAAGGGACTTATGCGATTCTGCTTTATGCAAATGGCTTTAACATGGGGAAAGCAGCTATTACGTTAAAGTAATTTAAGCTTGTCCCTGAACAAGCGGGAAACTCAGATAAAAGGTTGTCCCTGTATCAGCCACTGATTTGAAGTCTATTGTTCCTCCTGCATTTTCTACAGCCTGTTTCACAAAAGCCAAACCTAAACCTGTTCCAGAAGATTTGGTCGTGAAATTCGGAACAAAGATTTTCGGTTGCAGATCAAGATCGATCCCCTTTCCGTTATCCTCTACCTCCACCCAAACATAATGCTGATCGTTGGTAATCTTGATAAAGATCATGCACTTATCTTTCATATTTGCAGCTTCTATCGCATTCTTCATCAGGTTATTGAACGAACGCAGCATCTGATCTTTATCGCCCTGTATCAGCACTTCTTTATTGGTCAGGTTAGAAATATAGATTTCTACATTTTTAGTGTTTACAAAGACATCTCTTGTCTGTTCAATAATTGGGATCAGCTTCAAATTTTCCAGCTTGGTATCCGGCATTTTGGCAAAGTTCGAAAACTCCGAAGCAATAGTTGCCAGACTATCAATCTGCTCTACAAAAGATCTGTAGAACCGCTCAAATTTCTGTTCGAAATTAGGATCTTTCTCTTTCCATGATTTCTCCAGCAATTGTACCCCCAGCTTTAAAGGAGTAAGTGGGTTTTTGATTTCATGGGCAACTTGCTTGGCCATTTCACGCCACGCACTCTCTCTTTCAGATTTAGCCAGCTTAACCGCACTTTCTTCCAGCGCAGCAATCATTTTATTATATTCTTTGATCAATGAACCAATCTCATCATGACGCGACCAGATAATCGGCTGATTTTTCTGTCCGAGTTTAGTCTTTTTAATACTCTCCTGAATAAAAGTTAAAGGACTCGTGATCTGATTGGCCAGAAATACTGCCAGAATACCAATGGCTACAAAAACGAGTGCATAAATATTAATCAGTGTATTGATGAACAGTCCTATTTTCGACTGATAATCGGCTTCATTTCCATAATAAGGCAAACCAATATAAGCTACAGTCTGATTTTGTGCATTACGGATCGGCGCATAAGCAGACGAATATTTGAATTCCCCAATAGTTTCCTGAGGATTGGAATATTCTGACCGTTGAACCTGCTTCAGATAGATATAGGCTTTAGGCTCCATTTTAGTGCCTATAATGCCATAATCATACATTTTAGGCAATGAAGTGAACAACAGGTTCCCATCTGTGTCAAACAAGTTTAAATAGGCAGAATTGATATCCGCAAACTGGTTGAAATTAATCACAGCCATATCAGTTGCTTCCGGTATCCCGGTACTGAATATTTGCTTCTCATAAGAGAGCTGTACTTTCCGGATCTTTTCTCTGATAAAATCTTCTTGTTGTTTTCTGTATTCGTCACGGATATAAAAGAAAGTAGACCAGCCAACGATCAGTAAAGTGGCTACAACCGAAAGCACAATGGAAAGCTGTATCCTGGTCTTGTACAAGATCTTATTCGCATTGATCATTAAAGAGCGGTTGATATTAAACCATCCCCCCCAGCTCTTATCAATGTTCTTCAATAGCCAGATCAGCATATACAACGCCGCAGAAAAGATAATAAACATCAAAAAGAAGAAAGACAATGCGGCGAGCCTTACAATATAGTTCACCTTCTCTTTACTGATGACAATGATTTTAGAGTTACTCGCAGAATAGATTAAATGGCTATACCCTAATTTAGGCTCATTTACAATTACAGGTTCTCCGTAAACGCCCTTAAACTCTGTATTGGCTATTTTATAAGTATACTTTCCGGCCTGCTTGATCAGCTTATTATTGTTATAAAAGGCAAAAGAATAATTACTATAATCTTCATCATTTTTCAATTTACCATCAATCAGGATCTCAGGGAACTGGCTGTTATAATTATACTGTTGTGACTTCAGCTCGATGACCAGCGTACCCAGAATATGGTTATCATCAAAAATCGGGATGATCCCGAAGTAATTCTGATAACCAAAAGTATCATTCAGGCGGTAAAAGAAATTAGAAATCTTTACAGAACCCGATTTAACCAGGTTTTGATAGTGTTGCAGTGACCGGTCTTCTCTTACAGCAAGTGTCGAATCGGTTGCATTAAATTCATAAAAATTATGTTCAAATGGAGACAAATACCCATCCAAAAAGGTCTTGATAATATAATTCTGTAGCGCAAGATGCCGGTTTGATCCCGGACTTTTAAAATAATCGGTAATAAATAAATCATTGGAAATCCCATTCCCAAGGCTTTCAATAGAGTTAATAACTTTCGGATCATCCGAAGACTGTAACTTCTGGGCGATCACATACCGGTTGCTCCGCTCTTTAATATCATTGAATTTCAAATACTTAATAGAAGAAATAAAAGCAAGACAGAAAAAAACAGCAGCAAAAACACCTATCGAAAACTTATTCTTCTGAATATAGCCATTATAGGAAATGATAAACAGGAATAACGCGTATGCGATAAAAAAGGCTGTAAAGTCTATACACAACATGTAAATGAAGTACAAAACAAACAGGCTCAGGAATACAATCAACCGCTCTTTATTGGTCACGTTTAATTGCCTGGTCAGTTCTATACAGATATTAGCCAGCAGATAAACATTAAACCAGACCAGGCAAAGAATAATAATACATACCCAGCTTAACCAGCTCAGGTTGATAATATTGGTAATATCAAAGTTGATTTTAGAATTATAAATAAGACCAAAAAAGACTTCATTCATCAAAAAGGCAATACCAGAAAACAGCAGCAACAAAAATAAATGGAAAAATAAACCCGCTATTTTGCTCCTGACCATCCATTGCGGAAGCCGGTATTGGTCTTTATAAGTAAACATAAAAAGTACAACCCAGGTAATGGAGAGTACATTGAGCAGGAAGTCTCCAAGAGAGGGCAAGAAGAAGCTCTCTGCATAAATAACAGGGCTGAAGATTTCCAGACTGAACTGATGGTTATACCAGCCGTATTCCAGGTCTGTAACTCTTACACCTAAGAAAAAAACAATAATCAGCAGTGTCGCCGGGATCAGATAACCTCTTTTAGCCAGCCGCGCGCAAAATGAATTTACAAAAAGGGCAAAACTGAATAAACCGACTATCCAAAGCCAGATTTGTATGGTAGAATAAACGCTTTCTGTGTAGTTGGGCTTAAGCTTAACTTCAAACAGCAATTTGCCATCGAGGTTCATAATACCGTTCACCTGTTCATCCATAAAGGAAGCCAGGGCGAGAGAATTAGAAGAAGATAAATCTTTAACAATCCCGTTTTTAAGATACCGGTTCTGAATACTGAACTGATCTTTGATATCGATCAGAAAGATCAAGGTATAACTTCCTTCTGTCTTTTTTATCGCTTCATACCATCCATTGGCCAGTTGCAAGAAGGAAGATCCTTCTTTTACCTTATCCAGATTTGGTGGTATTGCTTTATAAGAACTCCAGAATTTAAGGACGGAATGGTCGTAGGTCAGGATATTAATTCCTTTGGCACCAAAGGAATTAATATAATTCAAAGCAAATGTTTCATTCAGGTGAAATTGCTTGGCTCTTTCAAGCTGCTGCGCATCTGCTAAGAAATCATATACAGTCTGTTCGTTTAAGGCAAGGTTTTCCTGAAGTTTACTTGCCTCATGTTGCAGGAGGTCTTTTTCTGTTATAGAGTGTTTTAACGATAATGCAGTAACTATACAGCATATCCCCAGAATCAATAAAAGAAATCTTATTTTACCCCCTATATTCACGCCGGATCTTTTTTTTTATAAATACCGATTAAACAGGGACAGCAGCCGAACTGGTCTGTGCTTCTCTGCTTACTTTTTTAACCAGCCCTTGTAAAACTTTACCAGGTCCTACTTCTATAAATTCATTTGCTCCGTCTGCCAGCATACGCTCTACTGTCTGTGTCCATCTCACTGCACCTGTCAATTGCGTGATTAAATTAAATTTAATCTTTTCAGGATCTGTTTGTGGCATTGGGTCAACATTCTGGTAAATCGGACATACCGGAGGTAAAATTGTAGTGTTTTCTATGGCTTCTTTCAGTTCGATTCTTGCTGGTTCCATCAGCGGAGAGTGAAATGCACCACCTACATTTAATTTTAATGCTCTCTTTGCTCCTGCTTCTGTTAATTTTGCGCAGGCAAGATCTATACCTTCTATACTGCCGGAAATAACCAGCTGGCCCGGGCAATTATAATTTGCTGCTACAACTACTTCGTCAATTTCTGCGCAGATTTTTTCTACTACATCATCTGCCAGCCCTAAGATTGCAGCCATAGTTGAAGGTTGTAATTCGCAGGCCTTCTGCATCGCATTTGCACGTGCAATTACGAGTTTTAATCCATCTTCAAAAGAGATTGCTGAGGCAGCAACCAAGGCTGAAAACTCTCCTAAGGAGTGTCCGGCAACCATATCAGGTTTAAAATCATCTCCTAAAGATTTGGCAAGGATCACCGAGTGCAGGAATATGGCAGGTTGAGTAACATTCGTTTGTTTCAACTCTTCTTCAGTACCCGAGAACATGATGTCGCTTATGCGGAAGCCAATAATATTATTTGCTTTTTCAAATAATTCTCTGGCCATTTCAGTTTCGTACAGTTCTTTACCCATACCTGAAAATTGCGCGCCCTGCCCTGGAAATAAATATGCTTTCATTTATATTATTATTGTTTTCTAATGTAACCGTGCTGTTATTAACCTCAAAAACTCTGCCCTCGTTTTATCTTTGGCAAATTCTCCTGTAAAAGCCGAGGTAGTTGTCACTGAATTTTGCTTTTGTATCCCTCTCATTGCCATACATAAATGCTGGCATTCAATCACGACTGCTACGCCTGCCGGGTTTAAAGTTTCCTGGATACAATCTCTGATTTCATTCGTCAGTCTTTCCTGTACCTGTAACCTTCTCGCAAAAGCATCCACAACACGTGGGATCTTGCTTAAACCAACAATATGACCATTAGGAATATAAGCTACATGCGCTTTTCCAAAGAAAGGCAGCATATGATGTTCGCACATCGAGTAAACTTCTATGTCTTTAACCACAACCATCTGACTGTAATCTTCTTTAAACATAGCTGAACGCAGAATTTCTGCTGGCTTAATATCATAACCATGCGTCAGATATTGCAGCGCTTTAGCTACACGTTCAGGTGTTTTTAATAAACCCTCACGCTGAGGATCTTCTCCCAGCTGAGTCAATATATCCGTATAGTGACTGGAAATAGAAACTGTTTTTGCTGTATTGTAACGATCTATTTTAACATACCCTTCGTTTTCTTCATCGAAGGCATCTAGTGTATTATTTTCCATGTATATCGTGTGCTTAACCGAAGTACTCTACAAAGTTGTTTTCAGTTTCGTAAATTTTAACGCAATGCAGTATCGCACCACCTTGTTGAATATGGGGCAGTAATTGATCCCAAACTGCAATTACCAGGTTTTCTGTTGAAGCCAGTTTGTCTTTCATGAAATCTACATCCAGATTGAGATTTCTGTGGTCAAGTTTGTCAATAATATGCTCATTGATAATTTCTTTCATCCATTTCAGGTCAACTAAAAAACCCGTTTCAGGGTTTATTTCTCCCTTTACAGTAACAAATAGCTGATAATTATGACCATGCCAGTTAGGATTGGCACATTTGCCAAAAACCTCCAGGTTATGATCATCAGACCAGTCCGGTCTTGCTAATTTATGTGCGGCGTTGAAAGATTCTTTGCGGGTTATATAAATCATATTTCAGTAATTGACCGCAAATATACGAAGACTATCTAAAAACAAGCAAGGTATGTTCTGGCTCAGCCGTTTTACCGCGGTGTTTTGTAACTTCGTTAAATGAAGATACTGGTAGTAGCAGCGACAAGAGCCGAATTAGCCGGATGTTGTACAGCTTTTGAGCTGGCCGAAGGAAATTTTATAGAAACCCCTCATTTCGACCTTTTAATTACTGGTGTAGGAATGACTGCCACCGCATTTGCACTGGGACAGCATTTATCCGCAGCTGCGCGTTATAAATTAGTGCTTAATTTAGGAATCGCAGGCTGTTTTGACCGTACTATCCCCCTGGGCAGCCTGGTTAATATTGTGCGTGATGAGTTTTCAGAATTGGGTGCGGAAAATAAGGATGAGTTTCTGACGATTGAAGACCTCGGTTTTGGAAAAAGCAATTATACAATGGAAGATATCCCTTCTTCTGTTAATTTATCCGGCCTGCAACTCAATTTACCAGAAGTAAATGGCATTACAGTTAACAAAGTACATGGCAATAAGACAAGTATCCAGGCTTTAACCAGCCGCCTTAACCCCGTTACTGAAAGCATGGAAGGTGCAGCTGTATTTTATTGCTGTACACACCTGAATATCCCTTGTATTCAAGTCCGCAGTATTTCTAACTATGTAGAAGAAAGGAACCGGGACAGCTGGAAGATAGGCCTTGCTATTAAAAACCTGAACGATTGGGCAATTGAATTTTTGACAAACAGTTAACCAAGCAGCTACAGGAACTCCTTACATTTACCACATGAAACTTTCACTCGGCTTTTCTCCTTGTCCAAACGATACTTTTATTTTTGACGCATTGATCCATCATAAAATTGATACAGAGGGCCTGGAGTTTGAAGTATTCTTTGATGATGTGGAAACCTTAAATCAAAAAGCATTACGTTCAGAACTGGATATCACCAAACTGAGTTTTCATGCTTTTGCCCATGTGGTAGAAAAATATGCGCTGCTGGATGCCGGAAGTGCATTAGGCTTCGGAGTTGGCCCATTACTTATCTGCAAGAATGAAGATTTAATTGGCAGTGCGCGTTTAACTCAAAAAGATTCTACATTAAGTGTCGCTATTCCCGGTGAACTGACTACTGCAAATTTCCTGTTGGGTATTGCTTTTCCCAACTTGCTCAATAAACAGGTAATGGTTTTCTCAGAAATCCAGGACGCGTTATTAAATCATAGTATTGACCTTGGCCTGATTATTCATGAGAACCGTTTTACTTATACAGACAAAGGATTACATAAAATAGTTGACCTGGGTAGTTACTGGGAAGAACTGACAGGCTGTGCAATCCCGCTCGGAGGCATTGTAATTAACCGTAAGCTTGATCATGAAGTACAACTGAAGGTAAATCGCCTGATCCGCAAATCTGTAGAGTTCGCTTTCCAGAATCCAAAATCAGGAATTGACTTTATTTCCGCACATGCGCAGGAAATGGAAGAAGCAGTGATGTATAAACACATTGATTTATATGTCAACAAATACTCCATTGATTTAGGTACTGAAGGCAGAAAAGCGATAGATATCCTGTTCAAAATGGCTCAGGAAAAAGGGATTATCCCTGAGATTAATCAAAATCTTTACGTGACTAACTAAGCATCAGTCCGCTATTGATTGCAGGGGCCATCAGGAATTTCACGTGTAATTTTAATCAGTTTAGTCACCACTAAAGTAGAATCAAAATCTGCTGAGACCACCAGGCTGTCCGATTTAATGGCATGACATTCTGCCTCAATATAAACAGGTTCGTAAGGTTTCTCAAAATTGAACTTACTATAACCCAGCTCTAACGTTTTAGAGCTGTCAGCAACCCAGTATTCCCTGCCCTCTTCACAATCTGTAAAAGATTTGATTTCCGGGCCATAGCTATACAATCCCTTGATTATTCTGGTTTTACTTTTTTGAGTCTCTGTGCCGGTATGGTTACAAGCTGTAAAAGCAATAGAAAGGACGAATAATAATAAAAATGTATGTTTTAAGGAATTCATGTCAGAGATCTTGATTTAAGTGATTAATATTCTTCACGCTCAAATTAGATGACAAAGCTGATGCCATAAACGAGAAAATACTCACTGTGATGAATACTAATAAAAAATCTTTCCATTTAAGGCCAATCGGGTAAGCGTTACTCATCAGCAGGTTCTCCTGTGACATTTTGACTAACCCAAATTTCTGCTGCAATAAACAAAACACCAACCCAACAAAAAGGCCAAAGACACAACCTGCCAGGGTGATCATCATTCCTTCGAAAAGGAATATCTTTCTAATGAGCCCTTTTCCGGCTCCCAGGCTGCTTAATATCGCAATATCTTTCAGCTTATCAATAACCAGCATGGTCAGTGAGCCTATGATATTAAAAATGGCAATAATCAGGATAAATGTTAAAATGATATATACTGCCCACTTTTCGGTACTTAAAATATTATACAATGCTTTATTCTGCTCCACTCTATCTTTAACAACGTAGTTCTTGCCCAGCTGTTGTGCAATCTTAGCTTTAAAAACATCAGGGTCTACTCCTTTTTGCAGATTAAGCTCTATCGAAGAGACTTTTATTTCCTCGTTTAATAATTTTCTGGCGAAGCTTAAAGGTACAATAGCGATGTTATCAAAATCCTGCTGAACTTCAAAAATGCCTGATACCGGGATATACAAATCCATAAAATCATCGGCAGGATTAACAGAACTTGTTTTCAGTCCTTTTTTAGGAGAAAACACCTGCAACTGGGTAAAAGGGTCATTGGTATTGACCATTAAATAGTTTTGCAAAGCCGAACCGATCACCGCATTAGGGCCAGCCTCGGTTTTGAGGACAAACTTTCCCTGCACAGTAATACTATCCAGGCTTTTATTTTTAAGATAAGACGTACTTACCCCCTTGACCATCCCTACAGATTGCTTATCACGGTACCGCAGCAAAGCATTTTCAGAAAGTACTTCAGTAAAGGAATAGACTTCTTTTGCAGATTTCAGCTCCGTAAAAAAAACACTATGCGGATCAAAGGTCTTTCCTTCTGCGGGTGCAATGACCAGTTGCGGGGTAATGGTATTGAACATCTTCAGCACAACATCTTCAAATCCATTGAATACTGATAAAACAATAATCAATGCTGCACTGCCTACAAAAACCCCCAACACTGATATGGTAGAAATGATATTTATAGCATTGGTAGACTTTTTAGCAAAGAGATACCTGCGGGCAATATAAAGGGCTGTGTTCAAATGATGGTGGTTTGGTCAAATATACACGTACTTATTTTAAAAAAGGATTGTTTCGTTTTTCATAGCCTATTGTAGTCAGATGGCCATGTCCAGGAAATACTTCTACCTTGTCTGGCAGGATAAACAGCTTCTCCCTGATATTATCTATCAGTTGCTGATGGTTACCACCCGGCAAATCTGTCCGGCCAATTGAAGTATAGAATAAAACATCACCGCCTACAATAAACCCGTCCTCTTTTGCATAAAAACACAAGTGTGCCGGAGAATGACCAGGTGCGAAAATCAATTCCAGCTCGCTGTTTCCAAAAGTCACCGTTCCTGTTTCTTCTAAAAAGACTTCTGGCTCTGGTGAAAGTTCGTAGTTTAAGCCCATTTGTGGAGCATATCCTGGAACTGCCTGAAGAATATATAACTCTCCTTTATGAAATTGCGGCTTTAAACCCCAGGTATCGAAAACAAACTTATTGCCGAAAACATGATCCAGATGGCAATGCGTATTTAACAGCAAAACTGGTTTCAACTTGGTTTCTTTAATCCAGCTGGCCAGTATATTCTGCTCACTGCCATCGTACATACCCGGGTCAATAATTACGCACTCCCCTGTTTCATCATATAAAACATAGGTGTTTTCCTGGTATGGGTTAAATGTAAATTGCTTAAGAGTAATCATTGGAGTTTAAAATTAGTTTTTCCATCTGAAGGTATCAATCATCCGGTCGATATCCTTCTTTATAAAAGTCACAACGGGTGCAACCGAGTCATATTGCGGACGCTCATTAAAATATAAAGCTCCCCTGAAGTAATGTTTAGCACTATCTGTCAGAAAAAATTGCACAGAGGATGCTGTATTTCCTTCAATTGCATAGTAAATACCATAAACTTTCCGGTCTGGAAAGTTGATAAGTTTCTGATCTATGGCATTCGCCTTAACCGTATGTTTAAATGCCAATGTACGTGCATCCTCTACTAATCCTTCGTATTCCTTTTGAGAGGAAACACCATAATAAGTAAGGTGAAGACGTGCATTAAACTGTGTAAAGTGAACATTGCTCCAGCAGTCGCCTGCTCCACGCTCCTGATCAGCTTCTATTTTTGTATATTTTGGATAGTCGAACGTAAACGGACAACCGTCGTTGTAGGTCAGGTATTCTTTTTTAGGGAATTTAATCTGAAAGTAACCTCTTGGCTTAGGTGTATAAGTTTCATTACTGGTACACGCCGCACTCAGGCATAAAATAAAAAAGACGCTGTACAGTAAATATGATTTCATGCTTATTTTAGCCTAAGGGTTCCAGATAAACCAGGACCGTTCTGCCTGAAGCTGCAACATTTCAAATCCATTTTTAATCGCTGCTCCCTTTGCTTTGGCACGTTTCAGAAACTCAGTCTCTTCCGGGTTATAAACCAGATCGTAAGCCAGATGCTGATCAGTAAGCCACTGATAAGGAATAGCCGGTGCCGCCTCCACATTCGGGAAAGTACCCAGCGGAGTCGTATTGATAATGACCTGGTGCTTTTGCAGCAGGTCTTCGGTTAAATCACTATATAAAATCGCATTCGGAGCCACTGTACGCACTACAGAAAGATAAGTAATCTGCAATTGATCCAATACGTATTTCACTGCTTTTGCTGCCCCCCCATCACCAAGGATCAGCGCATGGGTATGGTGTTTCTTTAAATACGGCTTAAGAGACTCCTGGAAGCCATATGCATCTGTATTAAATCCTTTAAGCCAGGTTTGCCCGTCTTTATGCTGAATAGAGATACAGTTCACCGCACCTATGGTTTCTGCCGCCGGATCCAGCTCATTCAGGTAAGTCATTACCCCTACTTTATGAGGAATAGTAACATTCAGACCTGCAAGAGAATCATCTGCTGCAATCAAAGAGACTACAGCAGCTATATTTTCTATAGGAAAAAGCTCATATTGATGGTCAGCAATTCCTTCCTCCGCAAATTTCTCTGTAAAGAATTTCTTTGAAAATGAATGTGCGAGCGGATAGCCAATTAGTCCGAATGTTCTCATATATGCAACAATAGCAAACCGGTTATTTTGCTAAATTAAGGAAGTAATCAAATGTATCTCCTCTTAATCCCAAACGAATAGTTTCCAATGGAATAACTTCTGCCGGAGCAATATTACCTAAATTCACATTGGTACCAATCAGTTTGATAAACCAAACCTGCTGTTCTTTTTGAGGAGCTTCCCAGATAATAGTTTCAGCCGGTATCTGTGTCAGTATTTCATCTACTAATCCTTCACGTACTTCACCTGATCCTCTGTAGATGCCTACATTTCCACCTTCTCTGGCTTCAGCAATCACTTTCCATGAACCTGCTTCAATTTCAGCATTCATCAGCTTGATCCATTTATAAGGTGCAAATATTTTCGTAGCATCTTTAGAACCTACTTCTGAAATTACAGTAACGTGTTTAGCTAATTTATGGATGTATTCACATTTAAGATCATGTTCAATTTCAATAGAACCGTCAGAAACTTCTGCGTATTCCATACCAAACTGCTCCAGTACACGAATATAATCTTCAAATTGATTACGGATAATAAACGCCTCGAACAAAGTACCTCCAAAATAAGTCGGGATACCTGCACTGCGATATATATCTAGTTTTTCTTTCAATCTTGGGGTAACAAAGGATGTAGCCCAACCTAATTTTACGATGTCGGAATGGACACCTGCGACATCAATAAAATCTTCTGTCTGTCTCAAACTGAGGCCCTTGTCCATCACCATAGTTATGCCGCTCTGGCGTGGTTTTACTGGACGTTCGGGAATATTATTTAATGGGTAATTCATATCTGCTGTAAAGGTGAAAAAAATAAGGCTTATTTCATCACTATAAATTTGTTTTTCACTCAAAAAAGCTTATACCATTATCTGATATAAGCTTTTTAAGGTCATTAATTGCATAATAAAATTGCATCTTGTATGATCAGGTAACAACAATGTGGCTATTTAATATATCTGTTAATTACCTCAATAATTGAATTGTTGTCCTGTAACTGCGGCAGGTATTCAAACAAGATGTAATGTTTGTCCGGATCAGTCACTAAAGCTGTTTCCAGGTAAACCAATGCCTCTTTATGCTGTCCAAGCGCAAATAAGTACGCGACCTGCCTGTAATAAAGTTCTGCCGCATCGGGGTTATTCTTGATCCCGTCAGAAATAGTTTCTGAGGCTTCCAATAACCTTCCCTGCTCATAAAGAACAGTGGAAAAATCCAGCCATGCCTCTATATCAAGCGGGTTATATTCCAATACTTTATAATAAGCTTCGACAGATTGTTCTATTTGTCCCAGTTTGTAATAAGCATCAGCCATGGCAAACCAAAAGTCAGGATTTTCATCGTCCAGCTCTATCGCTTTCTTATAAAAGTGCAGCGATTCGAAATAGCGCTCCTCAAAATTCAGCGTTACCCCTATTCCAAACCAGGCATCTGCCAGCTTACTATCCATCTTCACAGACTTTTTATAGTAAGCGCGTGCTTCATCCATACGTTCCAGCTTTTCATAACATTCCCCTATTGCACAATAGGTATCTGCATTTGGCTGCTCATATTCCCAGGTTTGTTTATAAACTTCTATAGCCTCGGCATAACGGTCAAGTTGTACCAGTGCATTTCCTTTATTATAATAAGCTGAAGCAAAATTATCTTTAATCAGAATCGCATAATCGTAGGCATCGATCGCTTTTTCAAACAGATCAAGCTTATGATAAGAGTTTGCCAGGTTATACCATGCTGCATAAGAATAGGGATCGTTGTCGATATATTCCATATAAAACTGGATACTTTCTTCTTGTTTGTCTAAAATATCGTAGCAGAAAGCCAGTTCATATAAACCGTCTTTATTCTCCATATTTTGTTCCAGACTCTGCTTGATATACTTGATTGCACTTTCGTAATCCAGCATATTCTGATAAACATAAGCGATTTGAAGCAGTATTTCGTCTGTAGTTTCCGCGAAAGTCAATGCAATCTGAAAGTTATCCAATGCTTCGGCATAACGCTCCAGGCTATTGTATATATTTCCGCGAAGTACATAGATCTCTGATTCTGATGCTTCGAGCATTTCTGCTTTTTGCAAAGAGAAAAATGCCTTGTCTATCTGATCAGTAACAAAATAAAGCTGCGCTTGCTTAATTAAAAAAATTGCGGCATATGGATGCTGGTTTAGGGCATACTCTATCACCTGAAGTGCCTTTACGGGGTCACTCTTTTCTATATAGTAGTCAATGATGTTCTCAAAAGCCTGGGCATCAAAAAAATACTGATCCTGGTTCCTTATCATCTCTTCGTAACGCTCTACCGAACGCTGCGCATCATCACTAAAATCAAAGTAAAATTCCTCTTCCATTGTATGAATAATTAAAGAACAGCTCCCTTTTTTCCTAAAATACAGTATAAGTTTACAGTATTATATAGCATGCAACCGAAATAATTATCAACATCCAAACAACTGACATCGTAATTCGTTGATAGTATTAAATTTAGCGGTAAATAAGCCCCTGGCCTGGGTCAGCATTATTCATACGATTTACAGTTTTAGCTGTAATGAAACTTGCTTAAGCATGTCCATGTTATGAGTAAAAAAACTCATGCAGGTTTATATTGCTATTTGGGGTTTTTCCTGAATTGATACAAAGTAACGCAACTTAATTTTAATCTGCGTAAAATTCAAGTCAAGAAATTAACAGTATTTTTTTTGTTGATTTGTATAAATCAATACCAATAAACTATGCAAACCAATATCAACTCAGTTTTAAAAAATTTAGGTATACAGGAGTCAAATCCAGCATATAGTACCGGAAGTGTATGGGGAGGAGTAGCAAGCACTGGAACTATCGATAGCTATTCGCCGGTAGATGGCAAAAAGATCGCTACAGTACAGATGGCCAGTCAGCAGGATTATGAAACGGTATTAACTCACGCACAGACCGCTGCTATTTACTGGCGCAATTTGCCGGCACCTAAACGGGGTGATATTGTACGCCAGCTTGGTGATGCTTTACGTAAGCATAAAGAAGATTTGGGCACACTTGTCTCTTATGAGATGGGAAAAAGTTTGCAGGAAGGATTTGGTGAAGTACAGGAAATGATTGATATCTGTGATTTTGCAATCGGACTTTCCCGTCAATTATATGGCTTAACTATGCACTCAGAACGGCCAAATCACCGCATGTATGAGCAATGGCACCCGCTTGGAATTGTAGGCATAATATCTGCTTTTAACTTTCCTGTAGCTGTTTGGAGCTGGAATACAGCACTGGCTTTAGTATGTGGTAATGTTTGTGTGTGGAAACCTTCTTCTAAAACACCGTTATGCGCTGTAGCTTGTCAGCACATACTGGCGAGAGTACTTCAGGATAATAAAATGCCCGAAGGAATCAGTTCTCTGCTGATCGGTAATGCCGTTGGGGATCTGATCAATAATGATAAAAGAATTCCACTGGTTTCCTTTACAGGTTCTACCCGTATTGGAAGAAAAGTTTCTGCTGCTGTAGCTACAAGGTTCGGAAAAAGCATTTTAGAATTGGGTGGTAACAATGCGATTATCATTTCTAAAGATGCAGACCTGGATATGTCTATCATCGGCGCAGTATTTGGCGCTGTGGGTACTGCTGGTCAGCGTTGTACTTCGACCAGACGTTTGATCATCCATGAAGAGATTTATGAGGATTTCAAAAATAAACTGGTAAAGGCTTATGGTCAGCTTAGAATCGGAGATCCTTTAGATCAGCATAACCATGTTGGCCCACTGATTGACAAAGATGCGGTTGATCAATATAATAAAGCTATTGAGAAAGGAAAAACTGAAGGCGCTCAATTTGTGGTTGAAGGTGGTACACTAACGGGTGAACATTATAATTCTGGTTGTTATGTTAAACCTTGTGTAGCTGAAGTCAAAAACCACTATGAAATTGTACAGGAAGAAACCTTCGCGCCAATCTTATACCTGATTAAATATAAAACACTGGAAGAAGCAATTGCGCTTCAAAACGATGTTCCACAAGGACTATCCTCTGCGATTATGACCTTGAACCTGAGAGAAGCTGAGCTTTTCCTTTCTTGTTCGGGATCAGATTGCGGTATTGCCAACGTAAATATTGGTACTTCGGGAGCGGAAATCGGCGGTGCTTTTGGTGGAGAGAAAGAAACCGGGGGTGGTAGAGAAAGTGGGTCTGATGCCTGGAAAGGATACATGCGCAGACAAACGAATACAATCAACTACGCGGATACTTTACCGCTTGCCCAAGGCATCAAGTTTGATTTATAAATAAACAACATGCAGGTTTTTCCATTTAAAAGACCTGCATGTCGCTGATTAATTATAAACCGTAACTAATTTGGTTGCAAAAATAGTGATCAAACCATCCGCAGTTGTACCGATCAGATAAATGAAACGGGTCCCTGTAGAACCAGAAGCAAAATCAGCACCAGTGAAAGTAATGGAGGTAGTTCCGTTTATTGGTGTATCTACAGGAAATTGAATACTTGGATTTCCACCGATACTCCATATCGCATCAGTCGGAAAGTTATTGTCTAAACCAGAAATCGAATAGGTATAGGTTCCGCCACTTAAATAAACTGTTGATGGCCCCTGAATGTTATTCCGGGGATTATTTTTCGCCGGAGCCGTATTTATTGTCTGATGATCTTCATGCGCATTCGCGTTGAAAGTACTAAAGCCCAGTGCAAGAGCTAAACTTAAAATCAAGGTTCTTTTCATTTCTCTTTAATTTAATCAGGATGGTCAAAAGGTTAATTAACACAATTTAATTAAAAATATTAATTAAAGACAAATTCAATAAACTAAAAAAGCATAAGACATTTCCCTGCTGTAATCTTGTTTACAGTAAAAACATCTTATGCTGATCAGGTCAGGTAATTAGCAGGACTATCTTTTTGAAGCTCCCTCGTTTATTCTTTTAGCGTGATGAACAGTATCATTCATCGCCAGTCTTGTTCCTGCTGGTAAGTTTTCAGTTTTAGCAGCAGCCAGTTTGTCCACTTTCAAGTTTCCAATACCAGTATTTTTTATGGTATGACTATCTGTTGCGCCTAATAATTCCAGATTTGCTTCACCTTTCAGATCAGTGTATAAGCTTTCTGTTTTAGCTTTGATACGTGCCTTAGCATGATCACTCATAATTACTTGCAGCGCAGACAGATTAACTGTTCCAACAGTATTTACATCTGCGTGATCAGTGGCAGTGATCCTGTATAGATCTTTCACATAAACAGTCACGACTACGGGCGTTGCTTCTGATGAATTAATACTCAGCGTATTTCCAATTTGTTTAACCGATACCTTATCCATGTTGTCATCACCTATAGATACCCAATCACGATTACTTTGCACAATAAACACTTTCGTATTGCCATTGACAACGACTCTTTTAATATCCATATTTTCGGATACTTTTTCTTTTGCTGTTACTTTTTCTGTAGCGAAAGCAGTAACTACTGTAGTTGATAAAACGATGGCAGTTAATGCCGATGCTACTAATGTTTTGAATGAAGTTTTCATATCTTTATATTTAAGGTTTTCTAATGGTCTGTTTCTAAACAGTTTGTAATTAAGACGCAGACATTTACAATACGTTGCAAAGTTTCTTGTCTTTTATACCATAGCCCTGTCAAACCCGACGAACGCCCTTAATTTTCCGACAAACCCCACCTGCTCATCAAGCCCTTTAAGTAAAAATTTTTCAATCAAAGCTCCTTATCTATGTTTTTTTTTGAATAATCGCCCGAAAAATCAATTTTCTATTTGACCACGATTCAAATTTGATGTATGTTTAAAGCTTTACTAGCTTAAAGACTCCTCTTTTTTTAATCATTTGCCTCATGTTACGCGTAGATAGTTCTAAACCCTGCAAAATCGTATATTCACTGTGCAAGCATGAGTATTTAGGCTATTTAATTGAACCGCATATTGTTCAACTTAATCCTCAGGGTGATTTTTCTTTAACCTATCAGCGTCTATTCAGCCATACTGCTCAGGAATTTGCCAAACATCTAACAGATTCTGATCTCAAAATCATTAAGATGCTTGATGAAACAGAGCAGGATCATGTGATTAAGAAATATCATAAAAAAGCAATCAGGCCTTTTGAATTTTTCAGTAAATTCTATGATGATAAGTTCTATGAAAACGCGAGGCCTAAAATTGAGAAGAAATTAGCTGAAGTCCTGGAAATCCTTAAAATTAAAGATGAGTTATACCTCATGGATAAAGATGGATGGCCGGCAGAGCGTAAAATAGAGCTGGCTACTGAGCCCGCTACGATCTTGTTTCACTTTAGAAGAAGTGAGGTAGAAACGCGGTACTTCCCAACTATCAAATACCAGTCATTGCGAATAGATTTTATGTTTAAAGAAGCGCAGATTGTTAGTAATCAACCTGCATGGCTCTTATTAAACGATGTGCTTTATTTCTTTGAACAGGATATCGAAGGTAAAAAGCTGTTCCCTTTTCTGAATAAGCGTTATATCACGATCCCTACAGCCAAAGAAGAGACTTATTTTGAGAAATTCGTAGCTCCTTTAATAGAGAAATATCACGTTTATGCAGAAGGGTTTGATATCCAGACAGAAAAACATGAACCTACAGCAATCCTGAAAGTAATTTATATAGAGGGCGGTATTTCACAACTTCAGCTTTATTTCAAATATGGTGCGCATGTTTTTGCACTTGGAAATGAGAAAAAAGTAACCGTTCATGTTGAAAAGCAGGAGAACAATTATGTATTTACCCGTGTCAAAAGGGATACAGTATGGGAAAAACATAAATATACCGAGTTAACAAAACTGGGTCTTAAAAAAACAAGTGCACTCTTTTATAACCTGGAACTCGCAGCAACTGATACTGAAGATAAATCGTATGGCATTCTGAACTGGGTTAACGAACATATCGAACAGTTAGCAGCTAAAGGTTATAGTATTGAGCAGTCAACAGGTCAGAAAAAGTTCCTGTTCGCATCGAGTAAAATCGACTTTGAAATTAAAGAAGATAACGACTGGTTTGATATTAATGCGATTGTATATTTCGGGATACATCCTGTCCCTTTTATTTCCCTTAAACAGCATATTCTACATAAAAAGAGAGAATTCCCACTTCCCGATGGCACTATAGCGATCATACCGGAAAAATGGTTCTCTCAATACGGAAGTTTATTCAGCCTCTCTGACGGAGGAAAAATGCTGAAGCTTAAAAAGCATCATATTGGCCTGATCAACGATCTGGCTGGTGATGGGATTGCCAACGTAACTTTGCAGCGCAAGCTTCAGAAGCTGAATGATTTTGAGAACATTGATGATGTTCAGATGCCTGTTCATTTTAAAGGTGAATTAAGAAGTTATCAGAAAGCAGGTTATAACTGGTTCAGCTTTTTAAGAGAATATAACTTTGGTGGTTGTTTAGCAGATGACATGGGACTGGGTAAAACCATCCAGACACTGGCGATGCTGCAAAAATTAAAAGAGGAAGACGAGCTGAACCATACACACAGCACTTCTCTGATCATTATGCCTACTTCGTTAATTTATAACTGGCTGGCTGAAGCAAAGAAATTCACTCCAAAACTGAAAATCCTTGCACATACTGGCAGTACGCGAAATAAGGACGTCAGTCATTTTATAAAATATGATATCGTGATTACCACTTATGGAATCACCAGAGTTGATGTCAACGAGATACAGGATTTTTATTTCAATTATATTATTCTTGATGAGAGTCAGAATATCAAAAACCCTTCTTCAAAGTCATTCAAATCTGTCAGACAGTTAAAGTCAAGACACCGCTTGATTCTAAGCGGTACGCCTGTTGAAAATTCAGTGGGAGACCTTTGGACGCAGCTTACTTTCCTGAATCCAGGATTATTGGGTACACAAGCCTTTTTCAATGAGGAGTATGTTCAAGCTATTGAAAAGAGAAAGGATGAAGATAAGGCAAAGAAATTACAGGCCATTATCAAACCTTTTGTACTCAGACGTACCAAAGAACAGGTTGCAGAAGAGCTGCCGGCAAAAACTGAACAGATTATTTATTGTGATATGAGCGAAGATCAGGCTTCTTATTACGAAAAAACAAAGTCTGCTTACCGGAATGACTTGCTGAGTAGCATGGATGATGGTACTTATGCTAAAAAACAAGTGCAACTCCTGCAAGGTTTAACTGCTTTGCGTCAGCTGGCCAATCATCCGAGTATGATTGACGATGAATATTTATCGGATTCGGGTAAATTTGAGAACGTAATCCATACGCTCGACAACGTACTTAAAGGCGGCCATAAGGTTCTGATCTTCTCACAGTTTGTAAAGCACCTGAGTATTTTCAAACATCATTTTGAAAAAGAGCTAATTCCATTTGCCTATCTGGATGGTTCTACAAAAAACCGCGGGGAGATTGTTGCTGAATTTCAGGAGAACAAAGATCTTAAGGTCTTTTTGATTTCGATTAAGGCTGGCGGGGTTGGTTTAAACCTTACTCAGGCAGATTACGTCTTTATTTTAGACCCGTGGTGGAATCCTGCCGTTGAACAGCAGGCCATTGACAGATCGCACCGTATCGGTCAGGAAAAGAAGGTCTTTATCTATAAATTTATTGCGAAGGATACTGTCGAGGAAAAAATACTTGCCCTTCAAAACCGCAAGAAGCGCCTGGCAAGTTCATTGATTACTACAGAAGAAAGTTTCTTCAAATCTTTGAGTAAAGAGGATATCAGAGAGATCTTAAAATAGGCTTTACAAGCCAGAAAGGTTGAGGTGTAAATTAAAAGTTTGCCTGTAGAATTTCGGTATAAGCTTCGCGGGTAATCATTTCAGCACCTAAGCTCATTAAATGGTCATTAGGCACCTGGCAGTCAATCAGCCTGTAATCCCCTTGCTGACAAAGCCAGATCAAGGCCGTTTTAGAAGCATTACTTCTTAAGCTGAACATGCTTTCTCCAACAAATACACCATTGATTGTTAAACCATATAAACCTCCGGCCAGTTCTCCCTCATACCAGACTTCTACACTGTGTGCCCAACCGTGCTGATGCAGGTTGATATAAGCCTGCTGCATCGCATTGGTGATCCAGGTACCATCCTGCTCTTTTCTGGGTGTTTGTGCACAGCAAAGAATCACGTCCTCAAAAACCTGATCCACTGTCACTGTGAAAATACCGTCCGCAATTACCTTCCGCATACTTTTACTCACCTTAACTTGCTCAGGGAAGATCACACAGCGTTCGGGAGGAGCAAACCAGCAAATCGGATCTCCTTCGCTAAACCACGGAAAGATACCGTTCTGGTAAGCAAGTACCAGCCTGTCTTTACTCAGATCTCCTCCAATAGCCAGCAATCCGTCTTCCTCTGCTAAGGAGGGGTTAGGAAAAACCAATTCTTCTTCAGGTAACTGAAATATCATAGAGACAAAAATATAAAATTTTAAACCTAAACGTTTTATAACTGTCATAACCTTTGAAAATAGCCTGCCCTCATGGATAGAAAAGATAATTTCTCTAACATCAAGCACCTTTATAACAGAGCCGGTTTCGGCATAGCCTACCCTGATTTGTTGCAATTGAGCAAAAGAAAAATAAGCAAGGCGATCAATGGCTTGTTTGTCAGCCCGGCTCCGGGAACTGACCTGACCACGGTTACTCCTGATGAATTTAAACAACAGCAACTTATTTTATCCGGTTTAAATGGCAAAAAAGAATTAACCCCCGAAGAAAAGCAGCAGCGTGAAGACATTACCAAAGCAAGGAATGAAAAAAGCCGCGATCTTAATTTGAATTGGGTACAAAGGATGATCTCCACAGAAAACCCTTTATTGGAGAAGATGACACTGTTTTGGCATGGCCATTTTGCTTGCCGCGCCAATAATCCGTTCTACGCACAACAACTCAACAATATTCAAAGAAACAATGCACTGGGCAGTTTTAAGACATTGCTGATGGAAGTTTCGAAATCCCCGGCTATGCTCGATTATCTGAATAATCAGCAGAATAAAAAGGGTCATCCCAATGAGAATTTCTCCAGAGAACTCATGGAGTTATTCACTTTAAGCAGGGGGAATTACACAGAAACCGATATCAAGGAAGCGGCAAGATCGTTTACCGGATGGGCTTACAATAAGGATGGGGCATTTGAATTTAATCCCAGGACACACGATCCACAAGAAAAAACATTCTTTGGACAGACAGGAAATTTTGATGGAGAAGCAATCATTGACCATATATTGGCTAAACCAGAAACTTCAGTCTTCATTTGCCGTAAGCTCTATGTCTTCTTTGTCAATGACACACCTAATGAGGCCCATGTCAAAGAACTCGCGACTTATTTCTATAGCCAGCAATATAATATCACTGCATTGATGCAACGCATATTTAATGCAGAATGGTTTTATAGCAAAGAAAATATGGGCAACAAAATAAAATCTCCTGTAGAGTTTCTGGTCAATTTGAGCAGGGAATTTTACGTTACTTATAATAAACCCCAGATTTTAATTCAGTTACAAAGCAGTTTAGGCCAGTATTTATTTAATCCCCCTAATGTGGCAGGATGGCCGGGAGGTAAAAGCTGGATCGACAGCTCCTCTTTGATGCTCCGCCTCAAAATACCTTCGTTGGTTTTAAATGACGGAATCCTTGATTTTGACGGGAAGGCAGATCCTGAAGAAGAAGCTGTCATTGCCCTGAATAAAAAACAAAAGCCAAAGCCCGTTAAGTCTTATGTAAATGCACAAGCAGACTGGCCGAAGTTTTTATCCTGTTTTCCGAAGGATATGAAACAAACAGAAATGGCGGCCTATTTATTGGAGCCCACTGTAGGGAAAAAAATCAGTGACCTGGTTTCCAGTAATGTCAATCTAAAAAACACCGTCATTGCTGTAACCAGCATGCCGGAGTATCAATTATGCTAACCCGAATCACATGGAAAGAAGAGATTTTTTAAGAAAGGCAGCCTTTGCAGCAGCGGGTACAATGGTTGTTCCGGCTTTCATGAAACCATTTGAGGCCCTGGCATTAGATGAACTAAGCTTATACAAAAACCTGGTAGTCGTACAGCTGTCCGGAGGCAATGACGGCTTAAATACTGTAGTACCTTTTGGAAATGATATTTATTATCAAATGAGAAATGGGATAGCAATTAAGCCGGATGACGTTATCAAATTGAATGATATGCAGGGCCTGAATCCCAATCTGACCTGTTTAAAAGAGCTTTATGATCAGGGCTGGATGTCCATTATCAATGATGTCGGTTATCCCAATCCTGACCGGTCACATTTCCGTTCTATGGATATCTGGCAGACCGCAAGCGATGCGAACCAATACCTTTCTACAGGCTGGATAGGTCGTTATCTGGACTCCAATTGTCAAACTTGTAAATTTCCCTATACGGCTATCGAAGTCGATGACAGCCTTTCTTTAGCGATGAAAGGGTTAAGCAAAAAAGGAATCGCACTTAAAGACCCGGCTGCATTGTTCCGCAATACAAATGAACCATTTTTCAGAGAAATGATTCAGAGCGACAAGGATCATCTGGACGAAGAAAACTTAGGTTATCTCTATAAAACGATGATTGAGACCTCTTCTTCTGCTAATTATATCCAGAATACTTCTAAGATTTATAAACCCAATTATACTTATCCGAATTCAGGCTTTGCCAATCAGTTAAAAACTGTTTCTAAATTCATTTGTTCGGGCTTAAAAACCAGGGTTTATTATGTGTCCTTAAGCGGCTTTGATACCCATGTGAACCAACTTAATCAGCAAGGACGATTACTACAGCAATATGCAGAGGGGATGAATGCTTTTGTGAAAGATCTGCATCAGAACAATAAACTGGATGATACGCTGGTAATCACTTTTTCTGAATTTGGCAGACGGGTTGCTCAAAATGCAAGCAACGGGACTGATCATGGTACAGCAAATAATATGTTCTTATTTGGCGGCCGGCTAAAAAAACAGGGAATCTATAATGCGGCCCCTGATCTGGCAAACCTGGACAATGGAGATTTAAAATACCAGATAGACTTCAGAGAAGTTTATGGTACTATACTGGATAAATGGCTGGACGTCAACAACTCACAAGTACTCAACAAGCGATTTAATACGCTGGGATTTATTTAAACCTTAATCAGACCGATTTGAGCTGCATGTAACATCGCCTCTTTACTCTCTGTAAAAAGACAAGTATGGATGTTTTGTGCTGTTACTTTACTGAGTAATTCAAGCGTCGCAGCTTCTTTCTCTTTCCTGATGTTCCTGATATAGATAGCCTCTATATTCTTTGGATACTTTATAGCAATTGATGAATAAATGTCCGGATCTTGCTGCGAATTATCACCAAAAAGTATAAACTTCTGATTCGGAAAAGCGTCTATAATCCGCAAGACCCGTATTAGCTTACCTTCATGGCCTGTTTTTCCGGTTTTCAACAAATCTTTCCACCGCTTAATCTGGTTGAGCAAAAAAGTTCCTTCCGGCAAATTATTGAATCTGAAAGTACTGACCAGATAATCATATAGGTTCCATTCACTACTGGAAACATAGAAAAAAGGATTTGGATGTTCAGCATCGGTATGTGATAGTGCCAGTAAATTATATTGAGAACTCACGCCCGGGAAAGTTTTCCTGGTATGTGGATTTTTAATAAAAAGTTCTCTTAACCTTCTGCCTATAGTGGCAGAATGCGAAATCATAATCGTATCGTCTATATCAGATATGAATGCATATTGAGTAACATGAGGAACATAAACATCCCCGGTACTCCCCGCCAGCGCTTCCCCGTTATCGCCTAGTGCTTCTACTTTTACCTGGTGCCAGCCTGCACTCACATTTTCTTCAGCACTCCACTCAAACTTAAAAAAACCGTCGTATTCTGTAGTTTGAGTAACCGTCTGGGTGTAAAAACTAAGCCTGACTTTAACCCACGGATAGGGCTTTAAAATAAACATCCTGATCAGATAAAGGATATTTACAAAGAAATTATTGCTGTAGTTCTGGGTATTCTTCGCCTTAAATTTAAAGACATGTCCGTACACCACAAGGTTGTGTGTGTGACCATAGCCATGATATACTTTTACTGTGACAGAATTATTCATTATAAATCAAACAGAGCAGACGCATAGTTGTTTGTGCTATTGAACATTACTATACATTAATTTACCTATGAAATTATTATTTATTGTCAACCCAGGCTCGGGAAGTGATGATACAGACTTCAAAACGGTGATCACAGATTTTTTTAAGACACTGGAACATCAATTTGAAATCTATGAACTCACTACCAATTGCAGTCCTGATCAGGTTAAAGCAGCTATTGACCAGGCAAAAGCAACACGGGTGGTTGCAGTGGGTGGAGATGGGACTTTGAAACTGGTTTGTGAGTTATTAAAAGGAACGAAAACGCCAATTGGAATTATACCTGCCGGTTCAGCAAATGGCATGGCTAAAGAGTTGGGCGTACCATTAGACATCAATGAAGCGCTTGATTTAGCCATCAATGGCGAAACTAAAGAAATTCATGCTGTTGTTGTAAATGGAGAACTATGCATCCATTTATCTGACATTGGCTTTAATGCTTATATCGTTAAAAAGTTTGATGACCTGCCACAAAGAGGAATGTGGGGATATACCAAAGCTTTGTGGAAAGCATTGTGGAGCCATCATAAAATGGAAGTAGAATTTCAAATCGGGAAAGAAACTATCCGGTCTGAAGCTGCAATGGTGGTTATTGCGAATGCAACTATGTATGGAACTGGTGTTAAAATCAATCCGGACGGCAAACTGGATGATGATGTTTTTGAGGTTATCCTGGTCAAAAAATACTCTTTAATGGAAATCATTAAGATACGGTTCACCGATTTACCTTTTAATCCGGAAAAGATTGAATCCTTTCAAACGAAAGGGCTGCGTATTAAAGCTAAGCATAAGGCACATTTTCAGGTAGACGGAGAATATATAGGTAAAGTCAATACTGTAACAGCAGAACTATTGCCTGCGGCTATAACAGTCGTTTTTAAACCGATGTAAACCGTGAGGAGCTTATCTGAAATATTTACGGTGTACCTGTAAGCTGTAATATCCCCTGAAAAACTCAGCAATGATACAGATCCTGAACAGGATACCAAACCATTGTTCTCCCTGATGAAGCAGTTCCGGTAAAAAAGTAATAAACCCAATAGAAAACACCCATAATGCCAGCCGGAAAGGAAATTGCAGGTAATATGTTATAATTCCATATTTCCGGAACTGAAACAGGCCAGCAGCAGAAACAAACAGGGAGCAGAAGATCAGCAGGGTAAAAACAACCCTTCCTACAGCAAATGATTCGTGTGGGATTTCCTGATATTTAACTAAAACAGCCCAGATCTGAGGGCTTAGAGAAACGATGCTGATCAGATCCAGCAACGCGAATAATTTGAATAAAAGACGCATTTACTTACAATATTTTTCCAGTAGTTCATCAGCCAGAGCCGACCCCATATATTTGACAAACAGAAAGTCCTCGCAGGCTCCTTGCTTGTCTTTTTGTTTTAATTTCTTTTGCCCCTCTTCTATCTTTTTTTTCAGGTAAGCATCATCATAACCTAATTCCTGCTTCAAAGCGACTATTCTGCCTTCCTCAGCCTCTTTAAACGTTCCTGAAGCCTTATTCCGGTAGAAGTTAGTAATGACCTCAGTCAATCCTTCATTCGCCTGATAAGCTGCAATAGCTTTATTTTTTTCAGTAATGCCCGTCGTTGCACAATCTCCACCAGAAATGCTAAAGCTGACAGGAGCAATAATCACATAAGCTGTATCGTAACCTTCAGGTACCTGCCATTTTCCGCTACTCAACCTGATTAAACGTAAAGCCTCCTGATCAAGATCAATGCCCATTCCACTGCTCACCTTCGAGGTATAAACTTCCCCTGCCAGGTTAACTTTAAAACTGACCATAATCTTTCCCTCCAGACAATGTTGTAAGGAAAATCCGGGATAAATGATATTTGTTTGAATAAAAGCATCCAGACCGCCTTTAAGTACAGGTTGCGCCTGTACAGACAAACCGATAAAAAACAGGAATACAGCAAGAATCTTCTTCATTCCCTAATTTACGAAATTATTCGGCAGGAATATTAAAGGTGTGTTTAAGAATCAGCCCCGGGTCCGGGCAATTCTTCAGATAAACAGCTTTGTTCGAGAACTGACAAACGCCAGGATAATCGCCTTCTTTCCCCTGCATATCAAACATCAGTTGAAAATGAAGGTGAGGAGGCCAGTTTCCATTTTCCGCAGGAACCCCAAAAGAAGCAAATAAACTTCCGCCGGCAATAAACTGACCTGCCTGAAGCCCATCCAATGATTTCAGGCTTAAATGTCCGTAAAGCGCATATAAAGTCAGGTCATCCAATTGATATTTCAGGATAATCGTTGCCCCATAATCACCGAAATGATCATTGTTTTTGAAACTGTGCACCTGTGCATCAGAGAAATTATATACCGGAGTTCCCGCAGGCCCCCAGATATCTACTCCAAGATGTAATCTCCGTGGTTCTTCCAGCGTATCGAAATGAATACTTCTTGAATAAATTGTCCGGTGTTCATTGTATCCTCCGATACCATAACGTGAATGGGTATCTTCCAGCTTGTTTGTTACCCATGAAGAAAAAACTGACGTATCTGCAAGGATTTCGTCAGTAAGTTCCAGGTTAGCTGCTGTAAAATCAAAAGGGTATAACCGATCAGCAGAAGGATCGAAATCTACCACACTGCTGATCTGATTTTCAGGGTTTGATAACCACCCCTTAAGCTTTTCCAGAGATTCCATCAGAATTTAGTCTTCTGTTGTTTCTTCTTCTCCGCCTTGTTCTTTACGTTCTTTTGAAATCTTATCGAAGATCTTATCCATATGTTCTACATAGGTGTTGGTATCATCCAGAAAGAAAGTCAAACTTGGTACAACCCTCACCTGATGCCGAATACGCGCACCCAGTTTATACCTGATTTCTCCGGCATGAGAATTTACGGTTGCAATTGATAGTCCTGTATTATTTGTGCTTAAAAAGCTCAGGTAAACCTTGGCTACCGCTAAATCCGGAGACACGCGGACTTTTGTAATCGTAACTAATGTATTGGGTAAGTACTCTGCCCCTTCTCTTTGAAATAATGTCGCTAATTCCTCTTGCAGTACACCAGCAAATTTCTGTTGACGTTTACTTTCCATGATTTTTGTAATCTTTTATTTAGTATAATAATTTGTCATAAGGATACCTAACCGTATGAAGGGCAACAACCTTATCATATAAAAGTTGTTTAAATTCTTCCAGGTTTTCCTTATGCAGCGCTGAGATAAATAACGACGGCGTATTATGTTGTGCCATCCAGCTCTTTTTAAAGTCTTCCAGTGTTAAAGTCACCTTCTCATCTTCGTTCATTTCATCGGCTTCAGGATTCACGTAAGCATCAATTTTATTGAAAACCACGATCGTCTCTTTATCCCTTGCGCCCAGATCTTTCAGCGTTTCATTTACTACCCTGATCTGGTCTTCGAAACTCGTATGAGACACATCTACCACATGGATTAATATATCAGCTTCTCTGACTTCATCCAATGTTGATTTGAAACATTCTACCAGGTGATGCGGCAGTTTACGGATAAAACCAACCGTGTCAGACAATAAGAATGGCAGATTATCAATCACAACTTTTCTTACCGTAGTATCTAAAGTTGCAAACAACTTGTTCTCTGCAAACACCTCTGATTTTGAAATCATGTTCATGATTGTAGACTTACCTACGTTGGTATAGCCTACTAAAGCGACCCTGATTAATTCAGTACGGTTTTTCCGCTGTGTTTCATTCTGTTTATCGATCAGTCTCAATCTTCCTTTTAACAGGGAGATTTTCTCCAGGATCATCCTTCTGTCACTCTCAATCTGAGTTTCACCCGGTCCACGCATACCAATACCACCCTTTTGGCGCTCCAGGTGAGTCCATAAGCGCGTTAAACGTGGTAATAAATATTGCAGCTGCGCTAATTCAACCTGAGTTTTAGCCTGTGAAGTTTGTGCTCTTCCGGCAAAAATATCAAGGATAAGATTACTCCTGTCCAGGACTTTTACTTCCAGTTCACGCTCTATATTCCGCAGTTGCGAAGGAGATAGTTCATCGTCAAAAACGACCATATCAATTTCCTCCGACTTCACGTAGGCTCTTATTTCTTCTAATTTTCCCGTTCCAACAAAGGTACCTCTATCGGGCTTCAGCATTTTTTGTGTGAAGATGTTATCCACTACACCACCTGCTGTATCTACCAAAAATGTCAGTTCGTCTAAATATTCTTTTGTTTCTTCCGGTTTTTCTCCCGGTCTGATCACACCTACCAGGACTGCCCGTTCCTGCTTAACCGCGGTATCATAAGTTTTCTCTTTTCCCATGTAAAGTACAAAGATACAAAAGTTATACCGAGATCAACTCCCCTACGAACTGATGCATTGCAGCTCCCGGGTCAGAAGTCTTCATAAAGTTTTCACCAATTAGAAAACCGTTAAATCCAGCTGTTTTCAGCTGCTTAATTGTCTGTGGATCACTGATCGCGCTCTCAGATACTTTCAGAAATTCTTTTGGGATTTCATCTGCCAGATCAAATGACGTCTGAATATTGACAGAAAAGTCTGCCAGATTACGGTTATTCACACCAATTGCATCAATATAGGGATTGATACTGCGTTGTAATTCTTCCAGGTTATGCACTTCAAGCAGGACATTCAGGCCTAAGCTTTTAGACAACCTGCTAAAAGTATCGATTTGTACAGGGGTAAGAATTGCCGCAATCAGCAGAATAATATCGGCGCCTAGACCTTTTGCTTCTACAATCTGGTATTCATCGATCATGAAATCTTTCCGCAATAGCGGAACATCGTTAGCTGCCCTTGCTTCCAGTAAATCATTCGGGTGACCACCAAAGAAATCTATATCGGTTAATACAGAAATAGCCGAAGCTCCTGCTGCTGCATATCCATTAGTCACTTCTACAACTGTAGAGTGGTCATTGATAATTCCTTTTGAAGGAGAACGCCGCTTAAATTCTGCGATGATACCTGTACGTTCAGGACTCAGCATGAATTCTTTTAAAGAATAAGGCGTTCTGTTAAAATAAACACCCTGTTCAAGCTCTTTGATAGAAACCAGCTTTTTAGCCTGTTCCACTTCTTCTTTTTTTCTGAGTACAATTTTATCTAAAATATTCATTTGCCTATTTTAATTATCTAACCAATTTTTCATCATTTCTTTTCCATATTCCGTCAGCACGCTTTCCGGATGGAACTGTACGCCGCGCACATCATAAGTCTGATGTCTGAGTGCCATGATTTCCTCACCTGTATCTGTAGCAGTAATAGTCAGTTCAGCAGGAAAACCTTCCCGGCTAACTACCCATGAATGATAACGGCCGACGTTAATCACTTCAGGACAGTCATTAAATAAGAATTCTTCCTTATCAATTACGTTTATAGGTGTAGCTATTCCGTGCATAGGCCTGCCTAAATTTAACAACTGACCGCCAAATGCTTCGGCTATAGCCTGTTGCCCAAGGCAGATCCCCAGAATACTTTTTTCAGCAGCATAGGTTTTGATCACTTCTAAAAGTAAACCAGCTTCTGAAGGTATACCAGGGCCAGGTGACAATAAAATCTTATCAAATTGAGCGACATCAGCCAGGGCAAATTTATCATTTCTCCACACTTCTGCTTCTCTACCCAATTCATTAATTAAATGCACTAAATTATAGGTAAAGGAGTCATAATTATCTATGACTAATATTTTCTTTTGCATGTCTTTAATTTAAATTTTATTAATCCCTTTGGCCATCTCCACTGCTTTACGCAAGGCAGCAATCTTATTGTTTACTTCATTCAGCTCATTAATGGCGATAGAATCTGCTACAATACCAGCACCAGCTCTATAATGCAACTGGTTATTCTTACTCATAAACGTACGGATCATAATGGCATGATTAAATGAACTGCCGAAGTCCATATACCCAATTGCACCCGCATAAAAATTACGCGCCAATCCTTCATATTCATCGATCAGCTGCATCGCTTTGTATTTTGGTGCGCCACTTAAAGTACCTGCCGGATAAGTATCCGCGACCACTTTAAAAGCGGAAACATCAGGCTGAATATTTCCACTTACTTTTGAAACCAGGTGGATCAAGTGAGAATAATACTGAACTTCTTTAAACGATTTAACTTCAACTCCCCTGCAATGTCTGCTCAGATCATTCCTGGCTAAATCTACCAGCATCACATGCTCTGCACTTTCCTTAGGATCTTGTTCCAGCTTTCTCGCTAATTCAGCATCTTCTTCATCATTACCTGTGCGTTTAAAGGTTCCGGCGATTGGAAAGATATTAGCAGCTCCGTTTTTAATCGTAATCTGGGCTTCCGGCGATGAGCCAAAAAGCTTAAAGCTTCCGTAATCAAAATAGAACAAGTAAGGAGAAGGGTTAATAGAGCGCAAACAGCGGTAAACATTAAACTCATCACCAGAAAACTTCTGATTGTAGGCTCTGGATGGAACGATCTGAAAAACATCACCACGCAGGATATGTTTCTTCATTTTCTCCACGATATCCATGAAGCCTTCATTCGTCAGGTTAGATTGCTCCTCACCTACAGTGTCAAAACTATATTCAGGGAAGTTTTTATTTTGAATCAGGTATTCAATTCGCTCTAAATCTTCATCGTCTTCCTCATTGAAGTTATTCTTAAACAGGGTAATCTCATTCTTAAAGTGATCAATAGCAATAATATAGCGGTAAACATGATATTGCATCATTGGGATCTCTTCTCCTTTTGGAGATTGAGCTGTAAATTTGATATCCTCAAAATACTGCACCGTGTTCCAGGTAAAATAACCAAACATTCCCGTAGAGATACGGCGCTGTTCTTCCACAGTTTGCGGGTCAAATCTTGCTTTAAAAGCTTCGATTTCCCCGGTCAGGACAAATTCATCCTTTACTTCTTTTTCTCCATTGGGAAAATAAGAAGACAGCTTTCCGTTTTCCAGCATAATTCCTGCGACAGGATCTGCACAAACGTAACTTACGGAGTTCTCCCGGCTATGGTAATCAGAACTTTCCAGCAACAGGGAGTTTGGAAAAACATCCCTCAATCGCAGATAGATACTTACAGGAGTAATAGTATCTGCTAATCTCTTTTTAAAAACGGTATTGATTTTGATCTTCTCCATCTGAAATTATTAAAACAAAAAAAACCCGACGTGTTGTACGTCGGGTTAGTATGTGTGGTTTGGTTTAGGTTGATAAACTATAAGGTACACGAGACTACGACGAAACTCTTTTCAGAATTACCGCGCCATTGCCAAGTAGTATGTTTATTGTTAATCATTGAGTAGCAAAAATAGAAATAAATCTTACAAACCAAAATTAAATCGTAAAATAATTATCACATTCCGAATAGATGTCTGGTTGGATCTAGTCTAACCATTGTAAAAATTGCGATTGTGATTAATAAAAGCGCCAAACCAAAATAAATAAATATAGTTTTATGTTTAGCTAATGCAGTAGCACCTCTTTTAGAACGCGCATTACCTATTGTGATTAAGACAATTGCAAGTAACATCATGGATAAATGTTCCATTTTCCAGTAACGTTGTATCGCAACGGAACTATCACCTTTGTACCAATCATGCATAAAATAGATCACTAAACCTAAAACCAATTGAATATGCGCACTGATCAAAGCGAACACATTTAACTTACGGTTCCCTTCAGTATATGGTTTCTTACCCACATATCCCATTAATGCATTAATAAAAGCAACCAGCAATAAGATGATTACTAAATAACGCCATCCAGAGTGCGCACTCTTCAAGATTTCATAAATACCCATAACAAGTTTTTTCTTCAAAAATAAGAAATTAATGCTTGCTTATAAGATCAGCAGCCTTTTATTGGTATTTAGAATCATTATAAGGTCTGACTGAAATTTGTCTTTACAATCCCTCTTGCTAAATCGGCCGTAACAAAATCCATTGGGATTACGCCATACCTGCCACTGATGTTGCCAACAAAGTAGGCTGCAATTTTTGGGTTAACTGAATTGTGTACTGCATTGATATCAGGAATACCAAAAATAAGTGATTTGTATCCGCTGCTATAGTTTAAATACAGTCTGTTAGAATGATCAGCATGTGCAGCATCCAATTGTGTTTTTACCCTGGTCCATTTGGTATCTACATTGGAAACTTTATATTCGTCCTGTACGCTCAGATTCGCTGCCGGGTTATTAATATCAAAAGTGGTATTATCTCCCCACTGCGTAGCATCTATCCCTTTTGCATTTCCTGAACCAAATCTTCTCAGCAGTTTAATTTTACCACGGATAGCAGAAAGTTTCGAAATCCCGGTACCCAGATCCCATTTAGTAGCATTTTCCTGCACGTAGCTATCAAAAGTCTGTTCAAAGCTTCGTGTATTATCAGCAGCCGTGTGTTCTTCCTTTACGCTCATGATAATGGTTTCTGAGGGATTTGCATTCAGGAAGTCAATACATTCCTTTAAAACGTCGCTATAGTTCAAATTCTGGTAGATAGCACCGTGATGAATAGCAAAGCTATTGTTAATATGTCTGCATCTGACATCCAGATACCGCACACCAGCATTTAACTGTTCTGCTATACTCAGCGTCTGACATTTTGCGGTACCAGATATAGGTTCAACCCGTGCACCTGAGTCATGTGTTCCAGGAATTGATATCTGCGCAATGTTTGTAGTGTCTGGCAGGAAACTCATCCAGTTATTAAGCGAGTAATTTGGCAAAGCATTTTGCTTTGTCATTGCGCTTTCGTTTCTCGTTGCAGGAGCATTATCCTGAATTCCTTGTTTCTTACAAGAGGTCATGGTGAATACACCAATTGCCATTAAGAAAAGCTGTAGTTTTCCGTTGTTGTTCATAAATTGTTTTTCGGTTAGATTGTTGTGAAAATACGATTTTTTTTATCGTTATTCTATACCACGAAGCTACCCTTGAATTGTTAATTTACTACGCACAACGGATTAAGTTTAAAACTAAAAAGGGTAATCCGCCTCCGGATCACCCTAATTAACTAACTTATTAAAATAAAAAAACTGGCTGTTGGGGAAGGAGTCGAACCTTCAAGGGGAAGTTAGCCGCAGTTCAAAAAATTAATTTGTGGTCAACCCATAAACTGTGTTTATCCCATGATCCCCACCACCGAGACAAGAAGGTGTGTCTGCCAATTTCACCACCCAACATTAAATAAAGAACAATCATTCTTTGGCTGTAGGGGAAGGAGTCGAACCTTCAAGGAGTAGTTAGCCTTTACAGGTTTTCCATATTCTCCACCACCGAGACAAGGAGGTGCGTCTGCCAGTTCCACCACCCTACAGAGTATAAGCAATTATTAAAATGAACGTTTTTTTCTTACTTGCTTGATACAAATGTAATGATAGACTACATACGTTGCAAATATTTTAACGATTTAATTTCATTATTACGACTATTGTAATTATATTAGATCATCATTATAATTAATTGAAATCATGCTCAAAAAAGAAAGCCAAAATTTAGAAATTGATAACCTCGATATTGACATTTTAAAGCAACTGATGCAGGATGCAACCAAACCCTACACAGAAATAGCGAAAGATTTGATCGTTTCGGGAGGAACAATTCACGTCCGGATGAAAAAATTACAGGAGATGGGGATTATAAAAGGATCACATTTAATTATAGATCCGCAAAAAGCGGGATATGACATCTGTGCTTTTCTTGGTATATACCTGGAAAAAGGGATTCAATATAAAGACGCAGTGGAACAGCTGAGCAGAATTAAAGAAGTTGTGGAGTTACATTATACGACTGGTGCTTATAGTATGTTCGCTAAAATCATATGCAGAGATACCAATCATTTACGGCACGTATTAAATGAGGAGATCCAGGCAGTGGCAGGTATACAGCGAACGGAGACATTGATCTCTCTGGAAGAAAGTATCAGAAGGCAAATAGAGTTAGGATAGAATATTTACCTGCGCTCAGATCAAATAATACGCATAAGGTAATACGTTATGATGATCAGTTATAGATAATGCTTTACAGGGCTTATAATGGGGGATACCTGGTTATATCAGGACAGGGCTTATCCTGTTTAATAAAAAATGTCCTATAACAAGAAAAGCCTGTAGTTTCCTACAGGCTTTCTTTAAGATTTGGCACCGACCTACTCTCCCACGTGTTACCGCAGTACCA
>NZ_JACHCG010000005.1:300000-468653 GCF_014200595.1 Pedobacter cryoconitis
TCCAATGGACAGGCTGGTTTGTGGTGATGTAGGTTTCGGAAAAACAGAAATAGCCATCAGAGCTGCTTTTAAAGCTGTAGCCAATGGTAAACAAGCTGCGGTTCTGGTTCCAACGACCATTCTGGCTTTACAACACTTCAAAACATTTTCAGGAAGACTAAAAGAGTTTCCTTGTAAAGTAGACTATATTAATCGTTTCAAGACCAATAAACAGATTAAAGAAACACTGGCACAAGTAGAAGAAGGTAAAGTTGACATCATTATCGGAACACATCGTTTATTGAGTAAAGACGTGAAATTCAAATCACTCGGTATTATGATTATCGATGAAGAACAGAAATTCGGTGTCACTGCCAAAGAAAAACTGCGTGCACTGCGTGTTAACGTAGATACCCTTACACTTACCGCTACACCAATACCAAGAACCCTCCATTTTTCACTAATGGGCGCCAGGGATCTTTCCATTATGAGTACCCCGCCACCAAACCGGCAGCCCGTTAATACTGAACTTCACGTATTCAATGATAAACTGATCCAGGAAGCAGTACAATTTGAACTGGATCGCGGCGGACAAGTATTTTTTATCCATAACCGGGTAAATGACCTGCCACAACTTGGTGGCCTGATACAAACACTCGTTCCAAAAGCCCGTATAGGTATCGCTCACGGACAATTGGATGGGGATGCACTGGAAGATGTCATGCTTGATTTCATCAATGGAGAAAAGGACGTACTTGTTGCTACCACTATTATCGAAGCAGGCCTTGATATTCCAAATGCCAATACCATCATCATTAACCATGCCCACATGTTTGGTTTGAGTGATTTGCACCAGATGCGCGGGAGGGTAGGAAGATCGAATAAAAAAGCCTTCTGTTATCTGTTAAGCCCGCCTTTATCTACCCTTACTTCCGAAGCCAGGAAACGTCTAAGTGCCATAGAAGAATTTTCTGATCTGGGCAGTGGCTTTAACATTGCCATGCGTGATCTGGATATTCGTGGCAGTGGAAACCTGCTGGGCGCTGAACAAAGCGGATTCATTGCAGAAATAGGCTTTGAAATGTACCACAAGATATTGGATGAGGCTATACAGGAACTTAAAGCCGACGAATTCAAAGAATTATTCAAGGACGACAAGGAAAGGCCATTTGTCACTTTTACACAAATCGATACAGATCTGGAATTATACATCCCGGATGATTATGTAACCAACATTACAGAGCGATACAACCTCTATACCGAACTTTCCAAGCTGGATGACGAATTACAGCTAACAGCCTTCGAAACGTCCTTAAAAGACCGCTTTGGTAGTGTTCCGAAGCCCGTAAAGACGATGTTGAATGTGCTGCGGTTACAATGGACAGCTAAAAAGCTGGGATTTGAAAAATTAAGCTTTAAAAAAGGCGTATTAAGAGGCTATTTTATTGCCGACAAGCAATCTAATTTCTTTGATTCTCCGATGTTCCATAAAATATTAACCTTCGCACAGCAGCATCCCCGGATGTGTAACCTGAAAGAAGTTAAAAATACCTTAAGAATTGCTTTTGAAGATCTGAAAACGGTAGATGAAGCGATTCAAATGCTGCAAATGGTTGCAGAATAAATAGATCAGGATGAACCCACAACTATTAAACGAGCTGGTTACTTTTAAGATGCCATTTGGTAAATACAAAGACAAAATAATCTGCGACCTGCCAGAGTCGTACCTGATCTGGTTTAATAACCAGGGGCTTCCTCCCGGCAAACTCGGAGAACTGATCGGAACCATGTATGAAATCAGGTTAAACGGATTGGAATATCTGTTAAAACCGCTCAGAAAAAGATAAATTAAAAGATCTGCCGGATGAATTTATCCGGCGGTCACTTCTTTGACAAAACGCAAACGGTTTCCTTCCAGTTTGAAAGTCCATTGCTGTGCAGATTCCCCGCAAACCTCTTCCTGATCCGGATGCGCTTCTCTATATTTAGGATCTGAATTCGTGCCATATTGCAAGCTCACCGTGTCCCCGTCAACCAGGATTATATAAAAAGAATAACAGCCTTCGTCTTCTACATGTGATTCACTTTCAAGTTTGCCCTTGTCTTTAAGCTCAGCCACATTCACAGCCTTAAACAGGTCGTTAAAGCCTCCCATTTGAAAGTAATCGTAGATATCATTAAAGTTTTTGATAAAAAGATCTCTGCTGATCTTTCCACCATTCGCTTTTCTCACCTGATCGAACTCCTCATTCACATCAAACATAGACATGGTACTGTCTGCCAGCGGAAAATCAAAATACTTTTCAATCTGGTTGACGTCTTTAGCAGTGAAGGCCTGCTGCATTCTTTTCAATTCAGCAATTATCAAAATGCGTTTAGCAGCAATAGAATTATCATTTTGGGTCTGTAATCCTTTACCTTTTGTCGCATCAGAACTATTTTTACCTGATCCGGATTCCCGGTTACAACCGGCAGAAACCATTAACAACAGCAAAATAAAATAAGCAAATTTATTCATCACTAATTAGTTTAAAACAAGGTACAGATAGGCAAAAACAACAGGAGCCGCAATCAATAATCCGTCAAATCTGTCCAGTAAACCACCATGTCCTGGTAAAAGTGTACCCGAATCCTTCGCATTCAGACTTCTTTTAAGCATGGATTCTACCAGGTCTCCCAGTGTACCAAAACTTACAATTAAAACAGCCATCCCCGCCCAGACAAGAAATGGTATTTCCTTAAAAAACAAAGAAATCACGAAAGAAACCAATACACTGGTCAGCATACCACCAAAGAAACCTTCCCAGGTCTTTTTAGGAGAATGGCGCTCAAATAATTTATGATTTCCTAATTTTCTGCCAAATAAGTAAGCACCAGTATCACTAGCCCATAACAACAGCAAAAAAGCCAGTGGCAAATGATAATTATGCGTTTTGAAATCCTGTATAAATGCTAAAGAATAGAAAAAGCAAAAAGGAACTGTTACATAAACAAAGCCCACAAAAGTATAGGCAATATTGCCAAATGGAATCTTATCCTTTTTATAGAGTTCACCCAGGAAAACTGCGGAAACCAATGGAATCAGCAATAATAAATATTTAGTATCAAATTGATATAAATGATAACCGGCAGTGATTAAAAAGATGAATGCACTCACGACCAAACCAATATTGCGATGCGGCCTGATTCCGGATGTTTTAATCAGTTTATAAAACTCTGCAAGAGAAAAAACACTTAAAAACAAGTAAAAGAAAGTAAAAGTCCAGGCACCAAGAAATATAGAACCCAGCATTACAATAGTAAAAAAGAAGGCTGTTATTGCTCTGGTTTTCATTCTGTTTCTGTCGATTTTATATAAGTATCCGCAGCATCAAAATCCTTTTGATTCACCAATACTTCAATCACACCGAAAGTCTGGTAAGAAGAATCTTTTTTATTCATAATTACCGCAGCAATATCATTTTCTATTAATCCTTGTTTGATAATCTCCGCTGTCACAGGATTTTCTGTGGTATAAACCTTAACCCAATTGTTTTCCATTGCCCGATGTGGTTTTGTTTTTTAAATACTTAAATAAAAATATGCTCAAAATTAAGCTAATAACATATGCATACCATGGAAAATTTGAAGAATTATCTGCTTCAGTTAAAGGAATATTATGTTTTTGCAAATACCAGGCTACACTAACTGCATAAGCATTGTTTAAAAAGTGCGCCAGCATCGCATACCATAAACTACCCGTCCACCAATAGATATAACCAAATGCTGCTCCTAAAAATAATCTTGGGAAAAATCCAAAAAACTGAAGATGTATTGCGCTAAAAATAAATGCAGAAATCCATATAGCGACATGCGGATTCTTAAACATTTTAGTAAATGACCGTTGAATCCCTCCTCTGAACATCAGTTCTTCTCCTATAGCCGGTAACAATGCAATCACCAGAATATTGATCAGAAAGTCAGAAACATTTTTAGTTTTTAATAATAAAATTGTCATTTTCATTGCTTCATCCTCTTTATTCCTCATCCAGTTTTCAAGTGGTTTTAGAAATTCCGGCAGCACCATTTTTTGATTAACCAATCCAATCCATTCCATTAAAGGCATAGAACAAAGCATAATCAAAAAGACTAAAAGAACAAGAGAGGCCGTTGGTTTTTTAAAATTGTAAAAATTACTGATTTTAATTTTTTCCGTCCAGGCCAGCATTAAAGGCGGTAAAATGAACATACAACCCGTTGTTAATACCTGCGAAATTTTAAGGACAGCTGTAGAACTGGCATCTCCGCTCATTAAAACAGCAGCATTACTTAGACCATCGGTCCCGTAAACACCCACTACTATAGCTAAACTCAGCACAGAGCCTATAACCAAGCCTGATATCGTATAACACAGAATCATAAGTAGCTGTATATAAGCATCCTTTTCTTCCGCCTCTTTGTAAATGAAATTCATTATTGGGAATAGTTTGTACCTTTGTCTTTTAATTTTGGATTGAAGATAGAAAAATGTCTGTAAAGATAGGAAATATTGACTTGGGAGAGTTCCCATTATTGCTGGCACCGATGGAAGATGTAAGCGATCCGCCTTTCCGTTTTGTATGTAAACAAAGCGGTGTGGATATGATGTACACAGAATTCATTTCTTCTGAAGGGCTGATACGTGATGCAGCTAAAAGCAGGCAGAAACTTGATATTTTTGAGTACGAAAGACCCATTGGTATTCAGATTTTCGGAAGTGAGATATCGACCATGCAGGAAGCAACTGAAATTGCTACCCTGGCTAAACCAGACCTGATTGATATCAACTATGGCTGTCCAGTTAAGCAGGTGGCTTGTAAAGGTGCGGGATCTGCGCTTTTACAGGATATAGATAAGATGGTAAAAATGACTGAAGCTGTAGTCAAAGCCACTCATTTGCCCGTTACCGTTAAAACCCGCTTAGGCTGGGATGATAACACGAAAAACGTAGATGAAGTAGCCGAAAGATTGCAGGATATCGGTATTCAGGCACTGACTATTCACGGAAGAACAAGATCGCAAATGTATAAAGGCGAAGCTGACTGGCGGATGATCAGGGATATCAAAAGAAATCCAAGGATCAAAATTCCGGTTTTCGGTAACGGTGATGTAGACAGTCCTCAAAAAGCACTCGATTGGCGCAGAGAATTTGAAGTAGACGGAATCATGATCGGCAGAGCTGCAATTGGTTACCCGTGGATTTTCAGAGAAATTGCCCACTTCTTCAAAACCGGGGAAAAACTTGCAGGCCCTACTGTTGCAGAAAGAGTTTCCGTTTGCAGGACCCATTTAGATAAATCTATTGCCTGGAAAGGCCCAAAAGTAGGTATTTTTGAAATGAGACGTCACTATGCTAATTATTTCAAGGGTTTGCCTGACTTTAAGAACTATAGAATGTTATTGGTCAAAGAAGACAACATTGAAATAATTCATGCTATTTTAGACGAAGTGGCAGATACATATCATCACCTGCTCCTGGAAGGAGAAATGGCTTGATTTTTGAAAAACACTTAATAAATTAGATTAGAATTTAGATTATAATGGTCACAGCGATTACACAAGGCGTTAAGATTTCGGTAGATACGGTGTATCAGGAAGAATATTCCAATCCTGAGAAAGAACATTTTATGTTTGCTTACCAGATTTCTGTAGAAAATCTGTCAGATTATTCAATACAATTAATGCGCCGTCAATGGTTCATCTTTGATTCCAACGGCACACAAAGAGAAGTAGAGGGAGAAGGTGTTGTTGGCATTCAGCCAGTGATAGAACCAGGAGAAAGTTATTCTTACGTTTCCGGATGCAATCTGACCACTGATATGGGATCAATGTCAGGAAATTACCTGATGCACCGCACCGCAGATGAAAGTGATTTCACAGTTGATATTCCTGAATTTCAATTGATTGTACCTTACCGTTTGAATTAATTTTTATTTCTTCCAAATAACATGGAAGCATAATATAATAAATTGGACAATGCACCAAGGGCAGCTACCACATAGGTCATTGCTGCCCACCATAAAGCATCCTTAGCCTGCGCATTTTCCTCGTAGCTATGCATCACTACCTGGTTGTTTTTAAGCCATATTAAAGCTCTTTTACTCGCATCGAATTCAACAGGCAGGGTGATAAAACTGAAGATTGTAATCAGCACCAAACCAGCTACCCCCATTCCCAGTACAAAAGGATTACCTGTAAAACCAATCAGCAAAATGCCTATAATCAGCACCCATTGTAAAAGATTAGAAGATATACTGACTACAGGAACCATATTTGTCCTGAATTGAAGCCAATAATAGGATTTAGCATGTTGAACAGCATGCCCGCATTCATGAGCTGCTACAGCTGCGGCGGCCACACTTCTTCCATAATAAACATCTGTACTTAAATTAACGGTCTTGTCTGCCGGATTATAATGATCCGTTAACTGTCCGTCTGCATTCATTACCCGTACATCATATATCCCATTGTCATGCAGCATTTTTTCTGCAATTTCATGTCCTGAAAATCCAGAATTCAACTGCATTTCTGCATATCTGGCAAATTTATGCCTGAACTTCCATTGCACAAAAATGCTCAGCATCAACATCGGAATTATAAAAAACAAATAGGTCGCCATCTCTTGATATCACATTTTATTCAATGTCGTAAATCAAAAATTGTTCCCATAATCTTGAATTTCAATAATATTTCAATAAAACAGCTATTCTTTGGTTAAAAGGCTTTATTAGAATTAAAAAACACTCTTATTAATTAATTTATTACTTGAGTATTAATAAAATACCCTTCTCGTTCTTTCAAAAAATCACTATATTTTCAATAAAATAATTTTATGTCTCTTTAAAACTTCATAAATACTACTATTAACAAGTATATAAATACTAAAATAGTTGTTAAAATCGTTTATAATATAGATTTTTGATAAAAAAATTAGCAAATGAATATCCTGATTATAGTACTTCTTGTCATAGTGATCATCTTCCTTTTTTTCATTTTATTAAAAAAGCCAGGTGCAGTTGATAATCAGACCGACCTGTTATGTTTAAAAGAAGCAGAACATGAAAAGATTTTAGGCTATTACAGAGAAGAAAAACAACGTCTGGAAGATGAACTTATTGATTTACGGACAGGATTTATGGATGAAAGAAGCCGTGCCGTCAAAGCAGAAGAGATGCTTAAAGCCCAGGTAGACAAACAAACAGAACAGGAAAAATATATAGCAGAGCTACAGCAAAAATTCAAAATGGAATTTGAGCATATCGCAAATCAGATACTCGAAGAAAAGACTTCAAAATTCACGGCAAACAATAAAGCCAACATGGATCTTATTTTAAGCCCGCTAAAGGAGAATATTAAAGCATTCGAGGAAAAGGTCGACCGGGTGTACAAAGCGGAGTCAGACGAGCGCAATATACTCAAAGGCGTCATTTCACAGCTGATGGACCAGAGCAGACAAATACAAGAGGATGCAAATAACCTGACCAAAGCACTGAAAGGCGATAACAAAAAACAAGGTAACTGGGGAGAAGTCATCCTGGAACGTGTACTGGAACGCTCAGGGCTTGTTAAAGATCAGGAATACCGCATACAATCGAGTTTTAGTACGGCAACGGGCAACAGGGTCCAACCCGATGTAATTATTGATCTGCCAGAAGATAAACACATCGTAGTCGATTCTAAAGTGTCGCTGATTGCTTACGAAAAATACGTTACTGCCGAAACAGAAGAAGAAAGAGAAATATTTGTCAAACAGCATTTGCTTTCTTTAAAAAACCATATTCAGGATTTGTCCGGTAAAAATTATCAGGCACTTTACCAGATTAATTCTCCTGATTTTGTACTGCTTTTCATCCCTATAGAATCTTCATTTGGTATTGCAGTTCAAAAAGATGCGGAACTTTTCAACTATGCCTGGGAAAGAAAAGTAGTTATAGTGAGCCCTTCGACTTTACTGGCTACCCTGCGTACCATTTCAAGCATCTGGAAACAAGAAAGACAAAATAGAAATGTACTGGAAATAGCGCGTTTAAGCGGCAGTATGTATGATAAATTTGTGGGTTTTGTAACTGATATGGAGAGTATAGGAAGAAATATAAGACAGAGCCAGGATGCTTATGACAAAGCGATGGGTAAACTGTCAGCCGGAACAGGGAACCTGGCTAATACAGCTGATAAAATAAAAAAGCTGGGTGCAAAAACTACGAAACAAATTGATCGTAAATTTTTAGACCCAGCTTTAATTGAGGATGAAAATCCTATAATTTAAACGCGTTCCAGCCCTGTGCTTTCAATTCATGAACCACACTTGATTTAGAAATCATTTTACAGCCTGAAGCTTTATCCGTGATATGACCGATTACAGTGATATCCACATCATGCTTTAATTTGGTATAATCCTCTTGTTTGATCGTAAATAACAATTCATAATCTTCACCGCCATTTAACGCACAAACAGTTGGATCAAGTCCAAGTTCTCTTGCAGTTTCATAAGTCATCGGATCAATTGGAAATTTATCTTCATACAAAGTACATCCTTTTTCAGATTGCTTGCAGATATGCATAATATCAGAAGCCAGGCCATCCGAAATATCAATCATTGCAGTAGGAACAATTTTCATCTGAGCCAGCAGATCCACGATATCTCTTCTTCCTTCAGGCTTCAATTGCCTTTCAATAATATAGTCCTTTCCTTCCAGATCAGGTTGAATATTAGGGTTTTCAAGGAAAATCTGTTTTTCTCTTTCTAAAATCTGAAGCCCAACATAAGCACCACCCAAATCGCCCGAAACACAGATTAAATCGCCATCATTAGCGCCATTTCTGTAGCAAATATCTTCTTTGGCAGCATAACCAATACTTGTTACACTCAACACTAATCCTTGCTTGCTGGAAGAAGTATCCCCACCAATTAAATCAATGTTGAACTTATTACAAGCCAGCTCTATCCCTTTGTAAATTTCTTCTACAGCTTCCAGCGGAAACTTGCTCGAAACCCCAATAGAAACAGTAATCTGAGTCGCCACTCCGTTCATTGCATAGATATCGCTTAAATTTACCTGAACAGCTTTATATCCCAGGTGCATCAAGGGTACATAAGCCAGGTCAAAATGAATTCCTTCCAACAATAAATCCGTAGAAATTAAGATTTCTTTATCGCCAGAATGCAATACCGCAGCGTCATCACCAATCCCTTTGACACTACTCTCATGTCTTATTTTAAAATTATTTGTCAGGTGTTCAATTAAGCCAAATTCACCTAATTCACCTAATTCTGTACGTTCTTTATTCTCAAACATATTTTTTTTATAAATATTAACCGCCAGAATTTTCCGTCGGTTTTACCCCTGTTTTTTAAGCTTTTAAACTTATTAACAGTTGTTAGGAAAGTTTAAAAACTAACAATTCCTATAAGCCAAGACTTGCTGATATTTCCAGCATTCTCTCAATTGGTTTTCTAGCCTCTCTGATAATATGCTCAGGTACAGTAACTTCTGGAGATCCATTTTTTAAACACAGATACAATTTTTCCAAAGTATTTCTTTTCATATACGGGCAATCATTACATGCACAATTATTATTCGGCGGCGCCGGAATAAAAGTTTTTGTCGGATTTGCCTTTTCCATCTGGTGAATTATACCACTTTCTGTCGCTACAATAAATTCTTTCGCCTCACTTTTGATCGAATAATTTAACAATCCTGTCGTAGAACCAATATAATCTGCCATCTGCAATACAGCTTCCTCACATTCCGGATGCGCAATAAATTTTGCATTCGGATGGCGCTCTTTCAGCCTGGTTATTTTCTCTCTGGAAAATATTTCATGAACCATACAGGCACCATTCCACAAAACCAGGTCCCTGCCAGTTTTTTTCGCCACCCAGGCACCCAGATTTTTATCCGGACCAAAAATAATCTTCTGCTCTTTTGGCAGGCTTTCTACAATTTGAACTGCGTTGGTTGAGGTACAGACGATATCACTCATCGCTTTTAGCTCTGCCGTACAATTTACGTAGGTAATAACCAGGTGATCCGGATATTTCTCTTTAAACTTTTTAAACAAATGTGGAGGACAACTATCTGCTAATGAGCATCCTGCCTTTAAGTCAGGTAATAAAACCTTTTTTTCCGGAGATAGAATTTTAGCCGTTTCTGCCATAAAATGCACTCCTGCAAAAACAATCACATCTGCCTCTGTTCTGGCTGCTTCCTGAGAAAGCCCTAAACTGTCCCCAATATAGTCCGCAACATCCTGTATATCAGGTTCTTGGTAGTAGTGTGCCAGGATTATCGCATTTTTCTCTTTTTTTAGTTTTTCAATTTCCGCAAAAAGATCAAGTGTTGGGTCGATACTTTCTTCTACAAATCCTCTTCTGTTCAATTCTTCTAAGGTATCCATTTTCAACGTTTCAATAATTAATAATTATTTAATATAAATAGATTTCTATTGTTTATTAGTGTGTTAGTAATGTTTGTAACTCTGAGCTTTTTATTCGTTTTTATAACTTGTTCTATACTTATCAACAAATAAATCACTTTTTTTTTCAAAAAATGCGCTGATTAACAATTAGATATTTTTAAGATTAAAAACTTATCCATACTCAGATGTTTATTAGTTACTTGGTAGTAAAAAGTTAATAACTCATGCAAAGTTGCTGAAAAATAACTTAAAATATTGTGTCTAATTCTCATTTTACCTTAGCTTTAAACATTCTTAAATAGTTACTCTATTTATTTAGACAAGTAATCAACATATTTCTAACGTTGTTAACAACAAGGCGGATTTAGCACAATTCAATGAAGAATACAGACTTTTTAGTAATAGGATCGGGGATTGCGGGCTTGAGCTTCGCTTTAAAGGCCGCTAAACATGGTAAAGTTTTAATTATTACAAAATCAAATGAAGATGAATCCAATACAAAATATGCCCAGGGTGGCGTAGCTGTAGTTGTGGATAAAGATGATTCTTTTGAAAAACATATTCACGATACTTTAATTGCCGGTGATGGACTTTGCGATCCGGCAATTGTGGAAATCGTGGTGAAAGAAGGGCCTCAGCGTATCCAGGAGATCATAGATTACGGAATTAAATTTGACAAGGACCCCGCAGGTGTCTATGATCTTGCGAAGGAAGGGGGGCATTCAGAGCACCGTGTTTTACACTATAAAGACGTTACAGGGTACGAAATTGAGAGTGTTTTATTGAAGCAGATTCATGAGAATCCGAACATAGAGATATTAACACATTACTTTTGTTTGGAGTTAATTACCCAGCATCACCTCGGATTGTTTGTTGACAAGAGTACTAAAGTTATTAACTGTTTTGGTGTATATGCCTTTAACACAGAGCTTAACGATGTGGAAAAGATACTAGCAAAGGTAACTGTGCTGGCTTCTGGAGGAGCTGGACATGTGTATTCCAGCACTACAAATCCTGTAATTGCAACAGGTGATGGAATGGCAATGGTTTACCGTGCAAAGGGAAAATTGAGGAATATGGAGTTCATTCAGTTTCATCCTACCGCATTATACAACCCCGGAGAGTATCCATCCTTCTTAATATCGGAAGCAGTGAGGGGCTTTGGAGGCGTTCTGAGGCGTAAGAATGGTGATGAATTTATGTATGAATATGACGAAAGAGGGTCATTGGCACCACGTGATATTGTAGCCAGGGCGATAGATTCTGAGATGAAAAAATCGGGTGAAGATTTCGTTTATCTGGACATCAGGCACCGCTCAAAGACTGACATTCTGACACACTTTCCAAATATTTATGCGAAGTGTTTATCTATAGGTATAGACATGACTAAAGATTTAATTCCGGTTACTCCAGCTGCACATTATATGTGTGGTGGAATTTTAGTGGATGAATTCGGAAGATCTTCTATTCATAATTTATATGCTTGCGGAGAATGTTCTTCAACTGGATTACATGGAGCAAACCGGTTAGCTTCAAATTCTTTATTGGAAGCTCCTGTTTTTGCACACCGTATTTATCTGGATGCCATAGAAAAATTTAAAGACAGTGTTATTCCTGAAAATATTCCGGAGTGGAATGATCATGGGGTGGTTCAGTCTGATGAAGATATTCTGGTGACGCATAATTTGCGCGAAACTCAAAAACTCATGAGTGATTATGTAGGAATCGTTCGTTCAGATTTTAGACTGGACAGAGCGATGAGACGTTTATTTTTACTGCACGAAGAAACTGAAGAATTTTACAAAGCCAATAAAGTCTCTGTGAAATTATGTGAATTGAGAAATGTTATACAAGTTGCTTTCACAGTTATAAAATCTGCGAGGGCAAGAAAAGAAAGCAGGGGATTACATTATACAACTGATTATCCCGGTCATGCTGAAGAACTAATTGATACTATTTTTTAATATATATAGGAATATGCCCGTTATTTTACCGGTTTTAGATAAACACCCTAAATGGGGAGACAATTGTTTCATTGCGCCAAATGCAACTATAGTAGGGGATGTGACCATGGGAACTAATTGTTCCGTGTGGTTTAATGCTGTAATCAGAGGAGATGTAAACACAATTACAATCGGAAATGACAGTAATATTCAGGATGGTGCAGTGATCCATGCAACCTATCTTAAGGCAGCCACTACCATTGGTAACAGGGTATCTGTGGGGCATAATGCAATTGTACATGGCTGTATTCTTAAAGACCATGTACTGGTTGGAATGGGTGCGATCATCATGGATAATGCAGTTGTGGAAGAATATTGTATTATAGGAGCTGGGTCAGTTGTACTGGAAAATACAATTTGTGAGACTGGTTTTCTTTATGCAGGAACACCTGCAAAAAAAATAAAGCCCATTACTGAAGAGCAACGGGCTTTATTAAATAAGTTACCAGATAACTATATTATGTATTCGGACTGGTTCAGATAAACTATTTTTCCTTAGGTAAGGTAATGGTCTCATTTCTATCCCAGTTAGCCCGTATAGAGAGCTCTTTAGGCTCGTTATAGATGGTTTCCGGTTGTAAGCCCAGTTTTACATTACCAGTGTCCCAGACGCCATTTTTATTCGTGTCGTAGATAATTCTGATAAAGTATTTTCCGGCTCTGTAATTTGCAAATCTTACGGTGGTATCTCTGGATACCACCAAACTATTCACTAACGCTTTGGCTTCATTGGTAATTTCCAGCAAGAACTGTTTGTTGGGTTCGGGAACAATTATTTTAACCTGTAAAGTTCCATAATCATCTTTTTTGGCCAGCTGAAATTTCTTTAAGAACTCTTTGCTTTTAGTAGCAAACAGCCCCGTAAAAGCACCTTCACCAAACTTGATTTCATATATATTATTGGGTTGCCAAGGATACATAATGTGGTAAGCCAGGAAGTTTGCACTATCCTTTACAACTTTGAAATTTGTCTTGACCACAGAATCTTCCATCAAGGTTATTTTTGATGGATCTACGGCTTCAACCGGCATTCCAAAAGTCAAAGTAAATGGCTTATTAGGATTGATCAGGTTGGTTTCGATATTATCAGTTGCGACAACACTTCTTTTATAAGTATCTTTTTTTCCTCTGTTAAAAGTTACCGTTTGCAGTAATTTTCCATCATTAGTGACACTTATTTTAGTAGAATCAAAGCTTAAATCGGCTAACCAAACTTTTACAGAATCACCATTTTTATTGAATTTAACCAATTTAGTGGCATCCAGATTTTTGGGTTCCGTGACTACAATTTCTGGTTTTTTAAGTTTCTGATTAAAGTTCATCGAAATACTTCCATCCGCATTAAGCCTTCTATCATTGATCCTGAAAAGTATCGCGTCCTCTTTAAAGACCAGCATATTTACATTTTGTGTATCTTTTTTCAGTACAAGAGGCTCTTTAATAAAACCAATTTCATCAGAACTTTGCTGGTAAATTTTATCACTGCTTTGTTCTTTCAGTGCATACACTTTATAAGTATCTGCTCTTAAATTATTGATTTTATAATTCCCGCTGCTGTCTGTTAAGGTATAGATAGAAGCTTTCTTTTTTCCGAAGATACTGTCCCTGGATAGGGGCAGAACAAAAGCTACACCTTCGATCAGTGGTTTGCCTGTTTGAGATTCTTTGATGTTACCAGAAATACTTAAAGAGTCCAGGGAAGCACCAGTTGAAAAAACATAAGACAGATTTTTAATTACGTTTCCTTCATTCACATCACCAATAGCTTTTCCAAAATTTAGCGTGTAAGTTGTGTTCTTTTCCAGAGAATCAGTAAAAGTAATTTCCAGTGACTTGTCTTTAATTTTTAAAGTAGGCATGACCTCGACGTCCGGAGAAATGGAGAACTGTTTATATTGATCTGTCAATTTGAAATACTCATCAAACTGGATAATGATTTTCTTAGCCTTAAAATTTCTGGTTAAATTTTTCGGCGTCATGGAAAGCACTTTTGGCGGAGTTTTATCTTTTGGGCCTCCTTGAGGGCCCGGTCCAATGCTCGCGCAACCATATATCAGGGAAATTCCTGAAAATGTATAAAATAAACTCCTTGCAATCTTTAATAAGCTGTTTTTGGCCATTTATGTGCGATGTAATAGAATCTTTAACCTTTTTAATAACTATGATGTAAAAAGTCTGAAAGCTTCTTATATCGCTTTAAAATAAGCTGCTTTCAGACTGTATTATTTATGTTTGTAATTGATTGATTATCAATAAATTGTATTTTATTTGCTGATGTGTACCATCAAAACTGAAATGTCCGAAGGAGAAACACCGGAAATTCTTGATGCCTGCCCTAAAGTACGTGGTTTTATCTTCAATAATTTCTCTCTGGCCTCTTTTGACAGCGATCCTAATGAAGAATAATCAAAATCCGGATTGATATCTTTGTCTTCCATCTTTTGCATTTTGTTAACGATCTCCTGTTCTTTCAGGAAATAGCTTTCATACTTTACTTTGATCTCAGCCTGTTCAATAGTTTCCTGATCGAAAGGAGCCAGATATTCATCCAGGCTTTTGCTCACCTTTCTGAGATCGTCAATTCCAACCTGAGGCCTGCCCAGCACACTGACAATTTTAACATTTTGTGCTAAAGGTGTAGAACCTAAAGTTTCCAGCATATCATTAGCCTCAGTCATTTCGATTCCTTGCTTGCGCGTAAAGGCAACAATATTATCTGAGTTCGAAATTTTCTGATGAACAACCGCCAAACGTTCGTCGCTGATTAATCCTAAAGCATGGCCAATAGGGGAGAGCCTGATATCTGCATTATCCTGACGCAGTAATAATCTATGCTCAGCTCTGGAGGTAAACATACGATAAGGTTCTTCAGTTCCTTTCGTAACCAGGTCATCAATTAATACACCAATATAAGATTCTGAACGCTTCATAATTAATGGAGCTTTCTCATTTATTTTCAAGTGCGCATTAATCCCGGCAATGAAACCCTGACTTGCGGCTTCTTCATATCCGGTAGTTCCATTAATCTGTCCGGCGAAATACAGATTCTCAATTAACTTGGTTTCTAATGTCAATGACAATTGGGTAGGCGGGAAGTAATCGTATTCAATCGCATAACCCGGTCTGAACATTTTTGCATTTTCAAATCCTGGGATTTGAATTAAAGCTCTGTACTGAACATCTTCAGGTAATGATGTAGAAAATCCGTTAACATAAATTTCACAGGTATTCCATCCCTCAGGTTCAACAAAAATCTGATGTCTGTCTCTTTCTGCAAACCTGTTTATTTTATCTTCAATAGATGGACAGTACCTTGGACCAAGGCCTTTGATTCTGCCTGTAAACATTGGTGATTTCTCAAAACCTTCTTTCAAAGTTTCGTGTACATTACTATTTGTATAAGTGATCCAGCAGCATCTTTTTTCTGTTGGTCTTTCTACATTCGTATAAGAGAATCTTCCTGGGTTTTCATCACCCCATTGCTCTTCCATTAATGAATAATTCAGCGATCTTCCATCCACACGTGGGGGAGTACCTGTCTTCATTCTTCCAGCTTCGAATCCAATAGAAGTTAACTGTTCTGTAATTCCTGTAGCTGCTTTTTCACCAGTACGGCCACCACCAAATTTCTTCTCACCAATATGAATTAATCCATTCAAAAAAGTACCATTAGTCAGTACTACACTTTTAGCTTTGATCTCTACACCAATGGAAGTTTTAACTCCGGTCACTTTACTGTTTTCAATGATCAGACTGCTCACCATATCCTGCCAGAAATCTACATTTGGAGTGCGCTCTAAAGCAAGTCTCCATTCTTCCGCAAACCGCTTTCTGTCATTCTGCGCACGTGGGCTCCACATCGCAGGGCCCTTAGATAAATTGAGCATTCTAAACTGTAGGGTAGTCTTATCGCTGATGATTCCTGAGTAACCACCCATGGCATCAATCTCCCTTACAATTTGCCCTTTTGCCACACCGCCCATAGCAGGGTTGCAGCTCATCTGCGCAATTGTCTCCATATTCATGGTGACTAATAAAACGGAAGATCCCATGTTTGCTGCTGCTGCGGCCGCTTCACAACCTGCGTGTCCGGCACCTACAACAATCACATCATATTCTTTAAACATCTTATTTTATATTTATGTTCCACGTGAAACAAGCGCTGTATTTCTTGTTATGGAGTACTGGTGTTTCACGTGGAACGTTAATTTTTATGCTGGCTTAACGTTCTTGTTTAATCTTTTTAATGCCTTAGACAGCCTTATAATGACCTAAACTATTTCTTTAATTAAGTCGTTTTGTTTGTCTTCTCTGACAACTCTACCCAACGTTCCATGGTCTGTTCTAAAGTAGTATTTAGCTTTTCGATAGCTTTCGTTACTTCTTGTATTTCCATATAGTTAGCACTGTCAATGGAAAGCAGGGAATTAGTTAATTTATCAATTTCGTTTTCAGTCTCTGCAATTTTAGCTTCTGAATCATCTAATTCTTTCTGCTCTTTATAAGTTAATTTATTGGCAGGGATAGCAGCAGTTTTCTGTTCGGTTTTATTCGGTTTTGTTTCTGCTTTTTCTTTAGGTGTATCCAGGCTAATTCTATATTCAGAATAATTACCATTGTAAATACTAACTATTCCTTCTCCTTCCATAATGAATAATTGCTCACTCATTTTGTCTAGTAGATACCTATCATGGGAAACCAGGATCAGTACGCCGGGGAAGTTTTCCAGGAACTCTTCCAATACATTTAGAGTATCAATATCTAAATCATTGGTCGGCTCATCCAGGATCAGGAAGTTTGGATTTTGCATTAAAACCTTCATCAGGTGTAAACGCTTTTTCTCTCCACCACTTAGTTTTTCTACCATCCCGTGTTGCTTTTTGGGAGGGAAGAGGAATAACGTTAATAACTGAGAAGCGGAGATCATTGAGCCATCAGCCATCTTGATATATTCAGCATCCGATTTAACAATATCAATTACTCTTTCTTTTTCATTGAACGCTAAACCACCTTGTTTATAATAACCATAAACGGTAGTTTCTCCAGTGCTTACTTTACCTTTTTCAGGAATTTGAAAGCCTGTTATAATGTTCAGTAAAGTAGATTTTCCAGTTCCATTTTTTCCGGCTAAACCAATACGGTCTGCACGTTTGAATGTATAACTGAAATCATTGATTATTTTTTTCTCATCAAAAGACTGACCGATGTGATCCAGCTCCAGAATTTTATTTCCCTGGCGGGACATTTTCATGCTTAGGGTTACACTTCCTGTATCAGAACGTTGTTTAGTTTTACTTTCTAAATCATAAAAAGCATCTATTCTTGATTGAGATTTAGTAGTTCTTGCCGCAGGCATTCTGCGCATCCATTCTAATTCTTTTTTCAGGAGATTCTTATTTTTTTGGAAAGTACTCTCATCCGAAGCTTCGCGTTCTGATTTTTTTTCCAGGAAATAAGCGTAATTTCCATTGTAATTATAAATCTTACCTCTATCCAGCTCTACAATAGTATTACATACATTATCCAGAAAATACCTGTCATGCGTTACCAGTAAGATTGTTTTATTTCCTGAAGTCAGTAACTTTTCTAACCATTCAATAGTATCAATGTCCAGGTGATTCGTAGGCTCATCCAAGACATAAATCTCAGGATCTTCAATCAAAAGTTTAGCCAGGGCCAAACGTTTTTTCTGACCACCAGATAAAGTTGAAATTTTTTGTTGCAGATGGTTAATCCCCATACGGCTTAAAATCGTTTTGATTTCATGCTCATATTCCCAGGCATTGTGTTCGCTTAACTCTTCGTATAAACGGTTAAGTTTTTTTTCATCAGGGTTTGGGTCTTCAATCAGTTCTTCATATTCTTTGATTAACTGTTGCTGCTTATTGTCTGTAGAAAAAATAAAATCACTAATAGAATATCCATCCGGGAAGGAGGGTTCCTGATCCAGAAAACCAATCTTAACGAATTTATTTTTTACTATTTTCCCTTCCAGCGGCGTAAACCGCTCGGCCAGTAATTTTAATAGGGTGCTTTTACCAGCTCCGTTGATTCCAACCAGCGCTACGCGCTGACCAGTCTGGATGCCTAAGGTTAAATTTTTGAATAACCATTCATCATTGTAGGCATGGCCTAAATTTTCTGCTGCAATTAATGTGCTCAAAGTATATTTTTAACGAATTATCAGATAAGAAATTATCCGCAAAAGTAAGCAATATTTGTGGGTATAATATTCATGTGTTTAAACAACTAAATATTATATTACAATTCAGTAACCTACGGATTTATAAGTATATATAGAAAAAGTCCCGAAGCGAAGATTTGAAAAATCAGAATGATAAAATTATTGCGGAGAGGAGCTGTCGGGTAACCTGAAAAAGGAAGAATAGATTTTGTTAATCAGCACGCCCAAGCAGGTAATTATGAGGTCAAAAAGCAAAGATTTGCCAAAACAGGATAATTTAAATGACTAACGTCTTTAATATGCTGTTTTCGGCGCTTTATAGCCGATTTAAAGAAATTATTGCTGTTTTGAACAGATAAGTCTAAGAAATTTTAAAACGGGCTTATAACGCTTAAAATAAGGTCAGTGTTTTAGGACTCAAAATAAAAGTGTAACTTGTTGATTTACAGTATTTAGTGTTTTCGTCGTTAAGTGTAATCAGAACTATACAGCTGTTTTTGCCAATGCAGCGTTGAATAAAGCCAGATATTGATCTTCTTTCTGTGTCATCAGGGTTTTGGCTGCTTTTCCTTTATCCTTGTAACCTAACAAGTGTAAAGTACCATGAATAATTACCCTGCACAATTCATGCTGTACCGTGCTCTTAAATTCTTTTGCATTTTCCTGAATACGTTCTATGCTGATAAAGATATCTCCCTGAATAATTTCAGGAGCCTCTGAGTTATCAAAAGTGATCACATCAGTATAAGTATCATGATTTAGATATTGCTGGTTTATGGCCAGCAGATATTCGTCAGAGCACAGAATAAACGTTAACTCCTCCAGTTGAAAACCTTCTGCAATGATAGTCTCATTGATCCAGTTTCTGATTACTGTTTTATTTTTAAGGGTATACTTAACGTCTTCTAAAAAAAAATGTACTGCTGGTTTGCTCATGACTCACGATTTACGGCTGCAAATTTAGCAATTTAAAGTAGTCTGCTATTTTATTTTTGTAATAGTAATTCAGCGAAGGCGGCAATTTCTGTAATAATTCCTGTTCAGCAGCTTGTTTCTTTTTGAACTGTTCTAACAATTTAGGATAGGATGGAGGAAAGTCTTTTCCGGCTTTGCTTTCTCTTTTCTCATCTTCACTTTGTTCCCTGCTTGCTTTCTCAGCATCCAGTAATTTAGTCAGTACACCTTGCTGACGTTTAATCGTTGCGTCTTCCAGTCTTTTATTGATCAGGTCAGACTCTGTTGTTTTCATGTCTTTGATGACCTGGTTTAAATTCCCAAGACCACCACTTCCATCCTTATTTTGTTCTGTATTCAGTTTCTGTAAAGCTTCGCGGATCATCTGCTGCTGCTGCGCCATTTTTGCAAAACTTTCACTCATTTCCCCTTTAGGTACACTTCCTTGTTTGCCTTCTTTTTGAAGCTTTTGCCTGGCCTGCTCCATATTCTTGTTCAATTGCTGCTGCATTTGCTGAAGCTGCTGCATGGATTGTTTCCCTTTCCCTTTTCCGCCGGATTTAGAATTGCGCTTATTTTTTTCCAATTGTTCCAGTGCTTCATTCAGCATTAAAGCCAGGTTATTAATTGAAGTCATGGTGTACTGCTGATTTTTGACCGCTTCATAAGTTCTGCGTTCCGCCAGGTTTTCCAGACTTTTATCCAGATTGAAATTAATCTGCTGCATTTCTTCACCCACCGCACTCTGGATCTGAGGAATTCTTTTGCTCAACGCAGACAAGCTATCTGAAATCGTTTTTAAATTATCTTTTATTCCGCGTTGTAACTGGACATTGCCAACATAAGCAGGATCATTGAATGCCATTTTCTTTAAACTAAGCATCACTTTTTCCTGATCAAAAGAAGTTTTCAGCAAATGCTGAAGTAATAACCTTAATTCCTCTACCTGTAGATTATTTTCGGTTTCAGTGGCAGACTGCTGCTCTTCTTTAAGCTGATCAGCCATTTCCTGTAGTTGATCGCCCGCTTTTTGCTGCTGTTCTGAAGCCTTCTGCCTTTGGTTTTTCGTTAACTTTTCAAGACTTTGTTGTTGTTGTTGCTGAATTTGCTGTGCTGTTTTTTCCTGTGGTTGAAAAGGGTTAGGCCTTTCTAAAGCCTGGTTTTTAGCATCCAGTTCTTTCATCTCTTTTTTCAGGTCATTAAATTCCTGTTGTTGCTTTTCCTGTTTCTTTTGTAACTCATCCAGTGAATTCTTCTGGTCTTTAGTAGACTTGCTTAAATCCTTTTGAGCCTTGGCAAGGTCAGCTAAACGGTCGATCTTATTTTGCAGATTTTGCTCAAATTCCAATTGCTTATACAATTCCAGGATCCGGTCAAGTTCATTCTTTAAGGATTTATTATCCATGGTCATTTTGCTCAACTCCTGCTGCGTCTGATCTTTATTATTCTGGGTAACCAGGCTTTGCAGTTTTTCCAGCAGCTCTTTGGTTTTGGGATCAAGAACATTGTTAAACAAATCATCTATTTTTTTCTGCTTTTCTGCCAATTCTTTCTTTAAATCATCGTTCTCTGTAGAATTGAAAGTATTTTTCTGTTTAGCTTCCTGGATTTCCTTTACAACAGCCTCCAACTTTTTTTGCTTTTCCATTAACTGGCCAATATCTTTCTTATCCTCAAAAGTGAGCTCCTTTTTATCCAGTAATGTTTCTCCCAGTTTCTTGCTTTCTTTCTCGACCTGACCGGCCAGTTTAATTGCCGACTCCATTTTCTGTTTCAACTGGCTGCTTGCGGCATTTGTCTGTTTTTCCAGCTGACTGGCAGTAGGCTGCTCGTAAGTCCTGACCATGGTGCGACTTTTTTTAGGCCCGTTCACTGCATCATTATCCGCTACTTCCAGGTAATATTCCAGTATTTGACCAGGCTTGATCTCTATATTTTTGAGATTCCAGAAATAGAAGAAAGAATTCTCCAGTTGATTTGCTTTCACAGGAATACCAGTCTGTACTGTTTTTTTCGCGATACCATTTTCTTTAAGCGTATAAATGAATTTTAAAGCGCTGAAACCATGATCATCATGAATATTCCCCGTAAAATATAGCGCTTTACGGCTCAGTGAATCCGCAGTTTCTTTAACTTCTATCGCAGGAGAAAGATCTGCAATGACTTCAATTTTATGGCTGATCGAGTCCTGATGTACGGAAAATTCATTTTTAGGGACAACCCGGTAGTCCTGGCTTTTTTTAAGTACAGCTTTAAACTGTGCTGAATTATTTGCCACAGGGAGCTCCTGAAGCTGGTTGCCTAATGCAAATAACAATTGTTTCGTATTTTCAGTGGAGACTATCCAGGTGACAGCAGTACCTTCCGGTAGGGTTAAATCTCCTGCATTGGAAACCGTTTCGTTCTTTTTCTTCAAATAAGAAGGATAGCTCAAATGGGCTTCCATCGTTAATACAGCTGGTCTGGGTTTGACAGTCAGGGTATAGGGCCTGGAATCAAAACCACCTGCACTAAAGCGGATTTGCTGCGTCTTTTGCAGGTTTTTTAAAGTATACCGGAAACTACTATTTGTTTTTTTCTCCAGCTTAAATGTATTAAGGCCTTCTTTTAAATAGACTTCCTGCGGGAGCTGATCTCCGTCAATTTTAAGACTCAACTGTAAATCATCCCCTTGTGTAACTACCAAAGCCTTATTCAGCAGTACAAAATCAAAAGGGGCCACTGGTAAAATCTCCTGATCATACTTGACGAAGCTATTAGTTCCTTCTTTTAAAATAGCAGGAGCAACGATTCCAATAGCGATAATCAGCACCAGCGGAACTACAAAATACTTAATTAGTTTTTTATTATCCCCAAGGTTAATCGCTTTACTGAATGGAACAGGTGTTAATTCATTAATCTTCTGATCTATTCCTGCTAAAATTAATTGATTATGCTCAGGGGATAAATCTGCCAGTGCTTTAAGCTGTAAAGTATTCAGCAATTTATCACGTACAGGCTCAAAATGGTTTCCTATAAGTGTGGCCGACTCCTCTAAACTAATGGTCTTACTCAGCCTGAAATAGGCAAGAGCAGGTTTAATAATGCCAATGGTTATAGAAACCAGTAAGATCAGCAGATAAGAAAAGAAGAGGATGGTTTTAACCAGGGGAGCAGGATGCAGATAATACACCAGTACAAACAAGAAAAGATAAAGGGCAAATAAAAGGGCAAGCGTATAAATCAGACCATGAAGCAATTTATTGAGATAAAACTGCTGCCTGAATTCATTAATCTTTGAAATTAAAAGGCTGTAATTGCTATCCATTTCTGCTGTATAAAAGCCCGTTTAAGCCGTTTCTGAATTTAAAGATAGAAAAGCCTTGTACAGAGAACGAATGTAATTGCTGTTTTTTATGAAAAGGGGCAGGAAATGGCCTTTTTTTATTCTGGATAGATTTTAAAAGGCATAAAAAAAGCTTCCCGATATCTCATCAGGAAGCTTGTACGAATTATGGTTATAATAATCTAGATTACTTTAACATTGATCGCATTCAAACCTTTTTTACCGCTTTCAACATCGTATTCTACTTTGTCGTTTTCACGGATTTCATCGATAAGGCCTGTTGAATGTACAAAAATTTCGCTATCGCCATTCGCTGGTACGATAAATCCAAAACCTTTAGTTACATTGAAAAATTTTACTGTTCCTTCTTGCATTGTATTATGTATTAATAATTAAGTCTGCAATGTAGTAATTATTTTTTTATAATCTGCAAATGCTTCATTTTTTGATAAATATAATTTTTGACGATTTATTTTGAGGGTTTTCTCCCGATCACATCTACCGTAATTTCACTCGTATGAGGCACGCCAAGAGTGCTACCCGGTTTAATTATTAGTAAATTTTGCAGATATACGCTTATAATCCCTTCCAGAACTTTTTTTCTTGTTTCCCTGAATTCCGGAAGATTAGTGAAAAAATAACTTAATCTCATTTTTCCTTTTTCGTCTACAAGGACATTGAACTCATAAGCGAATTCTTTATAAGCATCCGGAATAACCAGCTTATATTGCGGATAGAGGTAATCATAGGCCTCCGTTCTGCCATTCAATTTATCGACACTGCTTAAACGTTCTACGGTAATCCGGTTATCGCGCGGACGCAAAGAGACCACTTGTCTGCCCGCAAATACACTGTCCCTCTGATCTGGATATTTGGTCGCTTTAGCCACCATTCTCTCAATAAAAAGGGTATCTGCTTTACTTGGGCGCTGTAACTTTCCGGCAGTAGTTTTTAATTTATTTTTGATATAATCATCGGCATAAAATGTCATGTTTACATCCGAACGGATATCATCTGCAATCTCTTTTTTAGTTACCTGAAGTCGTTGAAAAACAAGGCTGTCTTTGCTGATCAGCTTAAACCTGAACCATTCTTTCGCAAAATTAAAGACATCAGCATGGTCATGGTGTAAGTGAAACGGCTGCATAATTTTCTGAGCAGGATCATAAGCCCATACGGTATCAGCAGATTTAAACTGAATAATCCAGCTTGGTTCCTGCTGAAAACCAGATGTATCGAAAGATAACCCGTTGCTGAAACGGCGTTTTACTTCCGTATAGCGGATCCCTTTGACCGGAGTCACATCCAACTTTACATGTTCTGGTAATTTTTCTTTCTTCGCTTTCGTATTGCACGCGGTCAGTAACAGGCTGAAACTTACAAAAATAGACAGGGAGGTGATTGCTCTCATATAATAGACAACGCTTTTTTCCTGTAAATATATCAGGCTTTATTTGCTAATCATAACAAGGGTTGATAAAAGAAAAGCCCTTAAGCTATAAAAATATTGCTTAAGGGCTTAATAAAGGGAATAGACCCGATTATTTTTTAGGAAAAAGAATATCATTGATCCTGATCACCAGGTCATCATAATGTGCTTTTGTCAAGCTATCACCAGCCAAAGCCCTTGCTTTAGTTAGCGTTAACAGCGATTTCAATTCAGCTCTTACCAGCGGCCTGATATCCGACAAAGAAACATTAATAGGGGTAACACCATAATTAGCAAGGCCTTCAGCACTTGCTCCAGCCGGGGCATCCATTTCTTTAGTCATCAATTGCGTTAGCGTCTCTACATAGGAACGTTGTAAATTACGTTTAAAAGCATCCGGTCTGTTGGCAGAGAATATACTGGTTTTCAGATCCGTAAAAAGCTCAGGAAGCGTATATGCGCTTGCTGTACCATTCTTCGCCTCATTATCCAATAAACGCGCAATACGGCCAGGGGTCAATAAAAGATTTAATGTGCTGGTTTGTACCGCCTTAATCTTATTCAGGATCTGTCCGTTATCAAATTTATTCAGCTGTTCGTTATTAATCAGCCATACCGGAGTAGTAAACAGCTGCGTATTGAAAAATGCGATTGCTTCTCTTTGTTTAGCTTTAGACAAATAAGAATAAACAGTACCTTTCTGATCATTCGTTTTAAAATTTTCGCTCATTCCGCCAACATTGGCTCTTACATGGCCCATATATCTGCCATACTGGGTAATAACTTCATTATAGAGCTCTTTCAAATCACTAAAATCCTGCCCTTTCTGGTAAGTCCATATTTCTATATTCGGAAGGATCCGCTTTAAATTAGCGATACCATAAGTACTGGCTTTCATTGCATTATCTCCTAAATCCTCGCTTTGTAAGCGCGGGTCAAGACTGGTGCCCTGGCGGCCATAATAATACAAAGGATTACCTGCTTTAGCGACTGTCCATACATCCAGTTTTGCTCTTTCCTGTTTAGCAGTTAAGTTACCCGGAAACCAGGTATAGCCCCATTTAATAGACCATTTATCATATTCACCAATTTCAGGATGTAGTTTAGTTACCCCATCACCAGGTTGTGCGATATAGTTAAAACGTGCATAATCCATAATAGATGGCGCTGTTCCGTGTGTATTGGTAAAGGTTTTCGAACGAAGGGAATCTACCGGATAGGCATAACTTGAACCAAAATTATGAGGCAGGCCAAGCGTATGCCCAATTTCATGTGAAGAAACAAAACGGATCAGTTCACCCATTTGTTTATCATCAAATTTAGCTTTTCTGGCTGCCGGATTAACAGCCGCAGTTTGTACGAAATACCAGTTTCTAAGTAAATTCATTACATTATGGTACCAGCCAATATGTGTTTCGAGAATTTGTCCGGTACGTGGATCGGAAACATGAGGCCCATAAGCATTGGCGATATTTGAAGCAAAATAACGCACAACAGAGTACCTGGAATCCTCTACACTGAAATCAGGATCCTGTGCAGCAGTAGGAGCTTCCTTTCCGATAATGGCATTTTTAAATCCTGCTTCCTGAAAGGCAATCTGCCAGTCATTAATCCCCTGAATTAAATAAGGAATCCATTTTTTTGGAGTGGCCGGATCAATGTAAATTACAATTGGTTTAACAGGCTCTACCAATTCACCACGCATATAAGCCGCAGTATCCTTGGGAACCAGATTCCATCGGTGGATATAGGCCGTGCGTTCTGCTTTTTGGGCATCTGTACCGTAATCTGTTTGTGATTGGCCGAAATAACCTACCCGCGGGTCTGTTAATCTCGCTTTAACCGGTGTTTTTGGTAAAAGGAGCATCGAAGTATTGAATTCAAAAGTTACTGCACCAATACTATTGTCAATCGGAGATTCTGCCGATTTATAGGTTTTGCTGGTCACTACTTCGATATTTATAGGGAAAGTTTTGATCGTATCTACATAAGAACGCCCGGCATCCAGAGCGCTTGCTTTATAGGCTTTTCTTAAGGCATCAGTAGCGCCAATAGCCACGACATCACCGTTATAAAAATCGGTAACGTCAATTACTACACCTGTGGTATCTTTATTGTAAGCTTTAATCTCAAAGCTGGCAAGAATTGTAGACAGGTTCGAATTTTTAACAGATTGATACATATCTGAAGTGCTGTCGGCTCTTACAGAATAACTGGGTACACGGATAAAAACCTGCTTTCCGCGACGTTCCCATTGCCAAACCTGGTCATTTAATTCTTCTCCTCCATATTGCTGGTTGCCAACAGATACGCCGGATGGGACTTTATTTAAACGGGTAACGACAAGCATTTCACGGTTTAATAACGTATCAGGAATCTCGAAAAACCATTTATCATCCACTTTATAAGTTTTGAACAATCCATTTTTCGTTCTTGCTTTTGCAGTAATCACTTCAGAAAATGGCTTCAGCCCTTCCTTTTTGGGAGCTGGAATAGTGGGAGCGGGCGCCGCAGTTGCAGCTGTCTTTTTAGATTTTTTCTGTGCAGAAGCAGTTTCGCTGCATACCGCACCTAAAAAACACATACCGGCAATGGCCAGTAATTTAGTTTTTGAATTCATTGATAATAAAGAAATTTGGGGTTTGGGTTGAAGACGTAAAAATATCTATTGTCAGCTTAAAATAATGCAACGTAATTGCAACGTTACAAAATAGGCCGCAGTTTAAACGGAAGGGTATCTGTATTTTCAGAAAAAGCAATATATTCGGACTATATCAATGGTAAAGAGTGTAATGGAATTAAAAAAAGTGTACCGTGTTCAGTCGTTTTTCATTCCGGCATTGTTTATTTTACTGTTTCTTGAAGGCTGCTCCATGCAGCACCGGTTAGCTAAAAATGTCTCTCATTTTATAACGGATTCACCTATTCTCAATGACCATCTTGTCGGATTTGCCCTTTCTGAATCAGATCGTCAGGGGATGATTTATACGCAAAATGCAGACAAATATTTTATTCCTGCCTCTAATACCAAGTTATATACTTTTTATGCCGGGTTAAAAATGATACCGGATTCCATTCCTTCTATACGCTATATAGAACGCGGCGATTCACTTATTTTCTGGGGTACAGGAGACCCTTCTTTTTTGAAGCGGGGAATGCGCGAGGAGAAAACCTTCAAATTTTTAAGCAGCAGTACAAAGCAGTTGTTTTTTGCACCAGGCAGATATACAGGCAATGTTTATGGGCAGGGCTGGGCATGGGACGATTACAATGATGATACCCAGGCAGAAATAACCGAGCTGCCTATGATGGATAACCTGGCCGGATTTAAAAATGAAAAGGGGCGAATCACTGTTAATCCACATCATTTTAACGATTGCCTGGTGAAAGATAGCTTAACTCATCAAAAGGAATTCGGTGTGGTGAGAATGCTGGAAAAGAACGAATTTAAATATCCTTCAGGGGTTATTCCTGCTGATTTTAAACAGTTGGTTCCTTATCAAACAAGCACTTTAACTACATTGAATCTATTAAGAGATACTTTAGGACGCGATGTACAGCTCATCCAGCTGGAGATGCCGGTTACTGCAAAGACAATTTACAACAGCAAATCTGAAGATCTTTTCCGGGAGATGCTTTTGCCAAGCGATAATTTTATTGCCGAGCAGCTTCTACTGGTTTATTCGAATCAGTTTCAGCAGAAATTAAGCGGCACTGATGCGATCCGGTACGTTCTGGACAAATACCTGAAAGATTTGCCAGACCGTCCGCGCTGGGTAGATGGATCAGGGGTGTCGAGAATGAACCTGTTCAGCCCCAGGGATATGATTATGCTGCTGAAAATGATCGACAAAGAGGTAAACAACAGGGAAAAACTCTTCAGTATGCTTCCCGCCGGAGGTTTGCGGGGAACACTTAAAAATGCTTATCCTAAAACGTCACATCCTTTCGTATTTGCAAAAACCGGAACGTTTTCGAATAATTATAACCAGAGTGGTTATATCGTCACCAAAAGAGGAAAAACGCTGGTCTTTTCTTTCATGAATAACAATTTTATGACCCCTGTTAAAGAGTTAAAGGCAGAAATGGCCAAACTCATGGGGTACATCCACGATCAGTATTAACTTGATATTCTGGTTAGGGTTATGGCTGGGTACTGCAAGACAACCTTACTACAACCGCTTCAAAACTGCTGTAAGAAACAATCCTGTACTTTACAATTTTATCACCTGAATTTAAACTGCTTCTCTAATTTTATCTCTATTTTTGTGCGGATATGCAAAAGTCCGATCAATCGATTTATACCCTGCAATTTGGCCTGGTATGTTTAAGCTCTTTCCTTTTTTCTGCCAGTTTTAATATGCTGATCCCAGAATTGCCTGCATATCTCAGTGCAATGGGCGGAGCTTCTTATAAAGGATTAATCATTGCCCTTTTTACGCTCACAGCAGGGATCTCCAGACCTTTTAGCGGTAAACTGACAGATACTATAGGCCGCGTACCTATTATGGCAGTAGGCTCCATAGTTTGTTTCGTTTGCGGATTCTTATATCCTGTACTCACCACAGTTGCCGGATTTCTTTTTCTCAGATTAATTCATGGGTTTTCTACTGGATTTAAGCCAACCGCAACCGCGGCTTATGTTGCAGATCTGGTTCCGGAGAACAGGTGGGGAGAAGCCATGGGGATTCATGGAATTTGTTTCAGTACCGGTCTGGCCATCGGCCCTGCTATTGGAAGTACAATAACCGATCATTTCTCCATTAACGTCTTGTTTTATTGCTCTTCAATTTTCGCTTTATCTTCCATCGTTATTCTCGGAAATATGAAGGAAACCCTAAAAGAAAAACAACCTTTCAGCTTCTCCTTATTGAAAATTAAAAGACAGGATATTATTGAATGGAGAGTGATTCCGGCGGCTTTAATTACGTTGCTGAGTTATGTGAGTTATGGCGTAATCCTGACTGTTGTCGGAGATTGGAGCAAATATCTTGGAACCAGTAATAAAGGCTTGTTTTTTATGGTATTTACCCTGTCTTCCTTACTGATCCGTTTTGTGGCCGGTAAAGCCTCTGACAGGCATGGAAGGGTTTTAATCCTGAAAATATCCCTTGCATTACTGGCTGTTTCGTTATTATGCATCGGCTTTGCGAATTCATCCTTTACTTTAATGGCCGCTTCAGCTTTATACGGTGTAGCAACAGGAATGCTTTCACCAACTGTCAATGCCTGGACCATAGATCTGAGTGATCCAAAACACCGCGGTAAGGCTATGGCAACCATGTATATCGCTTTGGAAGCCGGAATTGGTTTGGGGGCACTGCTGGCTGGCTGGTTATTTATTGACAATATCAAAACCATACCCTATACATTTTTCATCTGTACAGGCATTACCATTGCAGCATTAGTTTACCTGCAATTTGTCTGGAAGCCTAAGCTTGCAGCTACAGTTTAGCTATTGATTTGCAGCAACTAATAATTCGATATCCTTATAAGGCAGGCTAAATCTGGCAGCCAGATCTTTACTGGTCAGGTGGCCTTTATAAATATAAAGTGCTTCTCTGATACCTGGTTTATTCCAGATCAGGCTCATCAGACCACCCATTTCGCCTATATCTACCAGGATTGGGGTAAAGATATTGGTTAAGGCATAAGAAGCTGTTCTGGGTACTCTGGATGCGATATTAGGTACGCAGTAATGGATAACATCATGTTTTCTGAAAACCGGGTCTTTGTGGTTCGTTACCTCAGAGGTTTCGAAACATCCGCCCTGATCTATACTCACGTCAATCACTACCGAGTCTGGTTTCATTCTGCTCACTGTTTCTTCGGTTACAATACAAGGGCTTCTGCCATGTGTAGCCCGGATGGCACCAATCACCACATCACAGGTGGTTACGGCTTTTCCCAATACGATAGGTTGCATAACAGAAGTAAATACACGGCTTCCCAGGTTATTCTGAAGACGGCGCAGGCGATAAATAGAACTGTCAAATACTTTGACCTCTGCACCCAATGAAAGTGCTGTTCTGGCTGCATATTCTCCAACCGTTCCAGCACCAAGAATCACAATTTCTGTAGGAGGGACGCCAGTAAAACCACCCAGCATTAAGCCTTTACCACCGGTTACACTGCTTAAATACTCTGCGGCAATAAAGATGGAAGTAGCACCTACGATCTCGCTCATTGCGCGTACAACCGTTAAAACATTTCCTTCATCCCTTAGATTCTCAAAGCACAAAGCATTGATTTTCTTATTCAGTAATGCTTTCAGGTAACCTTCTTTAAGTGCACCCATCTGCAAAGCAGAGATCAGTGTCTGGCCCTTATGCATCAGATTGATTTCTTCTAACGTTGGCGGGGCTATCTTTACGATAATATCAGCATCATATACATCCTTTTTATTGAATGTAATTTGTGCACCCTGTTCGCTGTAATCATTGTCAGAGAAGTTTGCGCCTGTACCTGCACCACTTTCCAGCAATACTTTATGGCCATGATTGACCAGCAGTGCAACGGATAAAGGTGTAAGTGCAATCCGGGTTTCCTGAAAAGAGATCTCTTTAGGAATTCCAATATAAAGACTGTTGCTTTTCTGTTTGATTTCTGACAATGTCTCTTTAGGCTGTAGCAGTCCTTTTTGAGCAATAGAGGCCATTTCTTCCCGTAATCCTGTAGCCATTCTGTCTATCTGATTTTTTGATTGAAATTAAGAAAAATAAGCTGAATTTAAGAAATTTTTGTGAAGGTGAAAGAACGTTTGTCTTCTGACAATGCCGTAATTCCAACTTCGATATAATTTTCAGGCAGCAATCCGCCAATCATCTGAGGCCATTCTATCAGGCAGATATTACCCGAATAAAAATATTCTTCATAACCAATATCAAATACTTCCTGCAAGTTTTTAATCCTGTAGAAGTCAAAATGATAAATGGCCTGATGAGCTGGTGCTGCATATTCATTTACAATAGAAAATGTAGGACTGTTAACTACATCTGTTACGCCTAGTTTCTGGCAGAGGACTTTAATAAAAGTTGTTTTTCCTGCTCCCATTTCGCCATCGAAGGCGAATATTTTTTCGTTTCCTGCAAAACTGAGCAGTGCTTCAGCGGCACTGCCCAGTTCGTCCAGGTGATTAATTTCAATGTTCATTTCAATATGCTATCTTGAGCTGTAGGTCGCTACAGGAATCATCATTTCCTCCAGAGAGATCCCACCGTGCTGGAACGTTTCATTATAATAGTTCACAAACTGGTTGTAGTTGTTCTGATAAACAAAATAACGGTCTTCTTTGGCGAAAATATAATTAGAACTGATATTTATTTTAGGTAACTGTGCCTCATGAGGATTCTTAATCAAAAATACCTCTTTTGCATTAAAATTCAGATTTCTGCCTTGTTTATAGCGCAGGTTTGTATTGGTATTTCTATCCCCGATTACTTTACTCGGATGTTTCACCCTGATGGTACCGTGATCTGTAGTAATAATTACTTTAACCTGTTTCTGAGCAAGTTTCTTTAACAGCTCTAATAAAGGAGAGTGTTCAAACCAGGAAAGCGTGAGTGAACGGTAAGCTGCATCGTCATTAGCCAGTTCTCTGATCATGGCCATATCGGTACGGGCATGAGAAAGCATATCGACAAAGTTGTAAACGATTGCATTAAATTCATTCTGCATCAGGTTGTTCATTTGCTCATTAAGCGCTTTTCCATCATCATAAGTCAGAATTTTATGGTAGCTGAATTTGCAGTCTTTACGAACGCTGCGTTTAATCTGATCTGCGAGAAAGGCTTCTTCATGCATGTTTTTACCACCTTCTTCGTCATCGTTTTGCCAAAGTGAAGGGAAACGTTTCTCCATTTCGAGCGGCATCAGGCCTGAAAAGATAGAGTTCCTTGCATATTGTGTCGCTGTTGGCAGGATACTCGTATAAATATCTTCCTCGTCTAACCTGAAATGCTCGGTGATTAAAGGATTGATGATTTTCCATTGATCGTATCTCAGGTTATCAATCAGGATGAAAAATACGGGAGTAGTCGAATTGATGTGTGGGAATGCTTTCTTTTTAAGCAGTTCATTAGATAATAAAGGTGTTTTGCCTCTTTTGTTCACCCAATCAATGTAGTTGTCTTCAATGAATTTAGAGAACTGTGTATTCGCTTCAGACTTTTGCATAGTCAGAATTTCATGCATCTGAGGATCATCCAGCTTTTCAAGTTCCAGTTCCCAGAAAATAAGTTTTTTATAAACCTCTGTCCATTCTTCGTAACTTAATTTGTCATTCAGTGTCATGCCTAAACGTCTGAAATCTTGTTGATAAGCCATCGAAGTTTTGGCACTGATCAGTCTTTTATTGTCTATAATTTTTTTGATTGTCAGCAATACTTGCTTAGGATTAACGGGCTTTATCAGATAATCGTCAATTTTTGAACCGATCGCATCCTCCATCAGGTTTTCTTCTTCACTTTTGGTAATAAGGACAACCGGAATGTCACTTTTTATATTTTTAATGGCAGAGAGGGTTTCCAGTCCACTCATGCCGGGCATATTTTCATCAAGAAATACCAGGTCGAAATGCTCCTTGCCAAAAGCCTCCAATGCATCGTTTCCATTCGTAAATGTTGTCACGTGGTACCCTTTTTCGTTCAATAGTAATATATGCGGTTTTAATAAGTTGATCTCATCATCGGCCCATAGAATCTTGGTTTCCTGCATTATTGTATGTATAAGGTGTAAATAAATCCTTAAAAAGAGATATCTCTTTCTTAAGTACGGATAAAAATAGCAATTTTTGTACCGTATAATTTATTTTGCCAAGATTGAATAAAAAGAAAATAATAAATGACCCGGTATATGGATTTATCAATATACCCTCAGAATTGATCTTTGATCTGATCTCACATCCCTTTTTTCAGCGTTTACGCTATATTAAGCAATTGGGGATGACACACCTGGTTTATCCTGGAGCTTTGCATACGCGTTTCCATCACGCGCTTGGTGCAATGCACCTGATGTGCCTGGCTATTGATATCTTACGCAGTAAGGGTCATGAGATTACCAAAGATGAAGAAGAGGGGGCAACGATAGCAATATTGCTCCATGATATCGGTCACGGGCCATTTTCTCATGCCCTGGAATATTCACTGGTCAAAGGGATTCAGCACGAAGATATTTCTATCCTGATGATGGAGCGCCTGAATATGGAGTTTGGCGGAAAACTAAATACTGCCATTGCTATATTTAAGGGAGAGTATCCAAAGAAATTCCTGCATCAGTTGATTTCAAGTCAGCTGGATCTGGACAGAATGGATTATTTAAACAGGGACAGTTTCTTTACAGGTGTAAGTGAAGGTGTAATCAGTTTTGACCGGATTATTAAGATGTTTAACATCGCTGATGATCAGCTGGTCATTGAAGAAAAGGGAATTTACTCTATTGAGAAGTTCCTGATTGCAAGAAGATTAATGTACTGGCAGGTTTATTTGCATAAAACAGTGATTGCGGGAGAGATGCTGCTGGTGAAAATTTTGAAACGTGCCAAAGAGCTTGCTGTAAAAGGCGGAGACTTATTTGCAACCCCGGCATTGCAGCATTTCCTGAAAAATGAAATTTCTCAAAAGGAGTTCTTTGAGACGAATGTGCATTTACTGCAATTCGCCAGACTGGATGATCAGGATATTTTTGCCTCGGTGAAAGTCTGGTGTGAGCATCAGGACAGAATCCTTTCCTCCTTATGTAATATGCTGGTTAACCGTAATCTATATAAGATTGAGATTACCAATGACGCGCCTGATCCGGGCAGAGTGGCGATGATTAGTGAAAATACGGCCTTTAGCCTTGGAATTGATCAGAATGAGGTATCTTACTTTGTTTTTACGGATGTAATCAGCAACAGAGCTTACAATACAGGGGGCGGGAACAGCACAATTAATATATTAATGAAAAATAATACAACAACAGATATTGCAAAAGCATCCGATTTATCTAACCTGGAATCGCTCGACAGGACAGTTAGAAAGCATATACTTTGCTATCCAAGAATTATTTAGCATTATTTAACAAAATAATCCAATTATTATCCCGTTTTTTATCCGATTATATAGAAGCGTTGAAATGGTCAAGTGTCTGATAAAATAGGGAGTTGGGATAATTTGTTCATATCAATTTAACATTTAACTTTGTAGAATGCAATTTACTGCCAAGCAGATAAGCGACTTTTTAAGTGGAACAGTTGAAGGCGATGAAACTATCACAGTTTCAGAGCTTTCGAAAATAGAAGAAGGGAAAAAAGGGGCCTTATGTTTTCTATCTAACCGGAAATACGAGAACTTCATCTATTCAACGAACGCATCTGTCGTTATCGTTGGGTTAGATTTTGTTCCTTCACAACCTATCAGCTGTACGCTGGTGAAGGTGAAGGACCCATATAGTGCTTTTTCTGTTTTACTGGAAAAGTATAATGAGGTCTTGAATGAGACTGCTCAAAAAACAGGTATTGAACAACCTTCTTTTGTTCATCCTTCAGCAAAAATTGGTAAGAATGTGTTTATAGGAGCTTTTTCTTATATCGATGCGAATGTTGAAATTGGAGACAATACAAAGATTTTACAGCAAATACATATTGGAACAGATTCAAAAATAGGCTCAGGGTGTACTTTTCATCCCGGAGTTAAAATTTATAACCGTTCTGTCATTGGAAATGGGGTCGTTATCCATTCTAATACAGTAATTGGCAGTGATGGATTTGGATTTGCCCCTCAGCCCGATGGTACCTATACTAAAATTGCACAGATAGGGAATGTCGTGATTGAAAATGATGTTGAAATCGGTGCCAATACGGCAATTGACAGAGCAACAATGGGCTCTACTTTTATTAGAAAAGGCTCAAAACTGGATAATCTGATTCAGATTGCACACAATGTAGAAATTGGAGAGCATACGGTTGTAGCTGCTCAGGCAGGAATTTCCGGAAGCAGTAAGGTCGGTGAAAGATCAGTTGTTGGCGGTCAGGTTGGAATTGCAGGGCATTTATCGTTAGCCAGAGGCACACAAATTGGCGCACAGGCTGGAATTAATTCCAATATTACAGAAGAGAATAAACAATGGCACGGCACGCCTGCGCAGCCGCTCAGAGACTGGATGCGTGCATCTGTGTTGTTCAAGCATTTGCCGGGAATAGAAAAACGGATTACAAAATTAGAGGCTGAAATTACAGCAAAACTCCAGTCATAGTATAATTAGTACCACACAAAACAATAATGAACGTTAAACAAAAAACCATAAAAAGCGAAGTTTCTGTACATGGAGTAGGCTTGCATACAGGTGCCAGTGTCACTTTAACTTTTTGTCCGGCTCCGGAAAACCACGGGTTTAAATTTCAAAGGACTGATTTACCAGGTCAACCAATCATCGATGCAGACTGTGACAATGTTACAGATACAGCAAGAGGCACAACGATTACGCAAAACGGAGCTAGTATCAGCACGGTGGAGCATGTAATGGCTTCTTTGGTTGGGATGGATCTTGATAATATATTAATGAAGCTGGATGGCCCTGAAACTCCGATTATGGACGGAAGTGCGATCCTTTTTGTAGAGGCACTGGAAAGTGTTGGCTTAGTACAGCAAAGTATTGACCGTGAGTATTTCCAGATCCCTCATAATATTACTTATACTGACGCTGAACGCAAGGTAGAGATCGTGGCAATGCCGCTTGAAGATTACAGGTTTACTTGTATGATTGATTATAACTCACCTGTTCTGGGTAGTCAGCATGCTGTAATTTCTACGATTGCGGAATTCAAAAGTGCGATTGCATCCTGCCGTACTTTCTGTTTCCTGCATGAACTGGAATATCAATTACAGAACAACCTGATTAAAGGTGGTGATTTAAATAACGCAATTGTTATTGTTGACAAAGAGGTTACGCGTGATGAGTTAGATCACCTGGCTAAAATATTCAACAGAGAAAAGATAGAAGTAGCTCCACAGGGTATTTTGAACAATATGGAGCTGCGTTACCAGAATGAGCCTGCAAGACACAAATTATTAGATATGATTGGTGACCTTGCGCTTGTTGGAATGCACATTAAAGGGCATATCATGGCTGCAAGACCAGGACATGCGGCAAACATTGCGTTTGCGAAAAAGATTAAAGCCGCAATCAAGAAAGAAAAAAACAAGAAAGTTCAGCATGTTTATGATCCGTCTGTAAAGCCACTTTATGATGTGATGCAGATCATGGATATTTTGCCGCACAGACAGCCGTTTTTGTTCATCGATAAAATCCTTGAATTATCAAAAACACACGTTGTTGGGGTGAAAAATGTAACGATGAATGAAGAGTTTTTCAAAGGGCATTTTCCGGGTGCACCAGTTTTACCGGGTGTAATCCAGATAGAGGCGATGGCGCAGACTGGTGGTATTTTAGTATTAAGTACTGTTCCTGATCCAAGAAACTATCTGACTTATTTCCTTAAAATTGATAAAGTGAGATTCAGGGCACAAGTGTTGCCTGGTGATACGATCGTTTTCAGATGTGATTTGATGGAGCCAATCCGCAGAGGCATTGCACAGATGAAAGGCGTGGGCATGGTAGGAGAGAAAATAGTAGTAGAGGCAGAGATGATGGCCCAGATTTCAAAAGTTAAAGATAGCGAACGCGTATCATGATACAACCATTAGCATATATACATCCTGATGCGATCATAGCAGACAATGTGGTCATAGAGCCTTTTTCTGTTATACATAAAGACGTTGTCATTGGGGAAGGAACATGGATTGCCTCTAATGTGGTAATCATGGATGGCGCAAGGATAGGAAAGAATTGCAGGATTTTTCCTGGTTCTGTAATCTCCGGAGTCCCTCAGGATTTAAAGTTCGCAGGTGAAATTACTACTGCCGAAATCGGGGATAATACCACGATCAGGGAGTGTGTAACGATTAACCGCGGAACAAAAGATAAATGGAAGACTGTAATTGGAAGCAATTGCCTGATTCAGGCTTATTCACATATTGCGCATGATTGCGAAGTGGGTAATAATTGTATTTTCTCTAACAGCACCACACTGGCAGGGCATATCACTATTGGTGATTACGTGGTTCTGGCTGGTTTAGTTGCGATACATCAGTTTGTTAATGTAGGGGCGCATGCGTTCATTACCGGTGGTTCACTGGTAAGAAAAGATGTTCCGCCTTACGTTAAGGCTGCAAGAGAGCCTTTGTCATACGCAGGGATTAATTCTGTTGGATTAAGAAGACGCGGATTTTCTTCAGAGAAAATCAATGAGATACAGGAGATCTACAGGGTACTGTTTGTAAAGCATAACAATGTGACCAAAGCCCTTGATAAGATAGAGGCTGAATTTGCACCGACGGAAATTCGTGATGAAATCGTTGATTTTATCAGAAATTCAAACAGAGGTGTGATGAAGGGTTTTGGATCGGGTAGCTAATCATTTGAATGAAGATCGATTTAAAAGATGCCGGCAGAAGGTTTAACCAGGAGTGGATATTCAGAAATTTCACTTATGGGTTTGCTGCTGCCGGCAAATATGCTGTTCTGGGGCCAAATGGTTCCGGTAAGTCGACCTTGCTAAGTGTAATTCTCGGTAGTCTGGAGCCTTCTGAAGGCACGATTACCTATGCAGATGACGCTAACGTCATTCCGGTAGAAAAAGTGTACAAGCAAGTGAGTTTTGCTGCACCTTACCTGGACCTGGTGGAGGAGTTTACTTTGCAGGAGACTATAGATTTCCATTTTAAATTCAAGAATTTTCATCCCGGTGTCAATGCGGCACAGGTGATGGATCTTTTAGGGTTGAGGAAAGCTCAGGATAAAGCTTTAAAGTATTTTTCGTCTGGTATGAAACAGCGGACTAAGTTGGCTTTGGCCTGCTGTACAGATACACCGCTGCTGCTGTTGGATGAGCCAACTTCTAACCTTGATCAACAGGGAATTAAGTGGTATCACGAGCTGATCCGGGATTTTACTGCTGATAAGCTCGTCGTGATCGGCTCCAATCAGGAAAACGAGTATTCTTTTTGCGATAATTTTATAAAGATAACTGACTATAAATAAAGCGAAACGTGTTGAATTGCAAGGCCATTGTCAAGAAACGGGCTAAAAATTGGCCTTATTTATATTATTTAAAATAACTATTGTAGAACCAGAAATTGTTTTTACCTTTGCGGCACGAAATAGCGCTGCTGGTAGAGCAATGAATTTCAGAAAAAAATGGCAAAAGCATCAGAAGTGAAAAGCGGTAATATTCTTCGTTTCAATGGAGAATTAATAGTAGTAGAAGAGTTTCTACACCGGACTCCTGGAAATTTAAGAGCTTTTTACCAGGCAAGAATGAGGAACATTAAAAGCGGCAAATTAGTCGAGTATAGGTTCCGCACAGATGAAGAGGTAACGATTTGCCGGGTAGAGACAAATGATTATCAATATTTATACGAAGATGGAGAATTCCTCGTTGTAATGGATAACAGTTCTTTTGAACAATTTAACATCCCAAAATCATTATTTGGGGATCAGATTAAATTCTTAAAAGAAGGCATGAATGTTGTAATAGCATTCGAGAGTGAAGAGCCGATTTCGGCACAAACTCCCCAGCATGTTGAGCTGGAAGTTACCTACACAGAGCCCGCTGTTAAAGGGGACACTTCAACAAGTGCATTGAAATATGCGACCGTTGGAGCAGATGTTGAAATAAAAGTGCCGATGTTTATCAATCAAGGCGATAAGGTTAAGGTTGATACACGTACAGGTGAATATATAGAAAGAGTAAAATAAGAATTTTCATAGTTTAGTTTTAGGTTTAGGTTGATTTTGGCTTCGGAGTGGTTCCCGAAGCCATATTTTTTTAGAGACTTTTTTATTCAACCTGATCAGGTTCATTTCGTGTAAATAGGGATCAAGTCATAAACTTGTGTAGCAAGCTCTTTTTTCAGGATAAATTTTGACACGCTAAACAGAAAGTCTTTGATTTCACGGATGCTGTTACGCCTCTGGCAGTTGTGCTGAAAGCTTTCAATTTGCATGGGAATGACTCAGTCGAAACAAGGCCGGGCTGTTAGTAAATAAATTCAAAATAGCTTAATAATAGATCTATATCGGCCGGGTACTGGTCGGGTACTGCCTGAGTAGTCGTTAGGGTAAGAGCAATGCTAAAGTAACGTGAGAGCATGGCAAGTCCAAGTCAAAACAACTAGTTGAAATCAATTGGACTTGCCATGCTTACAGCCCGTTTACAACCTGGTGTCACCCCGACCACCACTCAGGCACAACTAAACCATAACTAGTTGAAGATTAATGAAATTATAATTTTCCCTTTGACTAACCCATGGACAACTGCGGACAATTGCAGACAGCTGCGGACAATTAAGGACATTTTTTACGCATCAGGATAATCTTTAACGCCAATAGCCTACATTGGTGGAAAGGCATTTATTTATTATGGGAAGTTTAACGGGTAAATTTTCAAAGGGAATCCTGGGCGATTTCATTTTTAAAGCAGTAGTTTGGAGTACAAGTTGTTTCGAAAGTTTTGTAAGGGGCACAATGAAACAATCAATCGAAACCCAAAGGCATCAAAGAACTTTTGTAAAAGGAGCAAGCCTGAAAAAATCGGGAAGTAATTAGCTTATTAAAGAATCGTAACCATCTGCTTTGAACTAAGAAAATATCAAAACCAAAACTTGAAATTTAATCACTAATCCACAAGTTTATGACTTGATCCGTAAATAGCAGAAAAATTTATTGGCAATGGAGTGTTTTAAATGCTTTTAGTAATTAGGAAATATGTTTACTTATATAATTAATTATATAGTTAAACGACTTATAATTAACTTTATACCTTCTGATTGTGGATAATGATAAAAACGGATCGGTATTTCATTCAACTGGTGATGATAGCTTTTATGCTATTCGCTGTAAATTCTGTATTTGCGCAAACTGATGGAAAGATTAAGGCTAATTGGCAAAATCTGGATTTGAAAACAGACAGTGTTTTTGGGATCAGCATGGAAAAGGCTTATACACAGTTGCTAAGTGGAAAGAAAGCGACACCTGTCATTGTTGCAGTAATTGATGGTGGGGTTGATATTAATCACGAAGACCTCAAATCTGTCATTTGGACGAATCTTAAGGAGATCCCAGGCAATGGTATAGATGATGATAAAAATGGTTTTATAGATGATATTCATGGCTGGAATTTCTATAGTGCAGCCGTAGGAGAAGATACTCAGGCTGAAATGTTATCTGTACACAACAAGATAGAAAAAACGAAAAAGGATCAGGAAATATTAAATCATATGTTGCAGAAAATGGGCAAGCCTATTCCAACTGTTGATGATTTTAAGAATTATGTACCCGGCAGCCCAGAGGAACTTAAAATGCAGACGGCAATGATTACTGGCTTGAAAATTTATCCGGATTTTGTTTCCAAAGGAAGGGTCAAACTGAAAAAAGCGGCTGATTTCTATAAGATGCAGTTGGCATATTATGAAAAAAAGGATTATGACCCAATACCGGGTGGACCTTCTAGTATACATGGTACTCATGTGGCAGGTATTATTGCTGCAGTTCGTAATAATAATGTTGGTACTAACGGAGTCGCAGATCAGGTGAAATTGATGGTTATTCGTGCAACTCCTGGTATCGACCCGTTCAAAGAGACGGCGGATTCAGCAACTATCTACGCATTAGGCGGAACTGAAGAGAATAAGAATATTAAGGCAATAGCTGACGCTATTCATTATGCAGCTGATAATGGAGCAAAGGTAATCAATATGAGTTTTGGAATACCGTTAGCCACAAGACCTGCTACAATCTATGAAGCAATAAGATATGCCGTTAGCAAAGATATTTTGATTGTTCATGCCGCTGGTAATACCGGGGAAAATCTGGATAAGATGGATAATCTTATCCCTGATAGGAAAACTTTGGAAGGTCAGGTTATAGCTCCTTACTGGATAGAAGTTGGAGCCTCAGATTCTAAAAATGATCAAAAATTAGCTACTGAATTTTCCAATTATGGTAAAAATAGCGTAGATGTTTATGCGCCGGGGGTTGATATTACTTCTACGGTACTTCGTTCTACCTATGATGAAAATAGTGGTACTAGTATGGCTGCTCCTGTAGTTACGGGGCTCGCTGCGGTCATCATAGAGTACTATCCGAAATTAACAGCAGTACAAGTTAAAGAAGTTATCATGAAGTCGGTTATTCATGAAGATGTTTTGAAAGATAAGTGTGTTTCTGGTGGAGTGGTAAACGCATATAATGCGTTATCGTATATTGACAAATACTAATTAATTAACAAGGTACATACAAGTTTAAACCTTTAAACTTGTATGTACCTTGTTAAGTTTTGTTTGAAATTCTTGCATGTAATTTTTGGATTCATCCTCTCCATAGTTCACTAAGATTTGCCATAAACATACTTTTTAATTCCTGGATTTGAATCAGGCTGAGCTACTAACGTTATATAAAGATTTGCAATATAATTTCTCAGGTTACTAGATAAGATAATGGGGACTGGCCCGGTGCCTGCAGCATAAATAGCACATACTCTTACTCCGTTTTTACAACTTGGTGGCAAACTTGCTATATAATAGGAAGGAGGGATTAGTGGATCGCCAACTCCGTTGTAGGCATACCATCTTCTAGCCATAATAAATGATTCTTTTGTCTATCAAAAAGAAATCAAAAAACTTTAATTCATGCCTACTCTTTTCATGGTTTTCGGCTTCCCCCATTGATTGATTTAAATCATAGTGTTAATTTACAAAGATCTGCTCTGTTTTTTATGCCAAAAGTCCCCAAATATGACTACTTGTAGTGGTATGAATTCAGCGTAAATGAATAGAAAATTTATCAATGAGTAAGCTGGGTCCAGACAAGATTTCTAACTTGCAGAACATAGTGCTATTAAAAGATGAATAAAACAGAAATCAGGAAACAGGAAGCGAAAAGAAGAAAAGAACTTAACCCGGAGCAAGTTTATGCGCTGAGTGGAAAATTACTCGAACAATTTGCTACGCTTGACCTGAGTGCTGTAAAAACACTTCATATCTTCCTTCCAATTGCTGAAAAGAATGAACCGGATACCTTTTTATTTATTGAATGGCTTAAAACGCATCATCCGCAGTTAAAAATAATTGTACCCCGTGCAGATTTTAAAACTTCTTTAATGACGCATCATCATTATAAGGGAGAACAAGAGCTTTTAAAGAGTTCTTTTAATATTCTGGAGCCAGTTAACGAAGAAGAGTATCAGGGAGAAATAGACCTTGTTATTGTGCCTTTACTGGCATTTGATGATCGGGGTTACCGGGTCGGATATGGCAAAGGATTCTATGACCGGTTTTTAGAGGGACGAAATACCCTGAAAGTGGGTTTATCTTTTTTCAAAAGCGTGGGCATCATTGCTGATACCCACGAAAATGATATTCGCCTTAATCTTTGTATAACACCAGATCAGGTAATCTATTTTAAGGATTAAATCCTGTTCAATAGTCTGATCCGGCAGATAATATTTATGACGTAAGTTCTAATAAAATCGGACAATGGTCAGAATGTATGGCATCAGACAAAATCTTTACGTCTTTAATCCGGTCAAGCATAGGTTGCGTCGCTAAATGATAATCGATACGCCAGCCCAGGTTCTTGCCTCTTGAACCTGCTCTGTAGCTCCACCATGTGTAATGATGAGGATCTTTGTTCAAGTGTCTGAAGGTGTCAATAAAACCAGCTTCCAGGAACAAGCCCATCCACTCTCTTTCCTCAGGAAGGAAACCAGAAGAATTTGCATTGGATTTAGGGTTATGAATATCAATTGCAGTGTGACAGATATTATAATCGCCGGAAATGATCAGGTTCGGATAAGTTTCACGGAGTTTGGTGATGTACTTCTCGAAATAAGCCATGAATTCATACTTCTTAACCTGTCTCTCGTCTCCGGATGATCCGGATGGCAAATATACGCTCATCAAAGAGAAAGTGTCAAAATCAGCCCTTAAAATGCGTCCTTCTTTGTCTATCCATTCTTCACCACATCCGTATTCAACGTGATTAGGTTTGATTTTTGAAAATATAGCGACTCCACTGTATCCCTTTTTTTCTGCAGCAAACCAGTAATGATGATAACCCAGGTTCTCAATTAGACCAATTATCTCCGGAATTTGAGAAGGAAGGGCTTTCACTTCCTGAAGACAAATCATATCTGCATCCGTTGATTGCAGCCAGCCTACAAAGTTTTTTGTAGAGGCAGCACGGATTCCGTTCACGTTGTAAGAAAGTATTTTCATCGTAGTATATATTATTTTTTTTCGGGGTGTTTATTGTTTTTTAATTGAACTCAAGAGCACTTCGTGGTTTAATAGTGATGAAGCTTGTCAGGCTGAAGGGCCCAGACAGGTTTCATCGTAGTATATATTATTTTTTTATTGGTTAAGCAGGAAAATGACTTCATCACCCCCTGATTTTTTCATCTCTTTTTCCAGCTTACGCGCCTTTCTTTTTTTCAAAAGTGTCACCGTCATTTTTACATCTGCTAAAGGGCGGTTATTGGAATCTGTTTTCACTGCCGCTATCGTGTCAATCAGCGGTAACCCACTTACAACCTCACCGTATACCGTATATCGTTTATCCAAATGAGGTACGCCACCTTTAGTCTTATAAATTTCGCGTTCCCATTGTGGAATTTTAAATTTCAACCTTTTAACTTCCATACTATCCAGCTGTGTATCGGTGAATTTCTTCCCCTGTACCAGATAAAACTGGCAGCCACTGGATGCCATCAGCGGATTATCGTCTCTGGCTGCAGCCAATACGCCTTTTTTGTGAAACAAGCTATCGCGGAATTCCGCAGGCACAGTATAACCGACATCCCCATTTCCCAATTCTTTACCTGTGGGTGCATTTTTAGAATCAGGATCACCTCCCTGAATCATAAATGAATTGATTACCCGGTGAAAAAGCGTACCATCATAAAAACCTTTTTTGACCAGTTTAACAATATTATCCCGGTGCTGCGGGGTCTTATTGTATAACATGATGATACATTCGCCCTGCGCTGTTGTTATCTTTAGATATTGATGTTTTGGTCCGGAAGCAAAGACGGAATTCAGGCAAAGCAAGAGTAGTAGCGTAAGAAATGGCTTCATCTTATAGGTATTTTTGGCTAAGTTAAGACAGAATTCTACTTTAAAAAACTGGTATGGCATAATCTTGTAATCTTTCTGTTTCTTACCGGCCCCGTTTTTCGTTTTTAAGAATTTATCCTTAAGTTTGATAATTGATACTATTAATTCGCAAATGAAACTGAAACAAAAGATAGCTTTAGGATTATGTGCCTTTTACCTGATTAGCGTAATTGGTGTTGCCCTGAGCCTGCATTTTTGCGGGGGACAGTTATCTGGAATTCATTTGACGGAAGTTGCCCATTGTGGCGGCTGTAATGAAGCGGAAAAATCGGTTAAAAAAGAAGATTCCTGCTGTAAAAACACTAAGGTTGATGCTAAAATCAAAGACAGTCACCAGACAGGTCTGAAAATTGATGTTCCTAAAAATCATAGTCTTCCGGTATTAATCTCTTCTTATATTTCAGAACTGTTGTCTTTTGTTTTACCGCAGTTATTTAGTAAAATTAAAGAGGAAGCCCCTCCTTTATCCGCGCGGGTCGCCCTGCATGCCTACAACTGCGTTTTCAGAAATTAGATCAGGAATAAATTAAGTGTAATTGCGGATACTCATTCGCTATTGCCCCTTTGTATTAATTTATTTCAAATCATTGGCCCCTGTTTTTAATATTCAAACAGCCGCTTACAACAATTTCATTATGAAAACGATCAAATATTTCATTATCTTATTCTGCTTATTTATCGGCGGAAATACCTTCGCACAACAAATTTCTAAAGCTGAATTACAAGTTAACGGTCTAACCTGCTCTATGTGTTCAAGAGCTACTGAAACCTCTTTAAAAAGCCTTGGCTTTATTGAAACTGTCTCTCCCGACCTGAATAGAAACGTTTTTGTCCTTACTTTTAAAGCAGACAAAAAAGTAGATCTGGACGAAATCAGGGACAAAGTTCAGGACGCAGGCTTTTCTATAGGGGACCTTTCCGCCACCATTAACTTTAAAAATACACAAGTTGATGCTGCCGGACTTGCTGAACTTGATGGTGCTGTTTTTCAGTTCATCAATGCGAAAAGCAAAACATTGGACGGCCCGGTTATCGCCCGTATCATGGATAAGGATTTTATCACTTCGTCAGCTTTTAAGAAACAAGCTGCGGAACTAAAATCTGAAACCTATCTTAAAGGAAAAGGTATTGTTCAGGGTAAAGAAACACGTATTTTTCACTTAAGCATTTAAGCACAAGAATGAAGTTTATTCAATTAGCAGCAGTAGTTTTTCTGCTGGGCGGGAGCTTGCGTGCGGGTGCACAGGAATTATATGTCTTTACAGAACCGGCAAGTAATATGGCGGCCAAATCTATCGGAGTCAGAATTACCAATGAAGGGATCTTTAACGGTGGTGGAAACAGGACCATGCCAGAAGTGATGTTTAGCTTTAATAAAAACCTGATGACACATTTTCAGGGGTTTTTCTCTGATATGGATGGCAAATACAGACTGGAAGGGGGAAGCGTTTATGCAAAATACCGTTTCCTTTCTATCGATGATACGCAGCGGCATTTACGCGCGGCGGTATTCGGCAGGGTAAGTACCAGTAAAAGGCCAACTTATACAGAAGATATTAATCTGGAAGGTGATAATAGTGGAGTTCAGGGTGGGATAGTGGTGACTCAGCTACTTCATAAACTGGCTTTATCGGGTACGGTAAGCTATAGCAAAGCTTTTGATGTGGAAAGTCAGCGCGTAACAGGAACCCTACAGCCAGATCAGATGATCGGGTATAGTTTATCTTCTGGATACCTCGTGCTTCCATTCGTTTATAAAAACTACAATCAGCCAAATTTCAACGTTTACTTTGAAATGCTGGGTAAAACAAATCCGGCAAACGGAAAGTCTTACCTCGATCTTGCGCCCGCTTTACAGGTCATTCTGAATAGCAGAACGCGTATTGATCTGGGATACAGGTTCCAGGTAGCCGGAGATATGGCTGGCAGATATAATAAAAACATGTACCTGGTACGTGCAGAGTTTAATTTCTTTAACGTTTTAAAATAATATTATGAAAACAGTAATTTTAGGTTTAGCCCTTTTTTTAGGGGCATTTGTACAACCTGCCCTTGCGCAGAAAGCTGACGTATCTGGTAAATTTAACCAGAGTTTAAAAAGCTATTATGCTTTAAAAAATGCATTGGCAACGGATAAACCGGAGGAAGCTCCAAAATTAGCACTAGCCTTACAAAGCGCGGTTAAAGAAGTTCCGCACAAAGGATTTAAAGATACCAGACAACACCTGTTATGGATGTCTGAGTCGGCTGTAATTCAGCAGAAAGCAGTGGAACTAAGCAAAAGTAATGACTTAAAAAGTCAGCGTAAAAGTTTTGAAGGAATCAGCACTGCATTTATCAAATTAGCAAAAGAGCTGAAGCTGAATACGCAGGAAGCTTTTGTTCAATACTGTCCAATGGGTAAATTCAGCTGGTTGAATGAAGTGAAAGAAATACAGAACCCTTATTATGGGAGCCAAATGTACGACTGTGGTACTGTGAAAGATACGCTTGAAAAGAACTAAACATTTCTTATCATACATCAAGGGTTTTTGCCATAATTCCCTATACGTTTGTATTGTTATTTAAAACATACAATTTATGAAAAAGATATTTTTATTTCTGCTTGTTGCTTCCATCAGCACGGCATCATTTGCACAAACAAAGTGGTCTGTTGACCCTATGCATACCTTCATTAATTTTGAAGTTAAACATTTGGGGATCTCCTTTGTAAATGGGTCATTCAAGAAATTTGAAGGCACAATTGATGCAGCTAAACCAGATTTAACAGATGCTAAAATCAACTTTACTGTAGATGTAAACAGCGTTACTACTGGTGTTGAGATGAGAGACAATCATTTGAAAACAGACGATTTCTTCAATGCAGAGAAATATCCAACCATGACTTTTGTGGGTTCGTCTTTCAGGAAATTGAAAGATAATAATTATGAACTTGCTGGTAAACTGACTATCCGTGATGTAACGAAAGACGTAAAATTCAACGTTGTTTATGGCGGAATAGCTAAAGATCAGCAGGCAAATACAAGAGCGGGCTTTCACGCTACTACCACGGTTAACCGTTTAGATTATAACATTAAATATGATCCAAGTGGAATGGCAGTAGCTAAAGACATCAAAATTGAATTAAACCTGGAATTTGTTCAGGCTAAATAATATTCTTGTTTAAACTGAAGAGGGGTTGTTTAAGCAGGTGAATGCTTAAGCAACCCCTTTTTTTAGCTAAAAAATTATGGCAAACTTATCAGAGCTTAAAAATTTAACGGGTAATCTTCCTGTTCAGGATGAATTGATGCCTGTTTTGTTTATTGGTCATGGTTCTCCAATGAATGGGATCGAAGACAATGAATTTAGTCAAAAATGGGCTGACATGGGCCGTACAATGTCTGTTCCCAAAGCTGTTATTGTTGTTTCTGCACACTGGTTTACCAGGGGGACAGCAGTAACTGCAATGAATTTTCCGAAAACGATCCATGACTTTGGCGGATTTCCGCAGGCCTTATTTGATGTAGAATATCCTGCACCGGGCAGTCCTTTGCTGGCCGCAGAGACCGCAAAGTTAATTACCAGTACAGACGTTGTTTTAGATCATGACTGGGGACTGGATCATGGTGCATGGACAGTATTAGAGCATATGTTTCCAAAGGCTGATATCCCTGTGCTGCAATTGAGCATCGATTATACGAAAGATCCAAGGGCACATTATGAACTCGCTGCTGAGCTTTATCAGCTCCGCAGAAAGGGAGTATTGATTATGGGCAGTGGTAATATGGTTCATAATTTAAGAATGATGAACTGGGAAATGATAAACGGTGGGGGATATGACTGGGCACTGGAAATTAACGATCAGTTCAAGTCATTGATTATGAACAAAGAACATCAGCCACTGATGGCTTATCACAACCTGGGCAAAGCCGCTATGCTGGCTATTCCAACACCAGAACATTATTTGCCATTGTTATATACATTGGGCTTGCAAAATGAAAAGGAAGAAGTTGTACTTTTCAATGATAAGGCTGTTGGTGGTTCTTTAACGATGACCTCTGTCCGGATCAGCTAGATCCCACTCAATCAAAACAAGATCCTGTAACATTTGTAAAACCTTCTTTTCTGGCAGAGGACGAGGCTTAATTTTTTCATAAATTGCGGTCTAAGTTTAAATTAATGAAGAAATTCTGCCTCTTATTTTTATTGGGTTCCAGCATCGCACAGGCTCAGGAAAAACCTGTATTAACTGTAGAAAGTATAATGCGTGACCAGAAATGGCTGGGTGTTTCCCCATCTGATTACCATTGGTCTGGTGATAGTAAAACAATTTATTTCAAATGGAACCCAGAAAGTAAGGACAATAATGAGTCTTATAAAGTGGACATTTCTGCTGGAAAACCTGTAAAGACTACAGAAAAGCTGGCGGATCAGGAGAGTATAGGTGATTATACTTATAACAAAGACCATAGTTTAGGGCTTATTGAAAAGTCTGGTGATTTATTCTTGTACGCTTTCAAAACAAAGCAGCAGCGCAGACTGACAAATACTATAGAAGCGGAACGTAACGCTGTTTTTTTAAACGACGGGACGATTGCCTTTCAAAAGGGAAATAATTTATATGCACTCAATCTGAATACTTCGGAGCTGAAACAGCTTACCAATTTTGTTTCCGGGAAAAAGGCTCCTGTGGTTAAAAATACGCAGGACAATTGGTTAAAAACCGAACAGGACGGGCTCTTTGAAGTGATTAAAAGTAAGAAAAAGCAGGAAGCTTTCAGGCTGGCTAAAAAGAAAAGCCTGAGCGGAGAGGATAAACCTTTAAGGGCAATTGAGCTTGGGAACCAGCAGCTCAGTAATTTAGTGATCAGTCCGGATGGACGTTATATCAATTACAGGCTGAAGCTTCAGGCCGGGGAAGGCAGAGAAACGATTGTACCGAATTTTGTAACGGCATCGGGCTATACTGAAGATATTCCGGGCAGAACTAAAGTAGGAGAGCCTTTACCTGTTTATGAGAATTTTATCTATGATCAGCAACGGGATACTGTTTATAAGATTCAGCTCACAAATATTCCCGGTATTAAAGATTTGCCGGACTATCTGAAAGACTATCCAAAGGAACAGGAAGCGGCGGTTAAGAAAAATGAAGACAGAAAAGTCAATTTATCTGCACCCATATGGAATACTGCGGGTACAATGGCGGTTTTAACGGCGGAATCGCAGGATAATAAAGATCGCTGGATCTTAAAGTTAGATGCGGCTACAGGCGGTTTAACACTTTTAGACAGACAACGCGATGAAGCCTGGATTGGTGGCCCTGGTATCAATTCAGATAACCTGGGATGGACAGATAATCAGCATATATATTTTCAGAGTGAAGCGAGCGGATACGCGCATGTTTACGTTGCTGATGTTTCTACAGGGGTTAAGCGCCAGCTGACCAGCGGAAAATGGGAAGTGAAAAATCTTTCTTTATCCAAAGACAAACAAACCTTTTATTTCACTGGAAATATAGAACATCCGGGCATTACGCATTTTTATAAAGTGAGTGTGAATGGTGGAACGCCAGTCAAAATTACCAGTATGAAAGGGGGTAATGAAGTTACTTTATCCCCTGATGAAAAGTGGCTGGCTATCAATTATTCTTATATGAACAAGCCTTGGGAGCTTTATATTCAGGCGAATAAGCCGGGTGCTAAAGCAATTAGAGTAACGGAATCATCTTCTGCGGCGTTTAAGGCTTATCCATGGAGAGAACCAGATCTGGTTTCTTTTAAAAACAGGTATGGTGATGACGTATATGCGCGGGTTTATCCGGCATCAAAGCCTGCTGCAAACCATCCCGCGGTTGTATTTGTGCATGGTGCAGGTTATTTGCAGAATGTACATTACTGGTGGAGCCAGTATTCCAGAGAATATATGTTCCATAACCTGCTTGCAGATAATGGGTATACAGTAATTGATATCGATTATACAGCGAGTTCCGGATATGGCAGAAACCATCGCACAGGAATTTACCGTCATATGGGTGGAAAGGATTTAACCGATCAGGTGGACGGCATAAAAATGCTGGTAGAAAAGTACCAGGTGAACCCGCAGCATGTAGGTATTTATGGCGGTTCTTATGGTGGGTTCATTACTTTAATGGCGCTGTTTAATGAACCTGGTGTTTTCGCTTCTGGTGCGGCACTGCGTTCGGTAACAGACTGGGCACATTACAACCATGGTTATACTTCTAATATCCTGAACGAACCAGCTAATGATTCACTGGCTTACAGGCGCAGTTCTCCAATCTATTTTGCTGAAGGTCTGAAAGGGGATTTATTGATGTGCCATGGGATGGTGGATGAGAATGTGCAGTTTCAGGATATAGTCCGTTTGAGTCAGCGCCTGATTGAATTGGGCAAAAACCACTGGGATCTGGCTGTTTATCCTGTTGAAGACCATGGATTTGTGCAGCCCTCGAGCTGGACGGATGAATATAAAAGGATCTTTAAGCTGTTTGAAAGGACGTTAAAGAATTAAAATAGAGTGTGACTGATTCTTCGGTTTGTGTGTATAGGTTTTGTCTATGGGGTCATCAATATTAAGTATCTGTTATCTTTTCAATAGGGTTGATAAAGAGGCAATATTGATGTATTTTTGCACAACGAAAAAAAGAACATTATGATTAATATAGGTGAACAATTTCCAGCTTATTCAAAACCAGCTGTAGTTAGTATAGAAAAAGGAAAAGAGTTTGAAACATTAACTTCTGAAACTTTAGTAAATGAGAACAACCAATGGACTTGTATGTTCTGGTGGCCAAAAGATTTTACTTTTGTTTGTCCAACTGAAATCGCTGAATTCAATGCTAATTTCGGTGAATTCCGTGACCGTGACACTACTTTAATCGGTGCCTCTACAGATTCAGAAAATGTGCATTTAGCATGGAGACACAACCATGATGATTTACGTGGTTTAAAATTCCCAATGCTTGCTGATACTTCTAAATCATTAGCTGAAGCGCTTGATATCTTAGAGCCAACAGAAAAAATCGCTTACCGTGCAACTTTCATCATTGACCCACAAGGAATTATCCGTTGGGCTAGTGCAAATGACTTAAGTGTTGGACGTAACGTAAAAGAAGTATTAAGAGTACTTGATGCTTTACAAACTGACGAACTTTGTCCTTGTAACTGGGAAAAAGGTGAAGCAACTTTAACAGTTTAAATCTTGAATTCCTGTTTATTTTAAACAGGGTTTAATTCATAAAAACCCCTGTAAATGCATTTTGCAGGGGTTTTTTATATCCACAGAATCTGTTTTTTATAAATAAGGCAGCTTCATAAAATCATAAAAACATGAGTGAAAGTACTGAAACCATAGAAGAATTATTAGCCATTGTAGGTTTGAACGAAGGCTATAGAAACGAAAGTATCCATTTACTTGAAAAAGGTAATTCGAGATATGTACGTGACTTAAAATTAAATTTCAGCAGTACCCTGACTTCAGCACATATTACTGAAAAGGAATGTGCTTTACTTGGCTTAAGTATTGCAATCAATAACAACAACAAAGTATTAACTGATTTCTTCGAGAAATATGCGCAGCAAAAAGAAGCTACAGCAGAAGAAATTGCTGAAGCAACTGGTTGTGCTTCTTTACTGGCTTTAAACAATGTACTTTATCGTTTCCGTCACTTTACGGCAAAAGAGAAGTATACCCGCATGCCTGCACGCGTAAGAATGCAATTAATGGGCAATCCGGTAACTGGTAAAGAATTTTTTGAATTAATGAGTTTAGCTGTTTCAGCTGTGAATGGTTGCGAAATGTGTGTAAATGCACATGAAGAATCTATTCTGGCTTTAGGAGCTACTGAAGAACGCGTATTTGATGCGATCCGTATTGCTTCAATCGTTACTTCTGCTGGTAAGATCCTTTACTAGATTTAACTGATTTATTGAAAAAGGAGGTTTCTGGAAAGAGCCTCCTTTTGTTGTATAAGGATGTTTTTGAAAATATTTAAGTATTTATTTGGATTTACTGAACAGTGTTCAGTACATTTGTACAGTATAATTTAAGGATATGGGTATATCAGAAAGAAAAGAGCGGGAAAGGGAAGAGATGAAAACGATGATCACTACTGCGGCCATGAAAATGTTCCTGGAAGATGGTTATGCGAAAACTTCTATCCGTAATATCGCCGACGCTATTGAATACAGCCCCGGCACTATTTACTTATATTATAAAGATAAAGATGAGTTACTTTTTGAGGTTCAGGCACAAGCTTATCTGAAGTTATTAGAGGCATTCAAACAAAACATAACTAGTACAGATCTGCTGGAAAGACTGGAGCAGTTGGGTAAAACTTACGTTTCTTTCGGTTTGGCCAACCCTGAATTATATGACCTGATGTTTATTATCAGGGCACCGACAAACGTGGATGAAACAGTTCATGGACATAACGGCCATGCTACATTAACTTACACAATCAGTTTGATTGAGGAATGTATTCAGGCAGACCTGTTAATTTTTAAGGATGCTAACCAGGCGGCATTGCAAATCTGGTCTATGGCGCATGGCCTGGTTTCTTTAAATCTCCGTTGTCGTTTAAAAATAATGATTCCTGAAGAAGCATCCATTCCTGAAATTTTGAATAAAGCGATAGAAGATTATTTATTTTCCATAAGGGCTTAGGCCTTTTTTTTGACCCATTACTAAACACTGTTTATTATGTATACATCATTTATTAAAGCATCTGTTCTACTCACCGGATGGCTGCTTATTTTAGGGAAACCAGCCATGGCGCAACAGCAGAGCAGGCAGCTGGATGACTATATTTCATTGGCTTTTGAACAGAACCAGGGGCTGAAGCAACAAAACTTCGACCTGGAAAAATCATTATTTGCCCTGAATGAGGCCAAAGCTATGTATTTGCCTACAGTGAGTATGCTGGGCAGTTACACGAAGTCTGCGGGAGGCAGGACGATAGATATACCGGTTGGTGACCTGGTTAATCCTATTTACAGTGCGCTTAATCAATTGACCTCTTCTTCTAAGTATCCGCAGTTACCGAATCAATCATTCTTATTGAACCCGGATAATTTTTATGATGTTAAACTCAGGACATCACTTCCGCTGATCAATGCAGAGATCCGTTATAATAAACTAATTAAACAAAAATTGATCAGCAGTCAGCAGGCCGCGGTGAATGTTTATAAAAGAGCACTGGTCAAAGACATTAAAACTGCTTATTACCACTACTTTCAAGCCTTACAGGGTGTGGAAACATACCGCAGCGCCTTATTACTCATTGATGAAAATATCCGCGTGAATACGAGTTTATTAAAGAATGGGGTTAGAAATGGAACTGCTTTATTACGTGCACAGACGGAGCAGGAAAAAACAAATGCTGCCCTTATTAATGCGCAACGTAATGTAGACAATGCCAGTGCCTATTTTAATTTTTTATTAAACCGGCCTTTAAAGGAGAAAATTCTGATAGACAGTGTTGCCATTGCCAATGTATTAGTTATACCGGATACCACAACTGGTATTAGCGGACGGGAAGAATTAAAACAATTAAACAGCTTGAAAGAAGCTAATAACCTGGATTATAAATTACAAAGGTCTAATCTGATCCCTAAGTTGAGCACCTATATTGATCTGGGATCCCAGGGAATGGATTTTAAAGTAAATGATAAAACTAGATACTATATGTGGGGTGTCAATCTGCAATGGGACATCTTTACAGGAGGTAAAAATAAGTTCCGTGCAGCACAGGCCCAGTCAAGCATCAAAGCGAATACAGCCAAAATTGATGAAACAGAACAGTCATTTAAATTGCAGTTGGCCCAATCTTATAACAATTACCGGGCTGCTAAAGCTGCTTGTACGAGTGCAATATCGGGATTATCCTTTGCGGGTAAATATTACAGAGATCAGCTCAAAGCATACCGCGCTGGACAGTTATTATATCTTGAACTGATTGACGCACAGGATCAGTTAACCAATGCAAAACTCAGAATGGCCGATACACAGGCCGACTTACAAATCACAATGGCCGAACTGGAACGTGATCAGGCTACTTATCCATTAAATAATTAATATTAAAATATAAACGAAATGAAAGCTATTCATTATGCTGCGCTATTGCTGGGAGTACCGTTATTTTACGCTTGCAATACCTCAACGCCAGTTGCCAGCACGGCAATGGGAAACGATACGATTCCGGTTCAGGTTATGAAACTTAACCTGGAAAGCAGTAATGCCGCGATCCCGGTATCCGGACAATTTACAACGAACGATGAAGTGATGCTCTCTTTTAAAACCGGAGGGATTATAAACAGTCTGCTGGTTAAAGAGGGTGATGCAGTTAAAAAAGGGCAGTTGCTTGCAACTTTGAACCTGACGGAGATTAATGCGCAAGTGCAGCAGGCTCAACTAGGTTATGAAAAGGCAAAGCGTGATTACCAGCGGACAAAAAACCTGTATAGTGATAGTGTCGCTACTTTAGAGCAGTTGCAAAATAGCAAAACTGCGCTTCAGATTTCTCAGCAGCAGCTTAATCAGGTTGATTTTAACAGGAAGTATTCGGAGATACATGCCCCTGAAAATGGGTTTATTCTTAAAAAGCTGGCAGATGTAGGTCAGCAGATTTCTTCTGGCACTGCTGTGTTACAAACTAATGGGGCACAATCCGGGAAATGGGAGTTAAAAGTTGGGATCAGCGATAGGGAATGGGCAATTTTGAAATTAAATGATCCGGCAAAGATAGAAACCACTGCTATGCCGGGACAGGTTTTAGATGGGGTGGTGAGCCGTAAGTCTGAAGGCGTTGATGCGGCTACTGGAACATTTACAGCTTATATCAGGTTAACCGGACAGACCCCAAAAGCTATTGCTGCGGGCATGTTTGGAAGGGCAACGTTGAGCCCTTCAAAGCAGGTAGCGCATAAAGGAAACTGGCAAATACCATACGAAGCTTTGTTAGACGGAGACGGAAGCAGCGGTTATGTCTTTATTACCAATGACAACAAAACTGCGCATAGGGTAAAAGTGACAGTTGCAGGAATTGAGAAAAACACGGTAACCATCAGTGGGGGACTGGAAAATGCGGCGGCATTGATTATTTCGGGATCAGCCTATCTGACAGATAACAGCAAGATCAGTATTCATTCACCATTAAAAGCAGCGAAATGAAAATATCAGATTACGCTGTAAAAAACAGCCAGTTTACGCTGGTGATTTTCCTGATGATCATCGTATTGGGGATTACCACCATGTTCAGTATGCCCAGATCGGAAGATCCGGAGATGCATGCACCAGCTTTTTCCGTGATTATTGTTTATCCGGGAACCAGTCCGAGGGATATCGAAGACCGGGTGGTTACCCCTCTGGAAAAAACGATTTCAGGGTTGGATGATATTAAAAGAATCCGGACAAGTATCTCTAATGGAGTCGCTGTTTTACGGGTAGAATATAAGTACAGCAGCAGTGTTGAAGGAAAATATCAGGAAATTGTAAGAGAGGTTAACAGTAAAAGAAGTGAATTACCGGCTGATATTTACAGTATAGAGGTTCAGAAACAACAACCTTCTGATGTGAATGTATTGCAGGTCGCACTGGTTTCAGAGAATGCACCGCGCAGCAAGATGCAATATTATGCGGAAAAGCTTCAGGATGAACTGGAAAAGGTAGCTGCATTGAAGAAAGTATCCATTTTTGGTTTGCCTAGACAGCAGGTTCGTATAGAACTCGATCTGGAAAAAATGGCGCAGATGAATCTTCCGGTTAGCGCTGTAAAAAATAGTCTTCAGAGCGAAATGGCGAGTATACCGGGCGGAAGTATTGATGCGGCTCACCAGACATTTAACATTGTAACCAACGAATACAGAACCCTAGACGCAGTTCAAAATACGATTGTTTATGCAGCAGGAGGGAAAAATATAGTCTTAAAGAACATTGCCCGGGTTTATTACGGGTATGAAGAAGATAAGCACATTACACGCTTAAACGGGCACCGTAGTTTATTCATCACTGCGGCTCAGAAAGAGGGGGAGAATATTAGTAAAACGCAAAAGACCTATCAGCCGGTGCTGGCAAATTTTAAAAAGACATTGCCCGCTAATATTGATCTGGTACAGAATTTTGACCAGGCAGATAATGTAAATAGAAGGCTGACTGGTTTGGGACATGATTTTATAATTGCCATTTTACTGGTTGCGGTAACTTTATTGCCACTAGGGATGCGTCCGGCAATCATTGTGATGATTTCAATACCACTTTCACTGGCTATCGGGATTGTTTTACTACAGTTGTTTGGTTTCAACCTCAATCAGCTGAGTATTGTCGGACTAGTGGTTGCGCTAGGATTGCTCGTGGATGATAGTATTGTCGTCGTGGAAAATATTGAAAGGTGGATGCTGGAAGGGCACAGTCGTTTGGATGCTACTTTGAAAGCAACTAAGCAGATTGGAATGGCTGTAGTGGGTTGTACGATTACTTTGATTATTGCTTTTATGCCACTGGTATTTTTACCGGAAGGTTCGGGTGATTTTATCAGGTCATTACCACTGGCAGTTATTTTTTCGGTACTGGCATCAATGTTGGTTTCTTTAACGATTATCCCTTTCTTATCCAGCAGGTTATTAAAAACTCACGTTGGAAATCCAGAAGGCAATATGTTGATGCGTGGGCTGAAAAGGTTGATTCATGGCAGTTATGCGCGTTTGTTGGATAAAGCTTTGCGAAGACCACTGTTAACTATTTCGATCGCGGTTGTACTTTTCGCAACTTCTGTATTTCTTTTCAAAGTGATTGGGTTTAGTTTGTTTCCTGCGTCAGAAAAACCGCAATTCCTGGTGAATATCACTACGCCAAATCAATCTAATCTGTCTTATACCGATGGGGTAGCCAAGGCTATTGAAAAGGAATTGAAGCAAGAGTCTGAAGTAAAATATTACTCTTCTAATATAGGAAAGGGTAATCCAAGGATCTATTATAATATTATACCGGAGAACGACCGCAGCGATTTTGCACAGCTATTTGTGCAACTCGGTGAAGATACTTCTCCTGATGCCAAATTAAAGCTGATTCAGAAGCTACAGAAGCGTTGGGCACATTATCCGGGTGCAAAGGTCGAAGTGAAGAATTTTGAGCAGGGGCCGCCTGTAATTGCGCCGGTAGAGGTTCGTTTATTCGGAGATAACCTGGATACGCTGCGCTTGCTTTCTATCAGGGTAGAAAAGCTATTGAACGAATCGCCGGGCACGATGTATGTCAGGAACCCTGTGAGCTTACTTAAAAGTGATATCCGTGTAGTCGTGAATAAGGAAAAAGCACAATTATTAGGGGTTTCTACTATAAATATTGATCAGACGGCAAGATTGGCAGTCACCGGGTTAAATATGGGAACCTTTTATAACAATGATAACAAAAACGGTTATGGCGTACTCCTGACGCGTACTAAAGAGGGCAGACCTGGAATGGATGCTTTCCGGAACTTGTATGTTGACAATGCAAAAGGAAATGCTTTGCCAATGAACCAGGTGGCTGATTTGAAACTGGAAGCTTCGCAGGCAGTAATTAATCACCAGGAAAAGAAACGTGTAGTCTCTGTACAAGCCAATGTCCGCGATGGGTTTTTAGTGAACAGGGTGATTGATGATGTGATTTTTAAAATGGACAAGGTTCATTTGCCAGCTGGTTATAGTTATGAAATGGGAGGTGAAGTAGAATCCAGGAATAACTCTTTTGGTGGATTTCTGAACATCATCCTGGTTACTGTATTCTTATTTATCGCAGTGCTGATCCTGTTATTCAAAACTTTTAAAAGTACACTGATTGTGTTATCTGTTATTCCTTTAGGAGTGGTAGGGGCTGCGGTGGCCTTATGGATAACGGGGAATTCACTTTCTTTCGTTGCCATTATCGGGTTAATTGCACTGGCAGGGATAGAGGTGAAGAACACTATTCTGCTGGTAGATTTCACTAATCAGCTCAGGAAACAAGGTAAAGGTTTACAAGAGGCGATCCGGGAAGCTGGTGAAGTCAGATTTTTACCTATTGTATTAACTTCGCTGACCGCAATTGGTGGTTTGATACCGATCGCAATTTCTACTAATCCATTGATTGCACCTTTAGCGATTGTATTGATAGGCGGATTGATCAGTTCGACTTTATTGTCGAGGATTGTTACGCCGATTATTTACGAGCTGATTCCCCCGGTAATTGAGGTGGAAGAGCAAAAACCAGTGTAAGAATAAGATTAATAAACGTAAAAAAGGAGGCGTTCCCGTATAGGTCGCCTCCTTTGAATTATAAAGAAATAGCTATGCAGAGTTTCTGCCTGCATTTACGATCCCGTAAACGGTTCTGATCGCCAGTTTTTCATAAGATTGATGCTGTTCATCCTCCAGTTCATGCTGTAAGTTCTCTAAAGCAAAGTGCTGGATCAATACCAAAGGAAGTACAATCTTCTCTCTGACTGCAATAGATCTTTTCTCTACCGGATAGTTTTCCATCAGGGTAGTATGTCCTGCTAATTTTAAAAGCATTTCTTTCGAACGTTCATATTCATCACGGAGCATTTTCCAGAAATCGCCGAATTCAGGATCTTTGGCAAAATGTGCAGTGATAGAGAAGTCTGTTTTACTCATAGACATCATTCCGTTGTCTATGATCGTTTTAAAATAACCAGATTCCTGGTAGGTTTTACAGATTTTATCCCAGTTTCCTGAGGCTTCCTGATTTTTTAAAGCAGTACCTATACCATAAAAACCTGGAATATTCTGTTTCAGCTGCCCCCAGGCAGTTACAAAACTAATTGCTCTGAGATCTTCTAAACGTAGTTTTTCACCAGAACTTCTTTTGACCGGCCTGCTGCTGATTGTGATTTTAGACAATAAGCTGAGCGGGGAGAAGCGTTCCAGATAATTTAAAAACAAAGGGTGTTTACGTAAAGCGACAAAAGCATCAAAACTATCTTTTGCCATCACGTTTAAAATGTCTTTATGTGGCGAATCCAGTAAAATATTGTGTTTTTCTTTCAATCCGGACGAGATACCAGCATTAATTAATTGCTCCATATTAAACTCCGCACTATCAATAGAGCCATATTGTGAACTGATCGTCTGTCCCTGGATAGTCAGTTGTATATTTTTATTGGCAATCTCTTTTCCCATAGAAGCGTAAAAACGGTGAGTTTTACCGCCGCCTCTTGATGGAGGGCCTCCACGGCCGTCAAAAAATGCCAATTGTATATTATGGGCTACCGAAGTTGTAGTTAAGGCCACCTTGGCGTTAAAAATAGACCAGTTGGCCATCAGGTAACCACCATCTTTGGTACTGTCCGAGAAACCAAGCATAATGTCTTGCTTATTTCCCCTGCTTTCCAGATGTTTTCTGTAAAATGGATGCGTATACAGGCGTTCCATGATTTCTGAAGCACCTTCCAGATCACTTACTGTTTCAAACAACGGTACAAAATCTATGGTCAGTTCTTTTTCATCCCAGCCATTCCATAAAAACAATTCCATTAGCTGAAGGATATCGCTCGCCTGCTGACAATTGCTGATAATATAGCGGTGACAGGCCAATTCTCCATTTTGCTGCTGGATCTGTCTGATTTCCGCAATGGTTTGCAGGGTATCAGTAGTCAGTGGATCTGCATCGCCCGAATAATTTACTTTTGCGGTTTTAAAAGAAAGCAATTGTATTTTTTCTTCTTCTGGTAATTCATCAAAGTTTTCCGGGAAAAGGGAAATAATAGGCTTGAATTGTCTGCAATAAGCATGAACGCTACGCAGTACTCTGCTATCCTGTCTGATATCCAGAGAGGCAAAGTGACTGCCGAAAAGTTCAACTTTACGCAGCAGGTCGTCTACCAGGTCTGCAAACAGACCATCGTGGAATTCGATCAGGGTATCTTTAATCTGGTTCAGGTTCTCTATCAGGAAGTCTGAAATGTTGGCCGGTTCAATATTAGTGTCAAAGGCATTTTTATAGAGTACATCCTGTACTTTATAAACTGTTTCTTCTACTCCTCTGAAAGTGATCCTTCGTTTCAATTTCCTGAAATCTCTGTAATAACAGCGGAAAAGGATCTGACGAAGCATTTTTGAAACCTGTATAGTATCCTGTGCATGCACATTCGGATTACCATCACGGTCTCCGCCCGGCCAGAAACCAAGTTCTATCACTTTTTTTGAAGGGATATTAAATTCTTCAAGGCTGCTGTCTATTTCTGACTGTATATTGGCTGCGGCGAAGTAAAAAACATTCTCCAGATACCAGGTTAAGCTTAAAGCTTCATCAACCGGTGTTGGAGATTTCTTGTTGAAAAACGGAGTTTTACCTAATTGCTGTAAAAGCTGGTTAATGGTTACAATATCATTGATTTTAATTGCCGTAGTCAGGTCGTTAATGATAGAGAGTACACTACCCGGATAAAACTGCGTTGGATGTGCAGTAAGTACCAGGCGGAGCGAGAAATCTTCGATCAGTTTGGCTATCTTGTCATGGAGCTCTGCATTAAATTCACTTTTTTTCAACATAGACCGCAGGGAACTATGGTCTTCTGTTGTGTTTAATTTTGTAAAGGATGCATCCTCAACAGCGTCAAATAATACAACCTGACGCTCAATATATTGAATAAAACGGAACAGTAAATCTATAATATCCTTAGCATCTGTGGTTTGGGTATACCGCTCAAAAAAGCTCTTAATAATTTCAGCAGGAGTCTTGAGATTCTTGACACCATCTTCACAGTGTTTAATAAAAAGGGGCAGCAATGTGCCAGTATCCTTGATTTTATAAAAGGGGAGGGTTAGAAACAGGCTGTTGTAAAGTTCGAATCTGGAGACAACTTCGTTGTTAAAAATGGATTCTCTTGGCCCTGTAACTCTTAGTTTCTGCGTCATAACAAAAGGGTTCTTTTTGGGAGCTTAAGCTACAAAATAATGACGGGAAGATCTATAGAATAATGTTAATAAATTTTGTTTGCTTTTTAATTACAAATACTATAAATTGCTTTCATTAAGGTTTTTTAACTCTTTTAAAAGTATAAGCATTCGTTGTGTGTAGCGACATTGTATTTTTTTGTAAAATGAAACAGGCTGCCCCGAAAGGACAGCCTGTTTTTATTTTAGTGAACATCAACAGGGATGTTGACATTTTTCTTGAATTTCTGCAAGTAAAGAAGTGGTATAGAGCATAAAAGGACTAGTCCTACTAACCAGTAGGCATCGCTGTAAGTCAATAATAATGCTTGTTTGGTTACCGTACCATCAATCGCTTTGATCGCCATTACCTTCGCATCAAACATACTATAACCTTTAGACATGAAATTATGAATGAAAGCATTCATTCTGTCTGTAAATGCAGGATTATATTCGTTTACATTGGCAAGCAATGAACTTCTGTGGAATCCCTGACGGGTATGAATCAAAGTTGTTAAAGCTGCGATACCAAATGATCCGCCTAATTGTCTCATCATATTGTTCAATCCCGAACCCTGACCAATTTCTGCACCTTTAAGGTCCTGAATAGCCAGTGTAGTTAACGGAACAAACAATAAGGCCATTCCAATACCTCTGATTACCAGCGGCAGGAAGAAATCACTTGTTCCCGAAGAAAGCGTTGATTTACTCAGCATATTACAGAAAACGAAGAACAAGAACATCCCGATTGTAGCCATAAATTGTGCAGGGATTCCTTTTTTAAGGAATATACCAATAAACGGCATCATCATAATGGTACAAATCCCACCTGGAAATAACAATTCACCGGTTTGCAATGGAGAGAAACCTAATAGATTCTGACAGAAAACCGGGAACACGAATACAGATCCATATAACCCGAAACCCAGAATAAATGAGGTCACCATACCAATAGAGAAACTTCTGTGACGCATGATCTTGAAGTTTACAATAGGGTGATCTGTAGACATCTCGCGCCAGATAAACAGCAGTAAACCAATTACTGAGGCTACTGATAGCGCAATAATGTAAGGTGTTGCGAACCAATCTTCACTTTCTCCTTTTTCCAGTACAGTCTGTAAACTACCAACTGCAATTGCCAGTAATGCGATACCCCACCAGTCGACAGGTAGCCCCTGCCCATCCTTCGGAGTGGCCCTTATATAGGTTATCGTACAGTACGCGGCGAGAATCCCGACGGGAATATTCACGTAAAAGATCCATGGCCATGAACTGATGTCCAGAATATAACCCCCGATAGTCGGGCCCACAGTTGGACCTACTACGGCCCCCAATCCAAAGAGTGCGGTGGCTATACCTATATCTTCACGCGGCCAGGTTTCAATCAGAATAGACTGCGCAGTGGAGATCAATCCCCCTCCGGCAAGCCCCTGAAGGATACGGAATAAAATAAGTTCTTCCAGTGAAGTTGCGTTACCGCATAAAAATGACGCTATCGTAAAGACAATGATGGAAGTTAGAAAATAATTTTTACGCCCGAAACGACTGCCCAGCCAGCCCGACATGGGCAGGACAATTACATTCGCAACGGCATATCCGGTTGATAACCAGGCGACATCCTCGAGAGTAGCGCCCAGGTTACCCTGAATTTGTGGTAAAGCCACGTTTACAATAGTGGTATCAATCAGCTCCAGTAGCGAAGCTGTGATCACTGTAAACGTGATTATCCATTTTTTAAAACCATACTCGGCCATTTTTTTAGTCTTTTGTAGTTACAGAAACTTTAACACTCATACCTGGACGTAATTTTTCCAGCATTTCTTTTGAGGCTTTAAGTTTAATTTTAACAGGTACACGTTGTACAACTTTCACGAAGTTACCTGTTGCGTTATCTGGAGGAAGCAAAGAACCTTTTGCTCCTGTAACAGGAGAAAAGTTATAGACTTCACCTTGAATCTTCTGATCAGGGAAAGCATCAACTTCAACTTCCACTTTCAAACCAGCACGGATTTCTTCCAATTGTGTTTCTTTAAAGTTGGCAGTTACATACAGGCTGTTTTCATTCACAATAGAGAATAAAGACTGTCCTGCCTGAATTAACTGACCTTTTTGAATACTTTTCTTAGAAACAATCCCTGTTGCAGGTGCTTTGATCTCTGTATAAGACAACTGCAATTTAGCAAAATCAACATCCGACTGACGTTGAGATACTCCATTACTGCTTACTGCAAGCTGAGATTTTGTAGTACCGATTTGTTTAAGGGCAACCGTATATTGATCTTTTGCAGCATTATAAGTAGCCTGTGCAACGTCTCTTGTTGCTTTAGCCTGGTCAAATTGCTGTTGAGTGATCGATCCGTCTTTAATCAGGTTTGCATAACGGTCAAAATCTTTTTGTGCCTGCCATAATTTTACTTTAGCAGATTCGATATTGGCTTTAGCTGTTCCTGTATTTGCTGAAGTAGCAATAATCTCAGATTGTGAAACACCAACGCCAGCATCAGCACCTTTCTGACCTGCCATGGCTTGTTCCAATTTTACTTTATAGTCTCTGTCGTCCAGGGATACCAATACCTGTCCTTCGGTAACTTTAGTGTTTTCTTCAAATTTGATCTCGTTTACATACCCGCCAACACGTGCAACTACCGGGCTGATATCGCCATCAATCTGCGCATCATCGGTATCTACGTGTTTGCTGTAGTACATATATTCTTTCACGCCAAATATGGCGCCTATAACGATTAGCACAGCTAATATTATAGGGACAACTTTACTTTTCTTTTTAGGTTCAATTGTCGCTTCTGTTGTTGATTCTGTAGTCATTACTAGATGGATTATAATATTATTGAGAAATTTTTCCTGTTGATTTTAATAAAGTATAGTAGGCAAGGCCTGCATCAGCTTTGGCAAGCTCTAAATTGATCTTCGCCTGGTATAAAAGGGTTTCGGCATCAATTCTGTCTATGGCAGAGGCTACGTTGTTTTTGTATTTGGATTCCAGTAACCTGTCATTTTCAGTTGCCTGATCAATTGAAGTTTCCAGTACTTTGATCTTGTCTTTAGCAACCTGATAAGTCTGGTAGTTTCTGTTGATCTCAGTTCTTACGTTATCAGATTGAATATCTTTCTGGATAACGATGCTTTTCTGCTGAACCCTTGCCTCTGTTACCTTATGTTTATTAGTCCACAGGGTACCAATGTTCCATGAAAGTGTAGCACTGGCGGTCATCGGCATGATATAATCATGTGATTTTGGTAAAAGACTTCCGTTAGGACTAATGTAATAAACGTCCGCACCGATACCAAAAGTTGGTGTCGCATTTGCTTTAACTGATTTGATATCAATCTCAGCAACTTTATTTTGTAAGTCCAGTGCTCTTAATTCCTGACGGTAAGCTAGTGCCTGATCAATGTAAGCATTCAATGGAGCAGCATCTTTCTGACCTGTTGAAGGATCTGTAATATCAATCTGGGTATCTTCTGGTAAGCCTAAAAGGATGTCCAGATTGTAATTGATGATTTTACGGTTGCTTTCAATGTCCAGATCGGTCAGGGTAATATTTGCCTGTTGCAGCTGGAATCTCAGTACATCATTTTTAGTCACGATACCTTGCTCAAAAAAGCGTTGTGATTGTTTCAGCTGGCTTGCAATAGAGGCTAAGTTTTGTGCGACAACCTTTTTACTTTGTGCTACTTTATATAAGGAGTAGTAAGTATCGATCACTGCATAAGTTACTTCTTCCTGGTTTTTATCTGCATCCAGGCGGGCAACATCAGCAAGTAATTTAGTACTCTCTCTCGCATATCTCATCTTGCCACCGCCATAAACCAGTTGTTGTACTGAGGCTGTACCTACAAAGGCATCAGCGCGTTTAGGAAGGAATATCGGGCTGCCGCCGTCTAAAACCAATTGATTGGCAGGGATTTCTGCGTGATTGTACAGTACACTTGCTTTGGCTGTAGGAAGAGCGTTGTCTTTAGTGACTTCCAGTTTTGCCATTGCTTCTTCAATTTTATTCTGAGAAAGCTTCAGGTTCTTGCTGTTTTCTATCCCTAACTGAATCGCCTCCTGTAGCGTCAGTTTTTTCACGTTCTGTGCATAGAGCATGCCTGGCAGCAGGAGAGCGAAGCAACTCATTTTAATTGTTTGGTGTATCATTTCTGGGGTGTTAAATAGGTGGTGACCAAATCTTGCAGATGTGCGATTAAGCGGTCGGTTAAAATTTCTTTGTCTTTTGGGATGGTAATGTCCAGGGTGGAGCCATGTGTAATTTTACTCGGCATGGTGGCTACACTGGTGATGGTACCCATAATTGAGGCCATGAGCATCCGGGTATCTACTTGTTTGAATGATCCGTCAGCTACTCCATTGTTAATAATGTTTTCAATGACCTGCATATTTCCTGACATTGCGTCTCTTAATTTAAGACACATTTCGGGACGTTGGGCTAAGGAGATCTCTCTATACATCATTTTGTGAAAGGGGATATCTGAAAGGATCCTATGGGCATATCCTTCAATTACTCTCATTAATTTTTCCAGCGGGATGATGCTGTCTTCATCGATACTTACTAACTGGGCTTTGAACCCTTTAATTCTGTCATTAATTACTTCGAGAAAGACGCCTTCTTTCGACCCGAAGTAGTAATTGATCATGGACATATTTGCCCCTGATTCTTTTGCAATCTGGCGGGTTGAAGTCCCTTCATACCCCAACTCAGAAAACAATTTTTGAGCAGCTATTAATATGCTCGTTCTTTTGTCTGGCTTTTCCATTTCTGATTTGATGGAACAAAATTAATCAATCGATTGATTGAATTGATATAAGAATAGTGATTCTAATCACAATTTACATATTTCTGACAATATAGCCCATGCTTCTTTTTGGATAAAGCGCTGAATTCTTTCTTATTTGAAATAAATCAATACCTTTGGATCATCAATATTTTAATGATGATTAAAGAAGAAAATAACAAAAGTTTTGATTGGGTTTATTCAGTTTTAGGCCTGGTATGTGGTATTGCTACCGCAGCAGTAATTTCAGGTAGTTTCCTTTGGTCACTATTTGGTGGCGTATTAGGATTGATTATGGGAGCAGTTTTCCTTGGATCAGTTGTAAAAGGACGTAAATACTAGTTCACACAAGTCTCTCAGACCAGTTTATAAACTAAATTTACAAAATGAAGAAGTTCAATCTGTTAATTGTAATGGCATTATTTGCTTTTACAGTAAATGCGCAAGAAGTTAAGTTCCCGGGGCTGGATACCAGCCCGGCAGATATTGCTTACTTCCCTTTAAATACGACTAAGGTTAAAAAAGGAGAAGATGCTGCACCGTTGATCAAAGTAATTTATTCAAGACCTTCTGTGAAGGGCCGCGAAATCTTTGGTAAACAGGAAGCTTTTGGAAAAGTATGGAGATTAGGTGCTAACGAAAGTACTGAAATCAGATTTTTCAAACCAGTAGTTATTGGCGGAAAAGAAATTCCTGCCGGTGCTTATAGCTTGTTTGCTATTCCTGAACAAGATAAATGGGTAGTGATTGTCAATAAACAAACTGACCGCTGGGGAGCATATACTTATGATGAAACCAAAGATGTAGTCAGAGTAACAGTTCCAGTTAAGCCTTTAACCACTGTTGTGGAAGCTTTAGCGATTACTTTTACACCAAGTGCATCAGGAGCAAACTTGATTATCGGATGGGACAAGACTTCGGTTGAAGTACCAGTAACGATTAAATAAATATATTATTCCATAAAAAAGAGGGAAGTCTTATAGCTATAGGACTTCCCTCTTTTTTGTCTTTATTTAGTGTGCGCTGCCTGCAAAGAATTTTAAGCCCAGAATAGAGCCAATCAGCGTTGCAATAAAAAATATCCTCCAGAAGTTTGCGGGTTCGTCAAAGTATAAAATACCCACGATAACGGTTCCAACAGCACCTATGCCGGTCCATACAGCATAAGCAGTACCCATTGGCAAAGTTTGAGTTGCTTTATTTAAAAAGAAAAAACTTAAAGTAATACAAGCAAAGAACGCTATACTCCATTTAAGGTTAGAAAAGTTATTGGAAAGCTTAAGACTGGTCGTAAATCCAACCTCAAATAAACCTGCAATAATCAAAATAATCCAGTTCATAATTTAATAATTTGATACAAAAGTACGGCCTGTGGCTGACGTGGCTTTTTACAAATGTTAAAAAATGATTATTTGATCTCTGCCCTGATTCTGCTCAAAGTAACCTGTGTAACTCCAAGATAAGAGGCAATATGACCTAAAGGAATCCGCTGAATCAATAGCGGGTCTGTTTGCAGCAGATCAATATACCGTTCTTTAGCAGGCTTAAACAGACGGCCAATATAAGATTCTTCAGTTTTAATCAAGATAAGTTCTGCCAGCTTTCTGCCCCAGTTGGCCAGTTCTGTATGCGAATTATATAAAGCTTCCAGTGCCTCAGTTTTCAATTCATAGAGCGTACAGTTTTCCAGCAGCTCTATACTTTCATAACCAGGTGTATTGTTAATATAGCTATGATAGGAAAGAATAATATCCCCTTCCATGCCGAACCAGAAAGTAATCCGGTTCTCTTTGCCATCCACATAAGCACGTGCAACTCCATTCTCTATAAAATATAAAGAGCGTTCTATCTTTCCGGCACTAATAATCTGGTGACCTTTAGGAAATTCTGCTTCTTTTAGTTCTTTCAGCAGCAGATTCAAATGCACTTCCTTTAATGGATAAATGCTTTTTATAGTGGTCAGTGTATTTTGCAAAGCGGTTAATTATCTTGTTTTAGGAATAATAGCAACTGTTAAACGGCTGATACAATTCATTTTCCCCCTGTCATCATAGATTTTGATGTCCCAGATATGTGTTTTTGCACCTTTATGGATAACAGTGCAAATTCCGGTAACTTTTCCGCTTTTAACAGGACGTAAGTGATTTGCGTTGATTTCAAGGCCTACAGCCTGGTATAATTCAGGGTCTATACACATGAAAGATGCAATACTGCCCAGCGTTTCTGCGAGTACGACAGAGGCTCCTCCATGTAATATTCCGGCAGGCTGATGGGTACGTTCATCTACAGGCATGGTCGCAGTTACCGAATTCTCACCAATCGCTGTAAATTGAATATCTAAAAGCCCGCCCAAATGGTTTTTGGGCCTGTTATTTAGCTGTTCAGGAGTAAATTCAGTAAACCAGATCATAAATATCTTTCGTTAATAATTTGTGTATGGTGCATTAAATGTCCGGCAATCACATAAAGTAAAGCACGAACAGAGATTTGTCTTTCAGAAGCCGTTCCGCTACGCTTCAGATCATGATCATTCAAAGATTTGAACAAGTACAGGTTCGCTTTTCTCAGCAACCTGAATTCTTCTGCAAAGCTGCTTAGCTCGCGGTCTGAGAAATGTGCATTCGCTACATAATCATCTTCCTCGAAACCCGGTAAAGCAGTTTGCTCCAGACGGGCAAAACAGGTTAAGCGGTAAACTAAAATTCTTTCTGTATCAATAATATGCCCTGCCATCTCTTTGAGCGTCCATTTACCTGGTGCGTAAGCATAATCTGCCTTTGCAGTCAATGTGCTTAAGAAATCAGGAAACTCATCAGCCTGACGTTCTAAGAGTTCAATAATATCACTATTAACTTTTTCAATGTAAGTCAATGCCCATGCCGGATATTCGTTTGGTTGAGGTCGGTTCATATTTAATACTGCTTTTTAGGATGATACGAAATGTGGTTCCCTTGCCTAATTCAGAGTCTTTGACGAAGATCTGACCACTATGATAGTTTTCTACAATTCTTTTGGTTAACGATAATCCGAGTCCCCAGCCTCTTTTCCTTGTGGTATAACCAGGTTGAAAAACGGCATCAAACTTAGACCTCGGAATACCTTTTCCTGTATCTGTAATGTCTATGAACACTTCTTCTTTTGCCAGATGTTCAATAATGTTGACAGTAATATGCCCTTCATTTTCAATGGCATTGGCTGCATTTTTTAGCAGGTTTTCCGTCACCCAGTCAAATAAAGGAATATTAAGCATGGCGCGTACCTGGTCATCGCCGGTAATGGTAAAAATCACCTTATCAGAAGTCCTTAACTGGAAATATTGAATGAAGTTACTAATGACAGAATAAACAACATGATCTTCCAGTACAGGTTTTGATCCGATTTTAGAAAACCGGTCTGTAATCACTTCCAGTCTTTTGAGGTCATTCTCCATTTCGGCAATTAAGGGGTCATCCTCAGCATTAAAACGGGATTTCATAAGCTCTATCCAGGCCATGAGTGAAGAAATAGGGGTTCCCAGCTGATGTGCTGTTTCCTTCGCCATCCCAACCCATACCTGGTCCTGCTCAGAACGTCTTGCGGAGCTGAAAGCTACATAAGCTGTTAGTAAGAACAGGCCGATTACCCCCAGCTGAATAAATGGGAAATAACGCAGCTGTGTTAAAATAAAGGAGTCTTTATGGTAGATATGCCATATTTTGCCATCCAGACCAATAATTGGGGTACCCGGATGCTGCAATTTCATTTGTCTCAGCTCTCTTTCAAAATAGGCAGGATCGTACGTTTTCTTGTATTGCTTTTCTACACCATAGTTTGTTTTTGCAGAGTCAAGTCCCTGGTAGGAATTGATCAGTCCATCTCCATCGGTCATAATTACCGGGAGTTTGGTGTTTTTGGTAATTGTTTCAATCAGATCGGTAAAGCGGTCATCATCATACATGACTAAAGACTGCTCCGTTACTTTGACATAGAGCTGAAACTGAACTTGTTCTTCGCGCTCCATCTTTTTAACGAAAAAGTCACTGTAGAACACCGATGCGGTTCCGATTACAATCGCAAAAATAAGGAGGAAGAACTTCCAGCGGCGTTTTTTTTCGTAAGGATTCATAGAATATTCAGGCAAATTACAAAATAGCATTCAAAAAGACATCAATAGAACGGTAAGCGCTTAAAAAATATATCTTTGTGATTCATAATATGGAAAAGAAAGTTAGAGTAAGATTTGCGCCCAGTCCGACAGGGGGCCTTCATTTAGGCGGTGTACGCACGGCTTTATTTAATTATTTATTCGCCAAAAAACACAAGGGTACATTTGTATTACGTGTGGAGGATACGGATCAGACCCGTTTTGTAGCTGGAGCAGAGGAATATATTGCTTCATGCCTGGCGTGGTGTGGCATTCATCCTGATGAAAGTCCGCAGGTTGGTGGTGAATTTGCACCTTACCGTCAGAGTGAGCGTAAACCAACCTACAAGCAGTATGCTGATCAGTTGATTGCTGATGGTTTTGCTTATTATGCTTTTGATACTCCTGAAGAGTTAGATGCCAAACGTAAAGAGATTCCTAATTTCTTATACGGGCTGTCTTCCAGAATGAGTATGAGAAATTCGTTAACCCTTTCTGAAGAGGAGGTTGATATTCTTTTGAAAAATAATACACCACATGTTGTCCGCATCAAAATGCCGGCAGATGAGCAGGTGTCTTTTATAGATATGATTCGTGGACTGGTTACTTTTGAAACCAATCTTGTTGACGATAAAGTGCTTTTAAAAGCAGATGGAATGCCTACTTATCATCTGGCGGTTGTAGCTGATGATAAAGCGATGGAAATAAGCCATATTTTTAGAGGGGAAGAATGGTTGCCTTCAGCGCCAGTTCATATTTTATTATGGAAATATCTGGGCTGGGAAGATGAAATGCCAAACTGGGCACATTTACCACTGATCTTAAAACCAGATGGAAACGGTAAGTTAAGTAAACGTGATGGTGACCGTTTAGGTTTCCCTGTTTATGCACAGAACTGGACAGATCCTAAAACCGGAGATGTGACCAAAGGTTTCAAAGAACTTGGTTTTATGCCTGAAGCTTTTGTAAACTTACTGGCGATGCTGGGCTGGAATGATGGAACTGACCAGGAGCTTTTCACTATGGCTGAGCTGATTGAGAAGTTTTCTGTAGAAAGAATCAGTAAGGCAGGAGCTAAATTTGACTTTGAAAAGGCTAAATGGTATAACCACGAATGGATTAAACAGACGGATGCTGCCGATTTGCTGGATATCGTTAAAGAGGAGTTTGCTGCTAAAGAAATCACATTATCGGATGATAATTTTGCTCTGAAGGTGATTGGACTGATCAAAGACAGGTGTAATTTGTTAACTGATTTTGTTGCACAAAGTGAATATTTCTTTAATGCACCTGCTTCGTATGATCTGCCTGCTGTAAAAAGTAAATGGTCAGCTGAAAAAGCGGCTTTCTTTACGGCGTATATTCCTATGCTTGAAGATGGCTTAACTGCTTTAGCGCTGGAAGACAAGTTCAAAGCCTTAGCTGTAGAACATAATCTTAAACCAGGAGAATTAATGCTGCCATTCCGGATTATGCTGGTAGGCGGAAAATTTGGCCCTGGTGTTTTTGATATTGCAGTAACTTTAGGTGCTGAAAGTACTGAGAGCCGGATTTTAGCGGCACTAGCAGCTTTTGCATAAGCTAAGGATTTATTAAAATTCAGGACAACAATTGACCTTAATATTTGTTATAACTGATTAACGCAAAAATATATGAAATGGTTCGGTAAGGGTAGTGATAATATAGAAGACGCAAGAGGCTCCTCTGGAGGAAAAACGTTGTTAGGTGGTGGTATTGGCCTGATTGTCGTGCTTGTCGGAATGTTTTTTGGTACTGACCTTACCGGCCTTGTTTCCCAACTACCTTTAGGTGAAACTCAGCAGGTTGAAGTTAAAAAAGGATTAAATACTGATCCTGAACTGAAATTTGTAAGTGGTGTACTGGAATCTACAGAACAGGTCTGGGATGAAGAGTTTAGTAAAATGGGCAAAACTTATGAGCATCCTAAACTCCAGGTATTTACAGGCAGTGTAGAGTCTGCCTGTGGTCGCGCAGACGCTGCGGTAGGCCCCTTTTATTGCCCCGGCGATCATAAAGTATACATTGACCTTAGTTTTTATACGGAATTAAAGGATCGCTTTGGTGCAGCAGGAGATTTCGCACAGGCTTACGTGGTCGCACATGAAGTAGGCCATCACGTACAAAACTTATTAGGCATATCGGAGAAATTGGAACGCGCACGTGGTTCCTTATCCAAAACAGAATACAATAAACTTTCTGTCAAGTTGGAATTACAGGCCGACTTTTTTGCTGGTTTGTGGGCCAATCATGCACAAAATCTTAAGGATTTTGAATTAGATCCCGGAGATCTGGAGGAGGCACTTACTGCTGCAAATGCAATTGGTGATGATAAACTACAACGACAATCCAGCGGACAGGTTGTTCCTGATGCTTTTACGCACGGAACTTCAGCACAAAGAATGTACTGGTTCAAAAAAGGATTTGATACCGGAGATATAAACCAGGGAGATACCTTTACTAGTAATCAGCTTTAAAATTATTATTTATTCATCATAATGATCCTAATTGTAGACGATACACCAGAGAATCTGATCTCGCTAAAAAAAGTTCTCGAAAGACACAATTTTGAAGTCGATACAGCTTCTTCCGGAGAAGAAGCTTTGAAAAAAGTGCTTAAAACGGCTTACGTATTAATCATATTAGATGTTCAGATGCCCGGGATGGATGGTTTTGAAGTTGCAGAAGCCATTGCAGGATACAGTAAGGCCAAAGAAACAGCAATCATCTTTTTATCTGCCGCAAATACTGAACTCAGCTTTATCACTAAAGGCTATTCTTCAGGAGGGTTGGATTATATTACTAAACCTGTAGATATCAATATCCTGCTTTTAAAAGTAAAAACATTTTACAGGATCTATGAACAAAGCAGGAAACTCATAGAAATTCAGAAAACGCTGCTCGAAGAAATAGAATTCAGAAAAAGAGCAGAAAGAAAAAAAGATGAATTTATCAGTATTGCCAGCCATGAGTTAAAAACGCCTTTGACCAGTGTGAAGGGATATGTCCAGTTATTGGAAAGAAGTGTCGATAAAGGGGATATTCCAACGGTAAAAAAGCATTTAAAGAAAGCGCAGTTGCAACTGGATAAGCTGAGCGATCTGATTGCTGATTTACTTGATATTTCTAAAATTGAAAGTGGGAAACTGAAGTTTAATAAACAATACTTCAATCTGAATACTCTTTTAGATAACATTCTGGAAGTGATCCACCAGTCTAATCCTGAATTTACCATTATAAAAAATGGACACGTTCCTACTGAAATCTTTGCAGATGAAATGCGGATTGAACAGGTGGTGGTAAACTTTCTAACGAATGCCATCAAATATGCTCCCGGAACAACCGAAGTTCATATAAACGTGGCAGTAGAAGATGACCGGGTAACGGTAGCGGTGAGGGATTTTGGAATAGGGATTGAGCCGGAGCAGCAAAAGAATGTCTTTGATAAATTTTATCGGGTAGAGGAAACATCTATCCATTTCCAGGGTTTAGGAATTGGTTTATATATTTCTGCCGAAATTATAGGAAGACACGGTGGCACAGTAGGTGTAAATAGTATTTTAGGAGAGGGATCTGAATTTTACTTCAATATCCCTTTAATTTCAACAACAGAGACAGCTTAAAAATATTTCTTTTTATGGTTAGGAAAACATTAAAAAATAACCTGCGTTTTGGACTGGGGTTATCTTTATTATTGCTTTTTATCAGTTCGTTTGCTTCTTATGTAAGTATTACTAATCTGATTAAAAATTCAGATCTGGTTTCTCATAGTAATGCGGTAATCAGGCATACAGATGGAGTGTTATCTGTTTTAAAAGATGCAGAAACCGGGCAACGGGGGTTTTTGCTGACAGGAGATGAAGTTTTTCTTGAACCTTATAACGGAGCTAAAGCTGAAGCAATCCTTTTATTGGATACTTTGCAGCGTCAAACTACAGATAACTCTGCACAGCAAGTTAATATTAACAAGCTGAGAGAAATTATTGAAGGGCGCTTAAGTATTCTTGAAAAAACTATAACTATCAAAAGAAAAGGCGGGTCTGTGAGCATCGGAGACTTGCTTACCGGTAAAGCTTATATGGACAAAGCAAGGGTTGTCATTAAAACCATGCAGACTGAAGAACAAAGCTTGCTGAACGCGCGGACTGCAAGCCAGAATAAGCTGGCAGGCTTTACTCCAGTGTTAATTATCATTGCGGCACTGCTGGCTATTTTAATCACTATCTTCTTTTACCGCAGGGTTTCAACAGATTTCGATGCCAGAATTCAACTGCAACAGAAACTAGAAGAAACCAACAAAGAAGTTGATCGCCGGATTCACGTTATTCAGGATATAGCCGCTCAGATTTCCAGTGGAAATTACCAGATCAGACTGGATGAAGCAGCAGAAGATAGCCTGGGCCGTTTGGCATTATCACTGAATTCAATGGCCGAATCTTTACAATACTCTTTCTCTTTACTGGCTGACAAAGAATGGTTACAATCTGGTATTGCGAACCTGAATGATAAGATGGTTGGTGAGAAAAATGTAGAAACGCTGGCTAATGATATTTTAGAAAACATTATTCAGCACACAAGCGCACATGTAGCCGCTTTTTATCTTTTAGAAAATGACCGTGAACTGCATATGGCAGGAAGTTATGCGTTATTAGCAGATCAGCGGAAACAAACACTGAAAGAAGGAGAGGGACTGGTTGGCCAGGTGCTGAAATCCGGCAAACAGATTTTGCTGAACGATATTCCTGATGGAGAATTGACCATTAGTTATGCCGCTGGAAATACTAAACCTAAAAATATAGTTGCAGTACCTGTAATCAGGGATAATGTAATTGTTGGTGTGATGGAGTTTGGTTCACTGAATACATTTAGTCAATTGCAGCTCGACTTTTTCAATAACATTGCGACTAATATAGGAGTAGCCGTTCATGTAGCTCAGAACCGGAAGAAATTGCAAGAATTCCTGGAAGAAACGCAAGCACAGGCAGAAGAATTACAAGCACAGCATAGTGAGCTGGAAGGCTTAAATGCAGAATTAGAAGCGCAGACTCAAAAGATACAAACTTCTGAAGAAGAACTTCGGGTGCAACAAGAAGAGCTTTTACAAAGCAATCAGGAGCTCGAAGAAAGAACAACCTTGCTGGAAGAGAAAAATCAGATGATCCATGAGCATAATGTGGAGATTCAGCGGAAATCTGAGCAGTTGGAACAAAGCACGAAATATAAGTCAGAATTCCTGGCGAATATGTCTCATGAGCTAAGAACACCGTTAAATTCGATCTTGCTGCTTTCTAAGTTAATGTCTGATAACGAAGAACTGGATCCGGAATATATAGAATATGCTGAGGTTATTCAGAGTTCGGGACAAGGATTATTAGGCTTGATTGATGAGATTCTTGACCTTTCTAAAATCGAAGCAGGGAAAATGAAGCTGGAACTGGCGGATATCAGTTTGAATGAGGTGTCGTCAGATATGCGCTCTTTATTCAATCCGATAGCGAAAAACAAACAGCTGGAATTTAATATCGAGCAGCAGAGTGAGCTATCAACGCTTCATACCGATAAAATGCGTCTGGAGCAGATTTTAAAGAACCTGCTGTCCAATGCAATCAAGTTTACAGCTAAGGGAAGTGTAACCCTGAATATTCATAGCGATCAGGCAAATAATGCAATGATCTTCAAAGTAACAGATACAGGTATTGGTATTCCTGTTGCTAAACAGGGGTTAGTCTTCGAAGCTTTTCAGCAGGCAGATGGTTCAACCAGAAGGAAGTTTGGTGGAACAGGACTTGGACTTTCCATCAGCAGAGAGCTGGCTAAGTTATTAGGCGGAGAAATAGAAGTGACGAGTGTAGAAAATACAGGGAGTACATTCACGCTTACTTTACCTATAGATGGTATTGCAGCCGAACTCGAAGAAGAAATCCATGCAACCTATGATTACAGTGATGTTGAAGTTATTGAGACAGAAGGAACAGCACTGCCAGAGCGTTATACAGTAGATCATATTCCGCAGGAAATTGATGATGACCGTGCAACTATAGTCAAAGGAGATAAAGTGATCCTGATTATTGAGGATGATACTTCTTTTGCGAAGGCACTATTAACCTTTACACGCAAGAGAAATTACAAAGGAATAGTCGCTGTAAGAGGTGATATTGGGATTGAACTGGCGAACCACTTTAAACCTTTAGCAATCCTGCTGGATATACAGCTTCCGGTAAAGGATGGCTGGCAGGTGATGGAAGAACTGAAAGCGAATCCAGCAACAAGACCTATCCCTGTACATATTATGTCCTCGCTGGAAGTGAAAAAGGAAAGCTTGTTAAAGGGCGCTGTTGACTTTATCAATAAACCAGTAGCCCTGGAACATATGCAGCAGATTTTCCAAAAGCTGGAACATGCTTTAAGCCGTCATCCTAAAAAGGTACTGATTGTGGAAGAAAATGAGCAGCATGCAAAAGCATTAAGCTACTTTTTAAGTAATCATGCGATACAAACTGAGGTCGTAAATAACGTAGCGCAGGGTGTTGACGCATTGCAGCGCAAAGAAGTGGATTGTGTGATACTGGATATGGGTATCCCTGATAAAAATGCTTACCTGACTCTGGAAACGATTAAAAAGAGTGAAGGATTAGAGAATCTTCCAATCATTATTTTTACGGGTAAAAACCTTTCTCAGGGAGAGGAACGCAGAATTAAGCAATACGCGGATTCTATTGTTGTAAAAACGGCACATTCTTATCAGCGTATTCTGGATGAAGCAGGACTTTTTCTGCATTTGGTAGAAGAAAAATCAGTAGAAAGCAAAGCAAAAAAAGCGACTGAAACTTTGGGCAGCTTATATGAAGTGTTGCATAATAAGACCGTATTAATCGCTGATGACGATGTCAGGAACATTTTTTCTCTGACTAAAGCATTGGAACAACATAAGATGAAAGTATTGGCTGCTACTGATGGAAAAGAAGCACTACAGTTACTTAAGGAGAATCCGTCGATAGATCTTGTGCTCATGGATATGATGATGCCGGAGATGGACGGATATGAAAGCACCAAAGAAATCAGGAAAATAAGTGCGTTTAAACATTTACCTATTTTAGCTGTTACTGCGAAAGCAATGATGGGAGATAGAGAAAAATGTATCGCTGCGGGTGCATCCGACTATATTTCCAAGCCAGTCGATGTGGATCAGCTGATTTCGTTATTGCGCGTATGGCTTTATGATAAAAATTAAAAAAACCACCATGTTTTAAGGTATGGAAAAAAAGAGAAAAGTATTAATAATAGATGACGATAACAGGAATATCTTTGCTTTAAAGGCTGTGTTGAAATCTAAAGGTTATCAGTGCGTTTCGGCAATTGGTGGGGAAGAAGGGTTACAGTTGCTGGAAGAACAAAAAGATATTGCAGTAGTATTAATGGATATGATGATGCCTGGAATGGATGGTTATGAAGCCATGGCGATCATGAGTAAAGATCCTGAATTAAAAGAAATACCTGTTATTGCTGTTACGGCGCAGGCGATGCTTGGAGATAAAGAGCGCTGCCTGAATGCAGGTGCGGTTGGTTATGTCTCAAAACCTATTAATGTAGACAGCTTAACCGATTTATTAGTTAAATATATTTAGATGAGCCAGGAATTATCTGTAATTACTGACGAGCAGGTCGAAATTCTGCTGGCAGATTTGCTGGAGCATTACGGATATGATTTTACAGGTTATTCCAAAGCATCTATTAAAAGGAGAATACTGAGATTGTATTCTCTGGATAAGCAGGTAAGTTTTGCAGAATTCCGGTATACTATAAATAATGATACCACTTATTTTAAAAGGTTTGTAGAGCAGATTACGGTTAATGTGACCGAGATGTTCAGGGATCCGGGTTTTTTTAAGACACTGAGAGATGTAGTGCTGCCTAAACTGGGAACTTATCCTTTTATAAGAATTTGGCTTGCTGGTTGTTCAACTGGGGAGGAGGCCTATTCAATTTCAATTATCCTGAAGGAACTAAACCTCTTACACAAATCTCTGATTTACGCGACAGATCTAAATCCCGTTGTTTTAGAAAAGGCTGCGCAGGGTATGTTTGCGATGAGCCAGATGAAACAATATTCGGAGAATTATATTTTATCGGGTGGTGCAAAAGATTTTTCGAGTTACTATACGGCAAACTATTCTCTGGCAAAATTCAGTGATGATTTAAAAAGCAGGCTAATTTTTTCTACACATAATCTGGTTTCTGATCATTCTTTTAATGAATTTCAACTAATTTTGTGTCGTAATGTCCTGATTTACTTTGACCGGGATTTACAACATAAAGTTTTAAACCTTTTTGATGAAAGCCTGGAAGGTCTTGGTTATCTTGCTTTAGGAAGTAAGGAAACGCTGGATTTTTCCCCGCTCTCCAAAAATTATAAGCGGGTTCCCGCAGAAAAAATCTGGAGGAAAGTAAGCTAATGAAAGACTGTGAGGCATTAATTATAGGAGGCTCTGCCGGAAGTCTGGACGTACTGTTAAAAGTACTGCCAGGACTCAGCCCTGCGCTCAGTTTTCCTATTATCATTGTAGTTCACAGAAAACATGGGGCAGATTCGCTGCTGCCGGAATTACTTTCAGGACGAACCAGCCTGATTGTAAAAGAAATTGACGAAAAAGAGCCTATTCTGGCGGGCACAATTTACATTGCACCTTCAGATTATCATACATTAATAGAAAAAGACAAGAGTTTTTCACTCGATTATTCAGAAAAAATAAATTATTCCCGTCCGGCAATAGACGCAACATTTCAAACAGCTGCCGAAGTTTACAAAACTAAATTAGTGTGTTTATTGCTCTCAGGATCCAATTCTGATGGGGTAAATGGATTAATCAGCGTAAAAGCATGGGGTGGAATTACTGCAATTCAGGACCCGGCCACAGCCCAGGTTTCTTATATGCCACAGCAAGCTGCCATCCATGCTAAAATAGATTACACTTTACGCATTGAAGATATGACAGAATTCATAAATTTGTTGTCCTAATCTATACTGTTAAATGGCCGAGCAAAAAAAAGTATTCATTTTTGATGATAATACCGACATACTTGAATTATGTACCTTTATTCTTGAAGACGCTGGTTATGAAATTAAAACCTCTTCTACCTCGAATAATATCATAGAACAGGTTATGGCCTATATTCCGGATATTATTTTTATGGATAACTGGTTACCTGACGTCGGTGGTATTGATGCCACCAGAGCGCTAAAAAGTGATGAAAAACTGAAGAATATCCCTGTTATCTATTTTTCTGCCAATAATGATGTAATGTCTCTGGCAGATGAAGCTGGTGCAGATGGTTATTTGTCCAAACCTTTCGATATCCAGGAATTGGAAAATATCATTTTGAAACACCTTCCTTCTTAAACTTCTTTAAAAGAAAAGGCCGTCATACTCTTATGAATATGACGGCCTTTTTTATGCGGGCTTGCTTAGTTTACACCCAATACATCAACTCCCTGTTCGAATATGATATCAACCGGGATTCCTTTTTTGCTTAACTTGTCTAAGTCTGCTTTTAGTTCAGGACTGATTACCGCATAGGTTTTCTGTACTTTCTCTACCGCAGCCTTATCTCCATTACCTTGCAGGGTAAGGATGACATTGCTCAGGTCATTCATTGCAGTCTGGAATTTCGTGAAATCTACTTTATAAGTTCCGTTTGCTGTTCTTACAAATGCGCCCTTCTCTTTGAAGAAGTTGAAACACTGCATGTTTGCTTTACCGTGTGCACTTGAAGCCCCAAATCTTACTGAACGAAGTAAGCCAGCCATAAAAGTGGTATAGTAGGTTTTAATATCACCAGTTAACTCCCCTTTTTTCAACAGGCCGGTAACCATGTAAAGACCTAATATGTCTGCTTTGCCTTCTTCCAGCCATCCGGATTGTTCTTTAAGCGCTTCTTTTACAAAACCTTTACCAGTAACAGTGTTTTTGATACCCAGGCCATGTGCTACTTCATGGAACATTACATTGGCAAAGAATGCATCAAAATTAATGTATTGCTGTTGATCTTTATCGATCAGTTCAGCTGCAATCGGAACCAGGATCTTATCGAACTTAGCCTTCATTGCATTTTTCAATTGTGATCTGCGTGTGCCTTTTTTCTGCTGAATTACCTCATCATTCGGTAAATTAACCGCGATGGTTTTAGAGCCTGAGTTACAGTCACCAGCATAATAAACAACATCATAAGCGTTTAATTCTGAATCTGTACCTGGTTTCTCTTTTTTGTATTTTTCAGCAACTGGCAGTCCTTTTTGTAATTCAGGCAGCATACTTACATATTTTGCCAGGCGCTTGCTCCACACTTTATCTTTTACTAAAACATAAGCTTCGTAAGAGGTACGTGCATTGAACATTTTGTCTTCGTAATTCTCAATAGGGCCGATAATGATATCCAGAATATTGGTCTTCATATCTAACCAGGCATAATCACTTACAGTAAAATTATCATTCATCAATGCATCTGCTCTAAGGTTCAGATATTTTTTAAATCCTGCATCCTCAGTCATTAATGCCGCTTGTTTTAATAAGCTCGAAGCTCTTTGAAGTTCTGAAGCATAGATAACATGGTAAGGAACGCTGATCAGTTTTCCTGTTGAATCTTTTTGAATCACCGAATAGGCATTGAATTTATCTTTTAAGGTAGATTTTTCCAGTTCTGCTTTAGTCATCCCGGCAGGATAGAAGGAAGCGCCTTCTGGTTTAGCCCCGATGCCTGCAATAAATGGTTTATCACCATTTAACCTGTCCCATGGGCCATAATTTATTTTAATAAATTCTTTAGTTTTTTCATCTTTCAGTCCTGCCAGCAGGCTGTCACGCTGCGGATACGCTTGTTTCCAGAACAATTCATCCATAATCTGGGCAGCCTGGATAAGCAGAGGAAGTATTTTTCGCTCATTTGCACTCAGTACATTCAGATTAGTCGTTAGTTTAACCGTTTCATAAATATCCAGTCTGTTGTGTACATATTCCTGTAAACTGTCTTTGACTGCACCTGGTTTCTCTGTTGTTGTCGTTGTAGCTGTTTTGGTTCCCGATGTGTTAGTACAGGATCCTATGCCTGCAATAATCGAGCATCCTGCTAAAAATAAGGCTGCTTTGGTAGTTTTGTTCATGGTAATTTTTTATAACGCAACTAAATTAGGAAAAATAATAAGCCGGGCATAAACATTAGTGTATTCTAACGCATTTATGTAAATATTAGTAATTTCACCGTTTATAATTACCTATGATGAGACAAATCCCTATAAGTAAAAACATTTTACTGTTAAGCATCCCTTTGCTTTTCCTTGCGGCCTGTTCAACGAACAAATATGCAGCAACGAATAAGATCTATAAGACCCAGGCTAAAGGGTTCGGTGATATCCTGACAGCGATGCCACCGGTGAATCAGAATATTGAGACGCTTCCGGCTGATCAGCAGTCTTTTGTAGGCTCTGTGAATTTTGGTATCCGTAAACCTAATTTTATTATTATCCATCATACAGCGATGACCTCTACAGAGGGAACAATCAGAGCATTTACCAAGAAGGAAACGCAAACCAGTGCGCATTACATTGTTGGAAGAGACGGAAAAGTAGTACAAATGGTGAATGATTACCTGCGTGCAAACCATGCTGGTGTGGCGAAATGGGGTAATGAATATGATTTGAATTCTTGTTCTTTAGGGATTGAACTGGATAACAATGGAAATGAACCTTATTCTGAGGCGCAAATGAATAGCCTGATTGCGCTATTAACCTCGCTGAAGAAAAAATATAATATACCAGCTTCAAATATTATCGGACATTCAGATATCGCGCCTAAACGTAAGATTGATCCTAATAAATTTCCATGGAAACAGCTTGCTGACAGAGGTTTTGGTTTATGGTATGATGATGTATTGCAAATTCCTCCTGTTGAATTTGATCCGGCTATCGCTCTGCGTATTATTGGTTATGATGTAAGTAACCTGCCGGCGGCCATCGTTGCTTTTAAACGTCATTTTGTACAGGTAGACATCACACCGGTATTAACTGATGGTGATAAAATGATCTTATATAATCTTTATCAGAAGTATTAACGGTCTTTTTAGACACAAAAAACCCCTGGACCTGGTAAAGGACAGGGGTTTTTTAATGAATTTATTTCTTTGCTTTCGCCCAGGCGTCTTTCAAACCAACAGTTTGATTGAAAACCAGGTGATCTGCTGTTGAATCTTTATCGAGGCAATAATAGCCTTTACGGATAAACTGGTATCTTGATTCCAGATCAGCACCAGCCAGATAAGGCTCTATATAAGCTTCTTTGATAACTTTTACGCTGTCAGGGTGCAGGTAGTCTTTGAAATCGCCTTCTTCGCTATCAGGAGATTCTACCGAGAATAAACGGTCATAAACTCTGATTTCAGCAGTTTTAGCGTGTTTCGTACTTACCCAGTGAATAGTCCCTTTTACATGGATTTCGCTGGTATCCTCGCCGCTTTTAGACTCAGGGATATAAGTACAGTGGATTTCAGTAACGTTTCCGTCTGCATCTTTTTTGAAATCTTCACATTTCACAATATAAGCGTTTTTCAACCTTACCATTGTACCAGGAGCCAGTCTGAACCATTTTTTAGCAGGTTCTTCCATGAAATCTTCTCTTTCGATCCAAAGTTCATTGCTGAAAGGGATTTCTCTCAGGCCGCCTTTATCTTCAGCCTCAGGGTTGTTCTCCCCAATCAGAATTTCTTCTTTACCTTCAGGATAGTTTGTAATCACTAATTTAATAGGATCAAGAACTGCCATTACACGGTTCGCTGTTTTATTTAAATGCTCACGGACACAGAATTCCAACAGGCTCAGTTCAATCAGGTTTTCTCTTTTCGCGATTCCGATTCTTTCACAGAATTCACGGATACTTTCTGGTGTATAACCTCTTCTTCTAAGTCCGCTGATCGTAGGCATGCGTGGGTCATCCCATCCGGTTACTACACCATCATTCACTAATTGTAACAGTTTACGTTTACTCATTACTGTATAAGTAAGGTTTAAACGTGCAAACTCGTACTGGTGTGAAGGGAAGATGCCCAGTTTTGCAATAAACCAATCATATAACTCACGGTGAGAAACATATTCAAGTGTACAGATCGAATGCGTAATTTCCTCAATACTGTCACTCTGACCATGGGCAAAATCGTACATTGGATAGATACACCATTTGTTGCCTGTACGGTGATGTTCTGCATGTTTGATACGGTAAATAATCGGATCACGCATCAGCATGTTAGGGCTTGACATATCAATTTTTGCACGCAGGATACAAGCTCCGTCTTCCAGTTCACCAGCTTTCATGCTGCTGAACAAGGCCAGGTTTTCTTCTACACTACGGCTGCGGTATGGACTGTCAGTACCTGATTCTGTTGGCGTACCTTTTAAGCCTGCAATTTCTTCAGCAGTACCATGATCTACATAAGCAAGACCATTTTCTATTAACTTAACGGCAAAATCATATAAAGTATCAAAATAATCTGAAGTATATAATTCATGTTTCCATTCAAAACCTAACCATTTGATGTCTTCCTGCTGACTGTCTACGTACTCGGTTTTTTCGGTCACAGGATTTGTATCATCAAATCTCAGGTTGGTATAACCACCATATTTCTGGGTTAATCCAAAATTCAGGCAGATAGCCTTAGCATGACCGATATGTAAATATCCATTAGGTTCAGGTGGAAAACGTGTAACTAAAGTTTTGTACTTTCCACTATTTAAATCGTTTTCAATGATCTCTTCAATAAAGTTCAATGATCTTTCCTCACTCATAAAAACTGTAAATTTATATTCAAAGTTAATATAAAAGAGCTAATTTACTTACATTTACGATGGATTATCGGTATAATTTATGAGCAAAACATTAAATAGGCCAATTCGGATTTTAGTGGCCAAAGTTGGCCTTGATGGTCATGACCGCGGAGCGAAAGTGATCGCAACATCCTTACGTGATGCCGGTATGGAAGTGATTTATACCGGTTTACGGCAAACCCCAGAAATGGTGGTCAACACTGCATTGCAGGAAGATGTGGACGCGATCGGAGTTTCTATTTTATCAGGTGCACACATGACAGTTTTTCCTAAAATTGTGGAGTTCATGAAACAAAAGAAGCTGACTAATGTATTATTAACTGGTGGTGGGATCATTCCCGAATCAGATATGGAAAAACTCAAAGAGATTGGAGTGGGAGAATTATTTGCACCGGGAACAACCATGGTGACTATCGTCGATTATATCCGTGACTGGGCTAACGAAAACAGAAACTTTTAAAATATGAGCTATCAGAATATACTATCAGAGGTTAAAGCGAATATACTTTACGTTACGATTAACCGTGAATCGAAATTGAATGCCCTGAATAAGGAAACACTGGCTGAACTGGCAGATGTAATTGCTTTTGCTTCCAGAACAGAAGAAGTGAGAGGTGTACTTTTGACTGGTGCTGGTGAGAAAGCATTTGTTGCTGGAGCTGACATTTCAGAATTCTCAGCTTATAATACTGAGCAGGGAGAAGCTTTAGCCAGAAGTGGACAAGTCAATGTTTTTGATGCGATAGAAAATAGTAAAAAGCCTTTTGTGGCTGCAATTAATGGATTCGCTTTGGGCGGAGGATTAGAGCTGGCAATGGCTTGTCATATCCGTGTAGCTGCTGATACTGCAAAAATGGGCTTGCCTGAAGTTACTTTAGGCTTGATTCCTGGTTATGGCGGAACACAAAGATTAACCAGATTGGTTGGAAAAGGAAGAGCTACAGAAATGATTACCACAGCAGATATGATTACTGCGGAAAGGGCAGAGAAAATAGGGTTGGTCAATCATGTAGTGCCTCTTGCAGAATTGATTGGCAAGGCCGAAGAAATCCTTAACAAAATTAAACAACGTGCACCTCTTGCTGTTGCAGCAGCAATAAATGCTGTGAATGCTGCTGTAAATGAGCGTGTAAACGGTTTTGAGGTTGAAATTGAGGAGTTTGGTAAATGTTTTGGTACACAAGACTTTAAAGAAGGTGTAGGGGCCTTTCTGGAAAAAAGGCGCGCAGATTTCAAAGGACGCTAACTAACTCGCTTTAAATGGTTTAAATTTTGCGGAAAAGCCGGTTGGAGCGTTTTCGGGGATAAGTATGCGATTAAGGGGAATATAAATATATAAGTGTAGAAAATATTTCCCATATAAAATATTTCTTTATATTTATCATCGAATAAGTTTAGAATTTGTTGCCAGATATGAAAAGGATACTAATAGTAGATGATGAAATTAATATAGGTTTATTACTGTCAAAATTCTTAACCAGAAATGGGTTTAGTGTGAATACTGCGACTAGTGGCGTTTCTGCACAAGACTATCTGAGTAAGGATCAGTATGACCTTGTTTTATGTGATTACAGGCTGGAGGACACCGACGGAAAGGAAATGCTCATTAAAATTAAAGAGAATTATCCACAGACGGGTGTGATTATTATTACTGGCTATTCGGATATCAAACTTGCTGTTGAACTGATTAAATTAGGGGCTTACGACTATATTACCAAGCCTTTATATCCGGATGAAATCTTAAATACTATAAATAAAGCTATTGATACACAAATAGCATTAAATGATACTACTGCCGAAGGTGTTAGATCTGAGGTACAAAAAGCCAAGACTTCAAAGCCTGTTTATAACCAGGTAGAAAATTTTGTGGCCGGCCAGAGTCAGGCTTCAAAAGAGTTGTTAAAGCAAATTCAATTGGTAGCACCAACGTCATACAGTGTAATCCTGACTGGCGAAAGTGGCACTGGAAAAGAATCTGTAGCGAAAGCTATTCACTTGAACAGTCCAAGAAGGGATAACCCTTTTGTGGCTATGGATTGTGGTTCTTTAACAAAGGAACTTGCAGGGAGTGAGTTTTTTGGACACGAAAAAGGATCTTTTACGGGTGCATTAAATACAAAAATCGGTCATTTCGAGATGGCAAATGGCGGAACGCTTTTTCTGGATGAAGTAGGAAACTTATCTTATGATTTACAGGCTGCTTTACTGAGAACGGTTCAGGAAAGAAAAATTAAGCGTATTGGTAGCACAAAAGAGATTGATCTTGATGTCCGTATTATTGTGGCAACGAATGAAAATCTGGCTACAGCGATCCAGAGAGGACGTTTCAGAGAGGATTTATACCACCGTTTTAATGAATTCGCAATTAACCTTCCGCCATTGAGCATGAGGGGAAAAGATATTATGATCTTTGCAAAGACTTTTCTTGATTTCGCAAATGAGGAGCTGGGCAGAAATGTACTGGGCTTTTCTAAGGATGTGGAAGAGTGTTTCCTGAGCTATAACTGGCCGGGAAATGTAAGGGAGCTAAAGAATGTGGTCCGAAGAGCAACATTACTGACAGAATCTGATGAAATCCAGCTTAAAGCACTTCCGCTGGAAATTTCTACTGACGCAAAAGTAACTGCCATTGAAAATACGATTCACAGGAACCATGAGAAGTCCAGGGACTTGAAGAATGCAGCTTCAGAGGCTGAATATGAAGCCATATTGAAAGTGCTTCGTGAGGTGAACTTTAACAAGACTAAGGCTGCAAAGATCCTGAATATAGACAGGAAGACCCTTTACAATAAAATGAAGGCTATTAACCTGGATACCTAAGTCCACTCCATTCTTCGTATTAACTTAGTAAAGGACGGTGTTGTACATTGTTTCCTCCGGTTTATCTTTTATCTCCGGTTTGAAAGATTTCTATTCTGTTAAATTCTCAGAAAGATTAAAACAATTCCCGTGGCTAAAGAGTTATAACAAATAATACCACCTTATTATCAATTACATCGCTACAAAATCAATTATTAAACATAAAAATTAAAGTCATGAACGATAACTCAAAAGTATTAATTGGATTATTAACAGGTTTGGCTGCTGGTGCAGCATTAGGGTTGCTGTTTGCGCCTGAAAAAGGTAGTGAAACTCGTGACCGTTTGAATCAGTCATTGAAAGACCTTGGTGATGCAATAAAAGAGAGAGCGGCAGATGAGATTGATCATTTGACGGGCTTAAAAGATAAAGTAGTAAGCTCTGTTAAGAGTAAACTGCATGAAGCTGAAGAAGAATTTGTTGATGATGCGGAACACGCTTAAACAATATTCTTATTAATGAGTTATTATAAGTAGTTCTGCATATTTATGATCAGAACAAGCTAAAGTTTAATTACCAATGGAGGAGAAGAAAGAAAAGAATATTGAGGAGTTGTTCTCGGAGGCTAAGACCTACGTGGATACCCGGATAGAATACGCACGGCTGGTGTTAATTAAAAGGTCTGCCAAAGTATTTGCTGACTTAATTACCAATGCTATTGTGGGTGTTTGCTTTGTGCTGGCCTTTATTTTAGGGACGGTTACGCTTGCGCTCTTCTTATCTACACTTTTTGCCAGTTATACCGCTGGTTTTGGTTGTGTTGCGCTGCTTTATCTGCTTTTAGCAATTATAGTGTATGTGACTAAAGAGAAATTCATTGAGAAGGCTATTGTCAACTTCACGATCAGGAAATATTTTAAAAAACTACAGGAGGACGAAGAAGATGAGCAAAAAGTATGAAATTAATAACCTGCAAGATCTGAACGTCAGAATGATTAGTCTTAAGGTTGATTATAAGATGCAGGAGGAAATGATTAAGGATGATGTTAAGGTTTATCTTAAACAGTTTACTTTGGGTAGCCTGATTAAGAAATATGCTACGCCATCTGCGTTTTTAAAGGTTGACGATAAGCTGAATATCAGCAGCAGACTGATGTCTATGGCATTGCCTATTTTAATGAATGGGACGCTGTTTAAGGGGTCAGGTTTTATTACAAGGGCATTGGTAGGATTAGCGACGAGTAAGGTTGGTAAAACGCTGGATGCGGAACATATTTCTGCGATATTTAATACGGTGAAGGGCTTGTTCACAGGGAAAAAGAAAAAGGAAAAAAGACCGGGGTTTGTGGATTATGGGATTCCGCCTGACAGTGAGTCCTTTTAAATAAAGTTATCGTACGGCTAAAAAAAATAAGGCTGTATGGTTTGCGAACTACGCCCATCTGAAGGGATGGTCAATGTTCGTAAACCATACAGCCTTATTTTTTTTAGAGGCCTGATTTTTATGTAATGCGGTTTTGACAGGTTGGGGGGGAAAGCAGGATGGCAATGCATGGAGGAGAAATAGAAGAAGAAATAAAATGGCGAAGCGTTGAGGGAAAGAAGGGAAGAGAATATTTTGGCGAAGTATGGAGGAGAAATAAGAGATGGGGGAATAGTTTTATTTTGGTATTATTGTGTATAGACATATACTCTTATGAGAAAGCTAAAATATTTTATCGTGTTGTTCGCTTTGTTGCCGTTTGTTTCTTTTGCGCAGAAGGATGAGGGCACTTTAACTAAGATTGGGGACGCTGTTCCTGTTTTTAATTTTGAGATCCAAAAAGGAAAATCGGTATCTATTAGCGATTATAAGGGGAAGCTAATTCTGATTAATCTTTTTGCAACCTGGTGTCCTCCTTGTAATGAGGAGCTTCCGGAGGTTCAGAAAAGGATCTGGGAAAAGTATAAGGACAATGCGGGGTTCGCTTTTTTTGTTTTTGGACGGGAAGAGGGCTGGGACAAATTGATCCCTTTTAAAGCGAAAAAGGGTTTTACATTCCCTATTCTGCCGGATACTGATAGGGGAATATTCAAAAAGTTTGCTTTGCAGTCTATTCCGAGGAATATACTGGTTGATGAGCGTGGAAAGATTATTTATCAGTCTATCGGGTATGAACCTAAAGAGTTTGCTGCGTTGGTTGAGTTGATTGATACGCATCTTAAGAAGGCAGAAACGAAATAAGAGTTATTGGTGGAGTAAGGTCTCTTTAAGGATCTTTAGGGCTTGTAATTGATAGCTGAAGGTTTTTGAAAGGTCGTTTAAGTCCCATGCGGTGTTTTGCAGCATGATAATGCTGGTTTTTGTTTGTGGGAAATAATAATCCATGGAAACAAAACCGGGAATATAGCCTGTCTGGCCTATTTGAAGCAGATTATCGGTATTCGTAATCGTAGGGCCATAGCCGTAGTCTGTTTTTCCAAGAAATACATGTTGTCTGGTTGCATAAGGTGTGATCATCAGCTTATAGGTTGCTGCGGAAAGAAGCTTTCCTGAATGTACAGCGCTGTTCCAGAGGACTAAATCCCTGGCTGTTGAGATAAAGGTCGCTGCTGGGGTAAATTCTTCCAGAGGGGATTTTTCAAGGTGTAGTTTACCGTCTTCTTTTTCAACATAACCGTTGACAAGTTTTTGGTGTTTTTTTAGTTTGGGATCAAAGGTGTTTTTCATCCCGCAAAGAATAAATAATTCATTTGATAGTTCTGGAAAAGTCTTTCCAGAGGTTTTAGCTACAATTTTTCCTAGTAACTGATAGCCAATTGTGGAATAGTTAAATTTTGAGCCTGCGGGGTAGGCCAGTGGCTTGTCCAGTGTGGTAATTCCATGCGTGTGGGTAAGTAATTGGTGGATAGTCACGGTGTCTGCCCATGACATGGTTAATTCAGGCAGGTATTTCTTGATAGGATCCTTAAGGTTCAGGTTATGTTTGTCGAGTTCTCTTAAGACCAGTACGGCAGTGATTTGTTTGCTGACAGATCCGATAACAAACTGGTTGTTTTCATTAAAAGGAGTTTTTTTTCCGGGTACAGAAGATCCATGCTGGCGTTCGTAGGCTATTTTTCTATCCGTGGCGATAATAATTGTGCCGTTGAATGGTTTGTTATTTTTGACGTTTAGTAGTGAATCGAGGCGTGGAAAGGCTCTTTCCAGGGATTGTGCTTGTCCGAAAAGGGAAATAGTCTGAAGGGTTAGGGCCAACAGAAAGAAGTAATTCAGTTTTGGAAAAGACATAAAGTAATAAGATTTGGAAAGAAATTGATTTAAGATAAAGGTAATATTATATAACTTAGAGGGATGAGGAAAGTTGTGGTTCATTGTGCTTTATTTCTGGTGTTTAGCCTGAGTGCGGCTGCGCAAGATGTTAAAATCAATGCGGATTCACTTTTACTTCAAATGACCAGCGCAATTGAGCAGGGACATTATCCTAAGATTCATAGTGTTTCGGTTTTTAAAGGGGATAGGGCGGTTTATGAGCGCTATTTCAATGGTTTTAATCAGAATTCTTTGCATGATTCCCGCTCATCTTTTAAGTCGGTTACAAGTTTGCTGGTTGGGATAGCGATTGATCGTGGACTGATTAAAGGTGTTAATCAAAGGGTTTATGAGTTTTTTCCGCAGTATCCGGCTTTTGGAAAGGATAAGCTCAAAAGAGAAATGACCCTTAAGGACCTGCTTGAAATGAAGTCGGGGTTTGATTGTGAGGAGTTTAACGATACTAAGGATTGCGAGGAGGAAATGAGTTTGAGTAAGGATTGGGTAAAGTTTTCTCTGGAGCTGCCGATGAAATATAAGCCGGGTGAACTTTGGTCTTATACTTCCGTTGATCCCATGATTTTAAGTGGCGTAATCAGCAAAGCCTCAGGGATGACTATTATGGCATTTGCAGAACAGTATTTATTTAAGCCAATGGGTATTATTGATTATAAATGGACGGTTGATCCTGCCGGACATGGAATGACTGGCGGGTCGTTTTATATTCGTCCTGCGGATATGGTTAAATTAGGGCAACTGGTAAAGGGTAATGGGATTTGGAAGGGAAAACAGCTTATTTCTAAACACTGGATCAGCCAGTCTACGGTTTGTGATATTCCTATTCCTGATTTTTCCAATGCGAAATCCAGCAGAAGTCAGCTGCTTATCCCTCAGCCCACTTTTTATGGGTTTTACTGGTATCGTGAGGTGCTGAAAACAAAGGATATACAGCAGGATTTACTTTTCGCCTCGGGGAATGGGGGACAGTTCATCTTTATACTCAAAGATCTAGACTTAACGGTGGTGTTTACGCAGGGGAATTATCAGTCTTTTAAGGGCAAGCAGGCTTTTGAGATCCTGGCTAAATATATTGTGCCGGGCTTTTCTGGTAAATAATAAAGCACGAAAGCCCTCCAGTTTGCACTGAAAGGCTTTTGTGCTTGAAAAGCAGGAACAGATCCTGAACGTTTCCTTATAAATTGGTCTTTATTTTTAACTCTTTCAATTGCTTTTCATCGATGGTCGAAGGGCTATCAATCATCACGTCTCTTCCTGAATTGTTTTTTGGGAAGGCTATGACGTCACGGATACTGTCTAAGCCCGCGAAGATTGAACAAAGTCTGTCGAAACCGAAAGCAATACCACCGTGTGGAGGGGCTCCGAATTCAAAAGCATCCATCAGGAAGCCGAATTGTTTTTGTGCTTCTTCAGCAGTAAAGCCTAAATGCTTGAACATTAAAGCCTGTAAAGTACGGTCATGGATACGAATAGAGCCACCGCCGATTTCAGTACCGTTAACAACCATGTCATAAGCATTTGCCCTTACTTCGCCCGGATTGGTATCCAGCATTGCGATGTCTTCTGGTTTAGGGGACGTAAAAGGGTGGTGCATTGCATGGTAACGTTCAGATTCTTCATCCCATTCTAAAAGAGGGAAATCAAGTACCCATAATGCACTGAATACGTTTTTATCACGTAAACCTAGTCTGGAACCGATTTCAAGACGTAATTCACTTAATTGTTTACGTACTTTATCTTTAGTGCCCGCCATTAACAGCATCAGGTCGCCAGGTTTAGTCTGAAGCGCCTCAGCCCATCCTTTCAGGTCTTCTTCGCTATAGAATTTATCAACCGATGATTTGATTGAACCATCTTCACCGTGTCTAGCGTAAATCAAGCCGGTAGCACCAATCTGCGGACGTTTAATGAAGTCAGTAAGCTCATCCAGCTGTTTACGTGTATAATGCGCACAACCTGTTGCATTGATCCCAATTACTAATTCTGCATTATCGAATACCGGGAAGTTTTTACCTTTAACTACTTCGTTTAATTCAACAAAGCGCATTTCGAAACGTGTATCAGGTTTATCAGAACCATACCAGCGCATAGCATCCGAATATTGCATTCTTGGAACCTCTGGTAATTCGAAGTTTTTAACCTCTTTAAATAAGGTACGGATCAGTCCTTCGAAAGTGTTCAGGATATCTTCCTGCTCAATAAAGGACATCTCACAGTCAATCTGGGTGAATTCAGGTTGTCTGTCTGCACGTAAATCTTCATCTCTGAAACATTTTACAATCTGGAAGTATCTGTCGAAACCAGAAACCATCAATAGTTGCTTAAAGGTTTGAGGAGATTGTGGCAAAGCATAGAATTCACCAGCATTCATCCGGCTTGGTACAACAAAGTCCCTTGCGCCTTCAGGTGTTGATTTAATCAATACAGGAGTTTCCACCTCGATAAAATCTAAAGCATCCAGATATTTTCTTACAGACTGAGCCATTCTATGACGCAGTACCATATTATTTCTTACCGGATTCCTTCTCAGATCCAGGTAACGATATTTCATACGTAAATCATCGCCGCCATCGGTTTCATCATCAATTAAGAATGGTGGAATCTTCGAAGCATTCAGGATTTCAAGATCAGTGATTTTTATTTCCACTTCTCCCGTTGGCATTTTAAGGTTTTTATTGGAACGCTCAACAACAAGTCCACTGGCCTTGATCACAAATTCGCGACCTAAACTGCGGGCTTTTTCACAGAGCTGAGTGTTATCATCCATATTAAAAACCAATTGGGTAATACCGTAACGATCACGGATATCAATAAAAGTCATTCCTCCCAAGTCTCTGGATTTCTGTACCCAACCGCACAGAATTACGCTTTCGCCTAGATTCTCAATCGTCAGCGCTCCGCAAGTTGTTGTTCTTAACATTTTTTCATCGGATTAAGCCGCAAAAATATTCATTTTGAGCCATATATTACAAAGGGTTATTGATTTAACGAAGTATATTCAAAAGTTTTTTCATTAAGGTGCAACGTTTGTGAAATCATGATGTCATTTATAACGAATACGAAGAACATTGGAAGCAGTATACATAGACAAAAATATAGACCTGGTTAACGCTTGCCGGAAAGGTAGCCGGGCCGCACAATTTGAATTGTACAAATTGTATGAGAGAGCTATGTACAGCGCTGCGCTGCGGATAGTAAATCATGAAGCTGAGGCTGAAGATGTTGTACAGGAAGCATTTTTGGATGCCTTTTTGAGGATTGGCGATTTCAGGGGGGATACTACTTTTGGCCTCTGGCTAAAACAGATCATCGTGAATAAATCGATTAACTGTCTGCGCAAAAGAAGAGTGGAGTTCACGAACCTCGATGGGGTGGAGATTGCGGCAGAGGAATCAGCAGATCAGGAAGATTTGCAGTGGAGAGTAGAAGAGGTGAAAGCAGCAGTAAAAGGACTGGCTGATGGGTATAGAGTGGTACTTACGCTGTATTTATTTGAGGGGTACGATCATGAGGAAATTTCCCATATCCTGAAAATATCGGAAGTTACTTCCCGGTCACAATTAATGAGAGCAAAAACCAAATTGAGAAATATATTAGAAAAGAGAGGAGCAAGAGATGAGTACTAAATTAGAAGATTTTATCAGAGACAATAAGAGGGAGTTCGATACCGACAGGCCTTCAGCTGGCCTCTGGGATAAAATTGAAGCGGAACTGGATAAACAAGAAAAACAGAAAAAAAAACTTAAACGGTCTTTTAATCTTCAGCTATGGGCTGGAATTGCTGCATCACTGCTTGTGGTGCTGGGGATCACCTTCTTGTATGTGATTCCCGGGAAAAGAGGAAAGATCAGTGTGGAGGATGTAAATCCGGTATATGCACAGAAGCAAGTGAAGTTTGTAAGCATAATTGAGCAGAAACAGGATAGTTTACAGGCTTTTGCAAAAACAAACCCTGAACTCTACCGTAAGTTTAAAGCAGATTTTGAGGTGCTGAATAAAACTTATGAGGGATTAAACAAAGAAATGGCCGGGAGCCCGAATCAGCAAATGGTGGTTAAGGCAATGGTCAGGAACCTGGAAATTCAGATTCAGTTGCTGAATCAGCAATTGTCAATTATTAATGAAGTTAGTCAATATAAAAAGGAGAATAGTATATGAAAAATCTGATCCTTGCAGGCGCTCTGCTATGTTCATTTAGTATGGCCAGTGCACAGAGCGAAACAGACACTAAAGTTAGCAGTGAGCCTGTTTATGTAGCAAATTCGGGTAGTTCGTCTGCTTCCGGCCGCTCGTCGCATGCTGGTCACGGAGTTCAGGAAAATTCGCAAAATGGGGATGATCCGATGCGCTCTAAAAACTTCAGCAAGAGCTTTTCTATAAGTCCGTCTGATAAAATAAATCTTCATAATCAGTATGGAGCAATGGTAATTAAGATCTGGGACAAAAGGGAAGTGAAAATTGATGTTTCAATCAAAGCATTTAGTAATGAGGATAGAGAGGCTCAAAGATTAATCGATCAGGTTAATATTTCGGCCGAAAAGGACGGCGATCAGGTAACTTGTAAAACCAATATAGGCAGCGGAAGCAGATGGACGGGACGTGGCCGCAGGAGGGAAGTAAAGGTGAACTATGTCGTTTATATGCCAGCCACAAACTCTCTGACTTTAACACAGGAATTTGGTAATGTCAATATGGATGATTTTGCGGGCCCGCTTTATGCGAAAGTGCAGTATGGAGATTTTATCGCCGGAAAACTATCCAGCGCAAATAATTATGTTTCTGTTCAGTATGGCAAAACTACGATTACTGATATTAATAAAGCTGTTGTTAAACAGCAATATGGATCAGGCCTGACTATCGGAGCTGCTGGAACACTGGATCTGAATGCCCAATATGTAACGGTTCGTATCAATACGATCAGAGGGGATGCGATCATCAAGCAGCAATACGGTTCCGGAATCAGTATTACCAATGTTAATAATCTTGATCTTGATATTCAATACGCTAATGTGAGAGTTGATAATATCAAAGGGAATGCAATCATCAGACAGCAATACAATAGTATTAAAATAGGAACTGTAGGAAAACTTGATCTCAAATCACAGTACGCTAATGTAGAAATTGGCGCTTTAAGAGGTGATGGCTTTTTTAAGATGAGCTATAATAATTTTGATATCGCTGAAGTAGGGACAGGATGCAGGAATTTAACGATTGATGCCGATTATGTAGATACAAAATTAAAATTCGCTGAGGGCTTTAATAGTGATTTCAACGTACAAACAAGTTATAGCGGATTTAAATCCGGAGACCGGGTGACTGTACGTCAGTCGGGGTCACAGGACGATGATAATTCGAAAAACTATACCGGCAAAATCGGGAGTGGCGGAAGAAGCGCAGTCCGTATAAAATCAGACTATGGGTCAGTTACTTTCAGGTAAAAAAATAAACTAATTGTTGTGAAGCTTGTTGATTAATTCAACAAGCTTTTTTTTTAGCTTTACAGCAAAACCTTTAATTTATGGAATTCTTTAGTACACCCGAAGCCTGGATCTCATTGTTAACCCTGACAATTTTAGAAATCGTACTTGGGATTGATAATATTGTGTTTATCTCCATCCTTTCAGGGAAACTGCCTGCACATCAGCAAAAAAAAGGCAGACAACTGGGATTAGGGCTTGCTATGATTACCCGTGTATTATTGCTTTTATCATTAAGCTGGGTGATGAGCCTGACAGCCACTTTATTTAACGTTGGAGAATGGATCAGCCTGGACAATAAAGAATGGTTGGAGAAACTCGCTATTTCAGGACGCGACCTGATTCTGATTGTGGGAGGGATGTTCTTAATCTATAAAAGTACGCATGAAATTCACCTGAAGTTAGAAGGCGAAGAGGAGGAAGAAGGAAAAGTTAAAGTCCATTCTTTTGCTGGCGTAATTGCTCAGATCCTTGTGTTGGATATTGTTTTCTCTTTAGATTCTGTAATTACAGCAATCGGGATGGCAGACCATGTTGAAATCATGATTGCTGCGGTAATTATAGCGGTAATTATTATGATGGTGTCTGCTAATGCAATCAGTGACTTTGTGAATAATCACCCTACAGTGAAAATGCTTGCACTTTCTTTTCTGTTATTAATCGGTGTTTCTTTATTGGCAGAAGGACTTGATCAGCATATTCCTAAAGGATATATCTATTTTGCCATGGCATTCTCTGTACTGGTGGAGATGCTGAACCTGAGAATGAAGAAGAAATCTACCAAACCTGTGGAGCTTAGAAATACTGCAAAAGAAGAAAAATAAAGTATTTTTGCGACCCGTTAACTAAGCTAAAAATTACAGCGTATATGATTTATTTTCCAGAAGCGTCTCTGTCAGAGCTTTCTATACATAGGATTGGCAATAAAGCACAAGATGAGTTTTATGTATTGTCTGAAGCCTCCATGCAAATTCAGGATGAGCATTTGAAAAACGTGCTGATCCAGTATTTTTTAAGTCCTTATGAAAAAACAAATGAGATCTTTCGTTTTTTTCACCCGAACGATGACTTAAACCTGAATGAGGTTTATCATTTCGTGGAACAGGTATTTGAAAATGGAGAGCACTTTCACAAAAACAGTGAGCAGTTGGCAAAATATCTGTATGATACCTCTAATCATCCCAAAATTAAGGCTGGTGAGCTGTATGTGGCTTATTTTGAGAATGTACAGATAGAAGGTGAGCTGCATGATGCGATTGGTATTTTTAAATCGGAGACTAAAGAGACTTATTTGAAGGTTTCTCCTGAACAGGCTGGCTTTGCACTGAGTTATGAAGAAGATGCAATCAATATCAATAAGCTGGATAAGGGCTGCATTATTTTTAATACCGAGAAAGAAGAGGGGTACAAGGTTGCGGTTATCGATCAGACGAATAAAAGCAATGAGGCAGTTTACTGGAAAGATGAGTTTTTGAAGCTTAAGGTCAGAAATGATAATTACAATCAGACTAAGAACGTACTGGGCGTTTATAAAAGCTTTGTAACCGAAAAACTTGATCAGGAGTACGATATCACTAAAGCAGACAAGATAGATCTGCTGAACCGCTCTATGAAGTATTTCAAAGAGAAAGAAAGCTTTGATATGGATGAATTTTCTAACGAGGTAATCGGGAATAAGGAAGGGATCGAATCTTTCAAAAACTATAAAAAGAGTTATGAGGAAGAATTTGAAACGCCTATTGCTGATAGTTTTGATATCTCAGGTGCTGCGGTTAAAAAACAAGCTAAAGCTTTTAAAAGCGTGCTTAAACTGGATAAAAACTTCCATATCTATATTCATGGAAATAAAGAACTTATCGAAAAGGGCTTCGATGATGATAAATCCATGAATTACTACAAAGTTTATTTTAAAGAAGAAGAATAAGATTTACAAGATATATTCATCATTGATAGGCTTAACTGGCGCGGGAATTTTTTCTGCGCCAATCATTTCCAATAGATTGATTTCTATGGTTCTTGTAATCTGGTTTAGTGGCACTGAGGAAGAGTTGTTTTCGAAAGGATCGATCAGGCTCATTCCGTTGATCTGCGTAGATACAAAGACAAAACCAACCAGCCAGCCAATAAATATAGCCCATACACCTGCTTCATGACTCACTACTAAAGTCAGTGAAACCACAAATAACCAGATAAAGACTTTGGTGAAGTAATTATAAGTGGTCGGGAAAACTGTGTTTTTAATCCGTTCAGCTCTTCCCATATGATCGGAGAAATTAACCAGGAGCTTGTTCAGTTCCATGAAACGAAAACCATCAATCAGTCCATCTTTACTCAATTGTTGCAGATCTCTGGATTGCAGGGTTAAAATGGCATTGTGTACGTTACTGTGGAGATTGATTTCTTTCAGATCTGCCTCATCCAGGTATTGCTGATAATTTTCATCAACTGCATCTCTTAGTTTGGCTTTAAGGGCATAGAGAAAACCGATATGGCGGCGGACCATTCTGTCTTTTAAGGCTTTAAATTCCTGGTCGCTGGTTTCATTCTGGGAGATATAGGTGATTATACTTCTGGCCCATGACCTGGAATCATTGACTAATGAACCCCATATTTTGCGGGCTTCCCACCATCGGTCGTAAGCCTGGTTATTATTAAATCCAATAAAAAAAGCTATCGCGGTACCTAAAACGGTAGGAATGATAGCTGGGATCTCAAAGTTATGTTTAATCAGGAACGCTCTGGTCAGATACGCCCCTGTGCAGGAAAAGATCATGATAAGGTCTACTTGCCAGGTATTCCTTAGAATACGGCTTAACCGGATATTGTGTACTATTAGCATTCGGGAAATTTGCGTTTTGTCTAATCTACAAACAAAACGCAAATTTGTTTGCTACCCCTATGAATAAAATGCTTTTATTTCTATTATAATACCCTCAACAATAAACCTTTAAGATATTCTCCTTCTGGAAAGGAAATTCTCACCGGATGATCTTCTGGTTGGTGGAATTGTTTGATGATCTGTACTTCTCTGCCAGCATCCAATGCTGCCCAGGCAATAATCTGTTTGAAAGTTTCCAGATCAACAGCGCCTGAACAAGAGTAAGTAGCCAGGATACCGCCTTTTTTCAGCAATAGCATTCCCAATCTATTTAAGTCTTTATAAGCACGTGCAGCTCTGTCTAAAGCAGATCTTGAAGGGGCGTATTTTGGTGGATCAAGGACGATCACGTCAAATAGTTTTCCATCTTCTTTGAAAACGCGCAATTGTTTATTTACGTCAGACTGTACGCTGGTCTGCTGATGTTCCATGAAGTCGTTTAAACCAAGGTTATGTTTTAAGGTTTCCATAGCCAGTGCTGAACTATCTACACTGGTTACATGTTTAGCGCCATGTTTTAGGCTATTTAAAGTGAATCCGCCACTGTAGCAGAAGCAATCCAGTACTTCTTTGTCTTTAGTATAAGCAGCAAGGATTTCACGGTTATCACGCTGATCGCAGTAAAAACCAGATTTCTGTCCATCTGCAATATTGATATGGTAGCGAACGCCATTTTCTTTAACCTCGATAAATTCCGGTGGAGTTTCTCCCCAGAGTAAACCCTGTGAAACTTCAAGATTTTCGTGAGTACGTGCATTGGCATCACTTTTATCAAAGATCCCGACTGGATTTAATTCAGCAATTAAAATTTCAATCAGTTCTGCTTTAACATTCTCCATTCCTGCGCTCAGGATTTGTAAAGAAAGATAATCTGCATATTTGTCAACGATCAGTCCAGGCAGGTAATCGGCCTCACTAAATACCAAACGGCAGGTATTTGTCTGCTGATCGCTCAGTAAGTGTGCGCGGGAAGCAATTGCATCTTTCAATCTCACTTCATACCAGGCTTTATCAATAATGTTGTCTTCTTCCCATTCCAATAAACGCACTGCTACGCGTGACTGGCCGTTATAATAGCCATAAGCTAAGAAGGACTGGTCGGCTGCAAGAACCTTGATTACCTCTCCATTCAATGGATTACCTTTAACTTTATCTATAGCTCCTGAAAATACCCAGGGGTGTTTTTGGTGGACGGCTTTTTCTTTGCCTTTTTTAAGTACAACATCAATCATGTTACAAAGGTAACAAAAAGCAATAGTCAACATAGGGCATTATAAGCTGAAGATTCGTAATTTTATCGGTGTACAAATACGAGATCGGATATGGAACCTATTGACTGGAATGATTTTGAGAAGGTCGAATTAAGAGCAGGCACAATTTTAGAAGTCCTGGATTTCCCTGAAGCCCGAAAACCGGCTTATAAAGTTAAGGTGGATTTTGGCGAATATGGACAGAAAATGAGCAGTGCGCAGATCACCGCTCACTACACTAAAGAAGAGCTGGTCGGCAAACAAATTGTTGGTGTGGTTAACTTCCCTAAAAAGCAGATTGGCAAGTTTATGTCAGAGTTTCTGGTCACTGGATTTGCGGATGAAGATGGAAGTATTGTATTGACAACGCTATTGGGAAAAGTACCCAATGGCAGTAAATTGTGTTAAACTAAATGAGTTATTATAATTTTTCTGAAGAAAAGGATCTGCCACAAGAAGATGAACATTATATGCGTCTTGCTTTGCAGGAAGCACAAATAGCTTTTGATCAGGAGGAAATTCCGATTGGGGCAATAGTCGTTTGTAAGGGCAGGATCGTTGGACGCGGACATAACCTTACTGAGCAGTTAAATGATGTCACTGCGCATGCAGAGATGCAGGCGTTTACCGCAGCAAGTTTATCATTGGGAGGTAAGTATCTGAAGGATTGCACACTTTATGTAACTGTGGAACCTTGTGTGATGTGTGCTGGTGCGGCTTACTGGACGCAGATCAGCAGGATCGTTTATGGCGCTTCGGAAGAGAAGCGTGGATTTACGAGTAAAAATGCTAATTTGCTGCATCCAAAAACGATCACACAAAAAGGAGTGCTGGCACTGGAATGTGCGCAATTGATGAAGCGTTTCTTTGAGAACAAACGAGGGTAAATGACAAAATACTGAACAATACTTAACCTCGAATGTTATCTTTGTGGACCATTAATTTTTAAACTTAAATATACAATAATATGGCTTTTGAATTACCTGCGTTACCTTACGCAACAGATGCATTAGAACCGCATATCGATAAAACTACCATGGAAATTCACCATGATAAACATCACCAGGCTTATGTTACTAATTTAAATAAAGCTTTAGAAGGTAAACCTGAGGCTTCTCAAAGTCTGGAAGAAATCGTTAAACACATTTCTAAGTTTCCAGCAGTAGTAAGAAACAATGGTGGTGGTCACTTTAACCACTCTTTGTTCTGGGAAGTTATGGGCCACAATAAAGGTGGTGAGCCAACAGGTGAATTAGCTGACGCAATTAAAGCTGCTTTCGGTTCTTTCGCTGATTTCAAAACTAAATTCGCTGAAGCAGGTGCTACACGTTTTGGTTCTGGATGGGCCTGGTTAAGCGTTGGTGCTGACCGTAAATTAGTTGTTTCTTCTACACCTAATCAGGATAATCCATTAATGGATATTGCTGAAGTTAAAGGTACTCCAATCTTAGGAATGGATGTTTGGGAACATGCTTACTACTTAAAATATCAAAACAAACGTCCTGATTATATCGCTGCATTCTGGAATGTAGTAAACTGGGATGCAGTTGCTGAACGTTTCAAAAAAGCATAAGCTTTAAGAAATCTTGAATAAAAAGGGCATGACTTCGGTTGTGCCCTTTTTTAATTTAAATGTAAATCTATCGGTGTTTCCTGGAAACTAATTGTTATTTTGGTAAACGATATACTGAATAACAGCCGTAACTTTATGAAGTCTTTAATCCCCGTATTCCTTCTTATCCTCCCGCTTTTTAGTGTTGGGCAGCAAATAGACAAAGATCTGGTTAGGGAGGCTGACCGGCTGATTCCAGAGATGCTGGAAATTTATAAGGTTCCCGGGCTTTCCGTTGCGATTGTGAAAGAAAATCAGGTGATCCTTTGCAAAGGATATGGATTATCGAATGTCGTGAAGAACAGTCCTTTTGACAAGAATACACCGGGGATGCTCGCTTCTGCCACTAAGTTTTTTACTAACCTCAGCGTTCTTAAAGCGGTGGAAAATGGCATAGTTGATCTGGATTTACCTTTGAAAACTTATATTCCGGGGGTAAGGTCAGATTGGGGGGATATTCCTTTATGGCGATTACTGAATCTGACTTCGGGCATCCCTTCAACAGATAAAACTCCTTTTGCCCAAATGAATGAAGAGCAGCAAAGAAAGCTGACTTACCGTCAATACTTTGATTTGATTAAGGATATGCCACTGGATTTTCAGCCCGGTACAAACTGGCGTTATCAGCAAACTACTTTTGCCATGATGGCGATGATTATCTCTGAGAAAACAGGTAAATCCTGGCAGGATATTGTACAGCAAAGCGTTTTGGATCCGGCAGGGATGAAACATACGCATCATCTGGAACAAATTAGTAACCCTGCTGATTTACCGGTCAATTATGAAGTGACAGGCGGGAGACCGTTACCCGCAAAATTCTTCTACCCCCTTGTGCAAAGTACTGGTGCTGGCTACAATACTACAGCAAGCGATATGGCTAATCTTTTTCTGACACTCAATAGTGGTAAAATAGTTCCCCTGAAGCTGATTGAAAGAGAAGTATTCGCTAAGAACAGGATCTATATACAAGACTCTGTTACCAATGAGGGCTATAGTATCGCTTCAGAAATTGAGTCTTATGGAGATTTCCAGACTATGGGGCATCCTGGTGGGATGGGGATAGCCGTAATCCGCTATTCACCTGATCAAAAGATTGGTGTGGCAGTTTTGGCGAATGAAAAAAATACAAGGATAGCAACCCTTTTAACTGATAAATTGTTAAACAGTCTATTAGGAGGAATTCCGCTAAAAAAGCAGAAAACGACAGTTGCTTATGCCATAAGGAGGGCGTTGTCCAGAACTAAGCTTAATGTGGAGCAGCTTCATAAAGAACTGAGTAGCCATAAGGATACCTATGATTTTACAAATGCAGAATCGGGTCTGAATTCCCTTGGCTATAGTTTGCTCCGGGATCAGCATATGGAAGATGATGCGCTTAAAGTCTTTGCGTTAAACGCCTTGCAATTCCCGCAGTCTGCTAATGTATATGACAGTCTCGGTGAATTATACTTAAAAATGGGGAATAAAAAACTGGCGATCATTAATTATGAAAAATGCCTCTCACTTAACTCAAAAAGCGAGACGGCATTAAAGGCACTTAAAGAACTCAAATCAGGCAATTAATTCAGGATAATGATGCGCTAAATTCCTACAATATCTTTTTTCTTTTTCTGCTTCATTGCTTTTGGGATGACCGCTAAGATCTCTTCTTTAAGCGCGTTCAGCATTCTTTTCTTGATATAGTTCTTGTGGGTTACTAAACTGATCTCACGAACTGGTTCAGGAGACTTAAATGTCCTTACTTTACTGAGTTGTTTAGGGGTTAATTCTGCTAAAGCCAGTTCAGGCAATAATGTAGCGCCATTATTCATGTCTACCATGCGGATCAATGTTTCTACACTTCCGGTGTTATAAGTCAAACCCTGTAAGCGATTATCTTTAGTCGATCTGCAAATATTAAGGACCTGAGAACGCATACAGTGACCTTCATTCAGCAACCAGATATTTTCATCTTCCAGATCGTTTGCATCGATGTTTTTCTTCTTAAAGAGTTTACTGTTTTTGCTGATATAGGTCACGAAATTCTCGTAGTACATCGGCATTTCTGTGATTGAATTATCACCAAGCGGAGTCGCTAATATTCCGCAGTCCAGTACACCTGTTTTAAGATGATGAATGATATCTTCGGTCGTATATTCCCAGATCAATAGCTTTAATTCAGGGTATTTTTCCATCATTGCAGCAATTACCTGTGGCAATAAGTAGGGAGCTACGGTAGGGATGATACCTACTTTAAGTTCGCCAACGATATCCTGCTGCTGACTGCTGATGATTTCTTTGACTTTTTGGCTTTCCTGAAGAATCAGGCGGGCCTGCTCAATAATCTGAGAGCCGATTTCTGTAGGGATAACAGGTTGTTTACTTCTGTCAAATATTTTAACATTCAACATTTCTTCCAGCTTCTGCACCTGCATACTCAGCGTTGGCTGGGTCACAAAGCACTTTTCGGCTGCGCCAACAAAGCTTCTGTATGTATCTACTGCTACAATATATTCTAGTTGAACTAAGGTCATATAGCTAAAGTTTATTTTCTTTTACAAATGTATAAACTTTAGTTATATGACGGCCAGCTAAAATTGACTAAATATGTTTAGCCAGAAAGTCCTGGTAAGCCAGGTGGATTCCTTGTTCCAGTTCCACCTGATGTTTCCATCCAAGGCTATGTAATTTCGATACATCCATTAATTTGCGGGGTGTACCATCTGGTTTTGTGCTGTCAAAAGTAAGTGCACCTTCAAATCCGGTTACTTTTTTGACCAGCAGTGCCAGATCTTTTATAGTTAAGTCCTCTCCGGTACCAATATTGATCAGGTGAGGTTCATTATAATTCTGCATTAAGAAATAACAGGCATTGGCCAGATCATCCGCAAATAAGAATTCGCGCATTGGTGAGCCTGATCCCCAGATCACGACTTCTGGTGTCCCGTTAACTTTTGCCTCATGAAACTTGCGGATTAACGCAGGCAGTACATGAGAGTTTTGAGGATGGTAATTGTCATTGTAACCATATAAGTTAGTCGGCATCACAGAAATAAAATTACAATTGTATTGTGCACGGTAAGCATCACATAATTTGATACCTGCTATTTTAGCAATTGCATAAGGTTCATTGGTTTCTTCCAGCAAACCTGTTAAAAGATATTCCTCTTTCAAAGGCTGCGGAGCTAATTTCGGATAGATACAGCTTGAACCCAGGAACATCAGTTTTTTGACACCTGTTTCATAAGCCTGATGAATTACATTATTCTGGATTGATAAATTCTCATAGAGAAAATCAGCTCTGTAAGTGTTATTAGCGATAATACCGCCTACTTTTGCGGCAGCAAGAAATACATAATCAGGTTTCTCTGCTGCAAAAAAGTCTGTTACAGCCTGCTGATTACGCAAGTCTAACTCTGAAGAAGTCCGGGTAACCAGGTTTGTATAACCTTCACTCAGCAATTTACGGTGAATAGCTGATCCTACCATCCCACGATGGCCTGCGATATAAATTTTTGCGCTCTTTTCCAATTTGTTCTGAAGTAATGTTCTTACAAAAATACGAATTACAGCCGAGCATAACCACCCATCTAAAATTAAACAGACGCTGAAAAGATTAAATTGTATTTTTGCATAAAAAAAATAATAGTGGGTAAAGATAAGTTAAGGAAATTTGCTGAAATTGATACCTTCCCGAATGTCTATCAGATGGAGGAAGGAATGGCGCTTCAAGGCAAATGGGCATCGCAGCATTTTAAAAATGACAATCCGGTAGTACTGGAACTGGCTTGTGGTAAAGGAGAATATTCAGTTAATATGGCTAAATTTTTCCCGGAGAAGAATTTTATAGGCATAGATTTAAAAGGGAACCGCATCTGGAGAGGGGCGAGAACCGGAGTAGATGAAAACATCAATAACCTGGCATTTTTAAGGATACAGATTGAGGATATTGCAGGCTATTTTGGTGAAAACGAAGTGGATGAGATCTGGATTACTTTTCCTGATCCGCAGCCGCAAGACAGCAGAGAAAAGAAGAGATTAACTTTTCCAGGCTTCCTGAACAAGTATAAAGGCTTTTTAAAACCAGGGGGTAAGATTAATTTAAAGACCGACAATGACGGTTTATATGCTTATACCGTTGAAAAAGTGGAAGAATTAAATCTGCCATGTTATAAAAAGACAGATCATTTATATACTTCAGAATTCTATGATGAGGTATTAAAGATCAAAACGCACTACGAAAGAATTTATTTAAAACAAGATAAAAATATAAATTACATCCAATTCTCTCTTGACTAATGGAACAATCATTTTATGAGCAGGTTTATGAAGTAGTGAGGTTAATCCCAAAAGGGAGAGTAACCTCTTACGGCGCAATTGCGAAAGCTCTTGGAGCTGGAAAATCTTCCCGTTTGGTAGGTTATGCAATGAACAATGCTCATGATGCATTACCTCCTATACCAGCGCACCGGGTCGTAAACCATAAAGGATTACTGACCGGGAAATTTCATTTTCCCACTCCGGAGCTGATGCAGGAATTATTAGAAAACGAAGGACTGGTGATCGAGCAGGATAAGATAAAGGACTTTAAAACCCATTTTTGGGACCCGGCATTGGAGCTGTAATTATTTAAATATTATATGGGCAAATTAGTAGAAGAATTTAATGACTACCGTTCAAAGATGAACGACAGGATCATGGAAACTGCCAACACAAACATCAAGCGTTTCTTTGCACTGGATACCACAACGTATGCTGCCGGAGCACTGGATGTAAAAAGCAAAGAAATGATGGGCCTGGTAGCTTCTATGGTTTTGCGTTGTGATGATTGTATCAAATATCATTTGGAAAAATGTTTTGATGCAGGCGTGAACGATGCAGAAATTAATGAAGTATTCATGATCGCAAACCTGGTTGGCGGTTCTATTGTTATCCCGCATTACCGCCGTGCGGTAGAGTATTGGGATGAATTAAGCATGTAATAGAGCACATGAGCGCAGAAGTGAAAAGATGTGGCTGGTGTGGAACCGACCCTTTGTATATAAAATATCATGACGAAGAATGGGGTAAGCCTGTTTATGATGATCATGTTTTATTTGAATTCCTGATTCTGGAAGGCGCACAGGCTGGTTTAAGCTGGATTACGATTCTGCGCAGACGAGAAGGTTATCGTGCGGCATTTGCTGATTTCGATGTACAAAAGGTTGCCGCTTTTACGCAGGCCGATGCAGAACGGTTAATGAATGATACCGGGATTATCAGAAATAAGCTCAAAGTCAATTCTGCCATTAAAAATGCACAGCTTTTTATAGCAATACAAAAGGAGTTCGGCTCTTTCTCCAACTATATCTGGGGATTTTTGCCAGACCGGAAACCTGTTGTCAATCGTTTCAAATCTCTGGCGGAGGTTCCGGCAAGAACAGAAATATCTGACGCGATTAGTGGCGACATGAAAAAACGGGGTTTCAAGTTTTTCGGAACAACAATTTGTTATGCTCATATGCAGGCTACAGGAATGGTTAATGATCATATTGAGGGCTGTATTGCACGCTAAATGCTGGAGCTGGTTTCTGATTTAACAAATTACCTGAAGCGTCCTTATCTGATCAGGATTCCTGCAAAGGCAGATAAGCCAATTAGCTTGTTATTAAAGTTAGCTTTTATCTGTATCGTAGTGGGTATTGGCTGCGGAATGTTAATGGGAATATTAATCGGGCTGAAGCTGATTCCTGATCCTGGACCATCCGTAATTGACCATAAAAAGATGTCAAAGATTGTACTCTTTGCAATGGCTGTAATTTGGGCCCCTTTATCTGAAGAACTTCTTTTCAGAGCGCAGTTGAGGCGTTTTACGGCTAGCATTGCTTTTATAGCATTTATCTGTGGTGCATTTTTAAGCGTTATAGTTCAAACAAACTGGGCTTTTCTGATCAGTCCTTTTATTTTTATCATTTTATACCTGGTCTACCGGTATAATCTGGCCCGGAGCATCACTTTAAAGTTTGAATTCTGGGAGCGGATTTTTCCGTGGCATTTTCACCTGACCGCGATTTGTTTTGCGCTGGTACATCTCAGTAACTATGAGAAAGGGATCAGCCTGTTACCTTTGGGGATATTGTACACTTTACCTCAGCTGGCTGTAGCTCTTGTTTTGGGTTACACCCGGATGAATTACGGGCTTAAATATTCCATTATACTTCATGCCATGTATAATTTCTTTCCTGTACTTTTATTTATCTCCAAATACTAAAAATAATCGCAAATTAGGTTAGCTCATCTTCAGATGTTAACTTTGGGCAGATAACCTGTGAAGTAGCTGGCAGGGTTCAATATTGATAAAAATATAAATATATACTAATGAAGAAACTTTTCCTGCTTGACGGTATGGCGTTGATCTACAGAGCGCATTTTGCATTAAGTAAAAGCCCTAGATTTACCTCTACCGGTATCAACACCTCCGCAGTAATGGGCTTTGCCAATACTTTAATGGAAGTCCTGAAAAAGGAAAAACCAAGTCATATCGCGGTAGTATTTGATACAGATGCACCTACGGAAAGACACACTGATTTTGTTGCTTATAAGGCACACCGGGAAAGTATGCCAGAAGATTTATCTGCTGCTTTACCTTATATCTTTAAACTGATTGAAGGCTTTAACATTCCTGTAATTACCAAGGATGGTTTTGAAGCAGATGATATTATAGGGACGCTGGCTAAAGAAGCCGAAAAAGCAGGGTTCACTGTTTTTTGTATGACACCTGATAAAGATTTCGCGCAGTTGGTTTCTGATAATATCTTTATCTATAAACCAGCAAGAATGGGCAATGAGATGGAAATCATTGGTGTTCCTGAAGTACTTGCAAAATGGGAAATAGAAAACGTATTACAGGTTATTGATATCCTTGGTTTATGGGGAGATGCAGTTGATAATATTCCTGGAATCCCTGGAATAGGCGAAAAAACTGCGAAACTGCTGATCAAACAATACGGTTCCATGGAGAACATTATTGCCAATGCGGAACAGTTGAAAGGTAAGCAGCGCGAAAACGTGATTGCATTTGCCGATCAGGGAATGATCTCTAAAAAATTAGCAACGATTATCCTGAATGTTCCAGTTGAATTTGATGAACAGTCTTTATTGTTAGAAGAGCCTAGCAGAGAATTATTAGAGCCTCTTTTTGCGGAATTAGAGTTTCGTACTTTAGGTAAACGCGTATTTGGAGACGGTTTCAGTATCGGGGATGCGAAAGCAAACGTATCACAGCAAACTGATTTATTTGGTAATGCAGTGGACGAACCTGTCAGCAAAGCGAAACCCTTTGAACAATTACCAAACTTATTTGAACAGCCTCCGGTAGGAAAAACAATTGCAGATACTAAACCTGATTATCAGCTGGTAGATACCGCGGAGAAAAGAAAAGTATTAATTGATTTATTGCTTCAGCAGGAAAGTATCTCATTTGATACTGAAACAACCGGAATAGATGCGAACAGAGCAGAACTGGTTGGGCTGTCTTTCTGTATTGAAGCTGGAAAAGCATGGTATATTCCTATTTCGGCAGATCAGGCAGAAGCGCAGGCGGTTGTTGATGAATTCAGACCGGTATTGGAGAATGAAAAAATAGGTAAGACGGGACAGAATATTAAATACGATATTTTAGTGCTTAAATGGTATGGTGTAGATATCAGAGGGAAATTATTTGATACGATGCTGGCACATTACCTGATTGACCCTGATACACGTCACAATATGGATGTACTATCGGAAAACTATTTAGGATACACACCAATCTCTATTACTACGTTAATTGGCCCCAAAGGAAAGAATCAGGGAACAATGAGAGATGTACCTGTAGAAAGTGTGGTTGATTACGCAGCAGAAGATGCTGATGTGACTTTACAGCTTGCCCATGTTTTCAGGCCAATATTGAAAGACCTGAACGCAGAAGAGCTGATCACCAATATCGAAAACCCACTGGTTTATGTTCTTGCGGATATGGAGAAGGAGGGGGTTAGAATTGATATGGAAACTTTGATCAGCTATTCTAAAGATCTGGAAGTTGATATCCGCAGGTTTGAGCAAAGTGTTTATGATAAAGCGGGTGTCGTATTCAACCTGGCTTCCCCAAAACAATTGGGTGAAGTTCTTTTTGATAAGTTGAAACTTGATCCTAAAGCAAAGAAAACAAAAACAGGCCAATATCAAACTGGAGAAGATGTTTTATCGGCTCTGGCACATAAAAGTGATATTGTAAAAGATATTCTTGATTTCCGTCAGCTGCAAAAGTTAAAATCAACTTATGTAGATGCACTTCCTTTATTGGTTAATCCAAAAACAGGCCGTGTACATACCAGTTACAACCAGGCAGTAGCAGCTACGGGAAGATTAAGCTCAAATAATCCGAACCTTCAGAATATTCCTATCCGTACAGAACGTGGCAGGGAAGTCCGTAAGGCATTTATTGCAAGAGATGCGGATCATGTATTGCTTTCGGCGGATTATTCGCAGATAGAGCTTCGTATTATTGCTGATATCAGTAAGGAAGAAAATATGCTGGATGCTTTTAGTAAAGGAATTGATATCCATACGGCAACGGCAGCTAAAGTTTACGGAATCACCATTGAGGAAGTTGATTCTACGCAGCGCCGGAATGCGAAAGCAGTAAACTTTGGTATTATTTACGGACAGTCTGCTTTTGGGTTATCTCAGAACCTGGGTATACCAAGAAAAGAGGCTGCGGAAATGATCGAGCAATATTTTGCACAATATCCGGGTATCAAAAGATATATGACGGATACCATGAACTTTGCACGTGAAAATGGCTTTGTAGAAACGATGATGGGCAGAAGAAGATATTTAAGAGATATCAATTCGGCTAATCAGACGGTCCGTGGTTTTGCAGAACGAAATGCAATTAATGCTCCGATACAGGGATCTGCGGCTGATATGATTAAGATCGCAATGATTCATATTCATCAGGATATTAAGGACCAGAAGTTACAGTCCAAAATGACTATGCAGGTGCATGATGAGTTGGTGTTTGATGTGTTGAAATCGGAAGTTGATGCGATGAAGAAAATTATCACACACCGGATGAAGAATGCCATCAAAACAACTGTACCGATTGAAATCGAAATCGGCGAAGGGAATACCTGGCTGGAAGCACATTAAGAACTTTAATTATATAAAAAGGCCGCTGTTTTCTGAAAACAGCGGCCTTTTTATGCAATAACTTGTTTTAAAGCTGAATTGTTTCTCCTATTTCCGGTAACAACAATACTTTACCTTCTCTCTTGAATTTCTCAACTGCATCCTTTGTATCAATCTCAATTGCCGGGAAAGTGTTATAATGAACACCGATCACGTTGCTGCAATTAATGTATTTAGTGGAAATTAAAGCGTCATCCACATCCATCGTGTAATTACCACCAATCGGCAGTATTGCATAATCTAAACTGTATAGCTCAGCAAGAATCTTCATGTCAAGATTCAACGAAGTATCACCTGCATAATAGATTGTTTTACCCCCGGTTTCCAGTACGAATCCCGCAGGATTTCCACCATAGCTGCCATCAGGCATTGAACTTGAATGTGTAGCCCAGACCATACGTAATTTTCCAAAGTCAAATTTCGCAGCACCGTAATTCATTTGGTGGATATTAGTCAGGCCTTGTTTTTCTGCCCATGCAGCAACCTCAGGCATTGCAATAATCACTGCACCGGTTTGTTTTCCTAAAAGAACAAGGTCGGCCACATGGTCACCATGTCCATGACTTACCAAAATATAATCAGCCTCAATTTTTGAAATATCAACTGCTGAAGCCAGCGCATTGGGTGTAATAAATGGATCAAATAGAAACTTCTTTCCATCAGCTTCTAAAAGAAAGCAGGATTGTCCGTAATAGGTGTATTTCATCTTTATGTGTTTTAATATTATTGGCCGAACATGCCGCCTAAGCCACCAAGCATATCCTGGGTTGCAGCTTGCATTTCGGTCGCATTCACAGTTTCTGCTTGTTGCAGCACTTTATTGATTGCAGTTAAAAGTAGTTCCTCTACTTCTTCTTTATCAGCTTGTTTAAAGAACTCTTCATCGATTTCTATAGCTGTAATTGTTTTATTCGCCGTTGAAGTTACTTTGATTGCACCACTTTCAACTTCTGCCTGAACGTAAACAGTATCCAGACGTTTTTTTATTTCTTCAGCTTTTTGCTGAGCAGCCATTAATTTATCGAACATAATTATCTTGTTTTATGAAAGAACAAAATTAAAACAAATTGGTTTAGAAACAGCTTAAAAATGGAAGCATCTTATTTTTGAAATAGGGGTGCAAATAACTGTTTAGCTCTTTTTTCTGGGTTTGGCGCGCACATATTGATCCGGCCATTTGATTTCATCTTCCAATTCAAAAGCAGCATGTAATGGGAAATAAGGATCTCTTAAGAGTTCTCTCGCTAAAATAATCAGATCGGCTTTTCCTTCCTGAAGAATCTCTTCTGCGTGTTTTGCTTCAGTAATTAAGCCAACTGCGCCAGTTAACACACCTGTTTCTTTCCGGATTGAAGCAGAAAACTGTACTTGGTAACCTGGAAAAAGAGGGATTTCCTGGTAGTGGATATTTCCGCCAGATGAACAGTCAATCAGGTCTACGTCCTTTGTTTTAAGAATAGCAGACAATTGAATTGAATCTTCAGGTGACCATCCTTTTTCAGCCCAGTCAGTAGCAGAAATGCGGACAAATAAAGGTTTTTCAGAAGTCCATACTTCACGTACGATGTCTACTACTTCCAGTAAAAGACGTATCCTGTTTTCAAAGCTTCCACCATATTCATCTGTACGTTTGTTGCTGAGCGGAGAGAAAAACTGGTGAAACAGATAACCGTGGGCTGCATGGAGTTCTATCACCTGATATCCTGCCTCAATACTTCTTAGCGTCGCTGATTTAAAATCGGCTTTTATTTTTTCGATATCACTTCCGGTTAAAGCGATCGGAGGTTCATCATGGTCATTAAAAGGGATTGCGCTCGGCGCAACAGTTTTCCATCCTCCATCTTTCTCCAGAATTTGCTTACCACCATTCCATGGCACATCAAAACTTGCCTTTCTGCCAGCGTGAGCCAGCTGAATACCAGCTATAGCGCCCTGCTGATGAATAAAAGAAGTGATTCGTTTGAGTACAGGAACGTGGCCATCAGACCAGATTCCTAAATCACCCGGTGAAATTCTTCCGATCGGAGAAACAGCAGTTGCTTCCTGAATGATCAAAGCGGCTCCGCCAACTGCACGGCTGCCTAAATGAACTAAATGCCAATCATTAGCGTAACCATCTTCTGCGGAATACTGGCACATTGGGGAAATGACAATCCTGTTTTTCAGGCTGATGTTTTTTATAGTTAGTGGAGATAGTAAAATTGACATCGATGTATATATTTATTAGCAAATAAACGATCACAGTGTCAATTTGTTAGTTTGGAAATTGACACAATTAAAGATATGACAGAAAATCGATAATGAACAAAGGAATAGTGGCCTGTTGTTAAGAGGATTTCATCAATGCACCATTAAATTTTACAAATAACTTAAATAAGTCGGCAAACTCCGTTAAAGGCAGTGTTGCAGGTATATCTTCCACATCGTGATAAGCGCTTACGCCTCCCTGAGTGTAGATGAAGAAAGCTGGGACACCTTTTTCAGTAAAGAAATAATGATCGCTGTTGGCCGCTTTATTCCGGGGGGTAATTTTGCTGAGGTAATGATACTGATCGTTGATTTTATTCAGCAAAGAGAATTCTTTCGGAAGGATAGTCGCATTCACTACAGTAATTCCTTTTTCTCCTGTTCCTACCATATCTACATTGATCAGGAACCTGATATTGGATAGTGGGACAGGGGGGAAGGTCGTAAAGTAAGAAGAACCTTTAAGTCCTGGCTCTTCACCGGCAAAACAAACGAAAGCAATGGTATAAGGTGCTGGATTTTTGGCATAATACTTCGCCAGGTTTAATAAAAGCGCTATTCCACTGGCATTGTCATTGGCTCCCGGAAAAAATGTGTGTTCTCCCATGCCGCCCAAATGATCGTAATGAGCGGTTAACATGAGTATGGAGTCTGGATGTTTCGTCCCTTTGACCACGCCGCAGATATTGCTGGTTATAAATTCAGGAATAACTTCATTGTCGATGTCTACGTGAATGGAGTCAGGTTTGGCTGTCAATGCTTTTTTATTGATTTCAAGAACGGTATAGTCATTTGCCTTCTGTGCGACGCTCCAGGTCAGCTTATCTTTAAGTACGACAAACATCCGCTGGGCGCGGTTCATGTAAATACTGTCTTTTTGTTCCAGTTTCATCAGACCATGCAGGCCTTGGCTTGCAGGTTCAATAATGAAATCCTTACCAGGAATCAGCTTTTTTCCATTCACTGTTACGTCCATTTTTCCGGGAAAAGTATTCACAGGGTAAGAGAAATTCTGTCTGTAATCATTTCCTTCCATCGGTTTGAGGCCTGCCTTTTTAAATTCATCACAAAGGTAAACCGCGGCCTTTGCCATTCCGTCTTTGGTATAACCTCTTCCCCAGAAATCGGGAGCAGCCAATTTGTTTATCGTTTTTCTGGCTGCGCGTAAATCCTGTGCAGAGGTTATTGAGGTAAATGAAAGGAGTAAAAAAAGCAGGAAAAGGAGTCTTTTCATAAAAAGGGGTATTAGCTATCAGGATAAACGTACAAATAAATAAAGATCTTGCATTTTAGCGGTACAATCTGAATTTAAAATAGATTTGCGGGATTATAACTTTGTTGATTAACTTAGGTGATACATTTGTAAATGTTGTTTAAAATCGAAATAATGAAAGTTACTAAATCTCTGTTTGTATTTGCGATGAGCTTTATATTGCTAGTGATACAAGGATGTGATAGCAGAGAGAAAAGGGTAGTCCGTACCTCTTATCTTGCGATTAAAGGAGCAGATACAGCTATTCTGAAACTGGTAATTACAGGAACACAATTTACAGGACAGTATGAAGTAAACTATCATGGCAGTTTTAAAGATTCCGGAGATGTAAAGGGCGCTATCAAAGGTGATACTTTAATCGGGGATTATCATTTTCAGCATTATGGTCTTGAAAAATGGCTGAGGGGGCCAATAGCTTTATTGAAGAAAGATGGAAGGCTGATTTTGGGAACAGGTACGCTGGAGAGCTACATGGACATAAATTATTTTAAAAAAGGCGCACCGATTGACTATAGTGCACCTAAATTTATATTCCGAAACACCTATTAGTTAACCTCCTGGTTTTTCATAGCTTTCTCTCCTGAAATTTAACGAAAATTTAATCTTTATTATCAACAGATATCACGTATTTTTGAGCGGTGACCTCATGAGGTCCAAGGAGTTGATTAAATGTAAAAAAATAAAAAACCTGTTGCACAACTCGAAATTTATTTAAACCTTTACACTATTAATATTTTAAAGCGGGAATTATACAGAAAATGATCAAACAGATAATACATAAACTTTCAATCGTAACAGCAAAGAACATTGCTGCGAGAAGTTTATATATTGAACGTCTGGAGCCTGTCATTTATGTAACAACCAGCCGGCAAAATTATACACCCCGTATTTGAGTTAATTCTAACTCAATCCTGAGAATTTTATAGCTCCTCAGAACCAATTAATAAGAATATTTTATCTTTTTTTCGTTAACTATTAATGAATATAAACGATTTTATAGTGCAGGTTGCACTTCCTGAACATCGTGTTTTTGCAGAAGAAATCTGTGAAGAAATGGCTGAATCTGCTAAGGCACGAGGTACAGGTATCGCTAAACGCTCGCCTGAATATGTTGCAGGAAAGATGACTGAAGGTAAATCAGTTATTGCTTTCCACAAAGACGGCTCCTGGGCTGGGTTCTGTTATATTGAAACATGGAGCCATGGCCAGTTTGTGGCCAATTCAGGTTTGGTAGTCAGTCCTAAATACAGAAAAATGGGGCTTGCGCATACCATTAAAAACAAAATCTTCGAATTATCACGTCAGAAATATCCTAAAGCCAAGATCTTCGGATTAACGACAGGGCTTGCTGTGATGAAAATCAATTCCGACCTGGGTTATGAGCCTGTCACCTATTCAGAACTTTCACAAGATGAAGAATTCTGGAAAGGCTGTCAAAGCTGCGTAAACTTTGAGATTCTGAAAAGCAAAGACCGTAAAAACTGTATGTGTACAGCGATGCTTTACGATCCTGCAACGCAGAAACATGATGTAGCAAAGAAATTTGCCGAAGAGTTAGAGCGCAAACCTAAATTATACGAGCGTTTTATGCGCATTAAACAAAGATTAGTGCTAAAGCCCAAACCATCGGATGACAAAGGAAGCTTAAAATCATTCTTATACCAATCAGTCCTATTTTTTAAATAATAACAACTAAAACGGTTATGGAGGCTGACAGCGAAAAAACGCAAACAGGCTTCATCACCACAAAAACACACATTGCTCATGAAAAAGAAAGTAGTTTTAGCTTTTAGCGGAGGTTTAGATACTTCATTTTGCTGTATTCACCTGGCACAGGACCGTGGACTGGAAGTTCATTCGGTTATTGTTAATACAGGTGGTTTTTCTGATGAAGAATTACAGGAAATCGAAAAAAGAGCTTACGCTTTAGGAGTGGCCTCTCATGCTGTAGTTGACGAGACTGCAAATTATTACGAGGGCTGCATTAAGTACCTGGTATTTGGTAATGTATTGAAAAATGCAACTTATCCGCTTTCTGTAAGTGCTGAGCGCGTAAGCCAGGCTACTGCAATAGCAAACTATGTTAAAAAAATAGGTGCTGATTATGTAGCACATGGAAGTACTGGTGCTGGTAATGATCAGGTACGTTTTGATATGATCTTTAATATTATCATTCCTAACGTAGAGATCATCACACCAATCAGAGATTTGAAATTATCCCGCGAAGCGGAAATAGAATATTTAAGTAAACACGGAGTTGAATATAGTGCTGAAAAAGCAAGATATTCTATCAACAAAGGTTTATGGGGTACATCAGTAGGAGGAAAAGAAACTTTAACTTCTAACGAGACTCTACCAGAAGAAGCATGGCCAACACAGGTTTCTGAAACTGAGAGCCGTAAAATCGAACTTACTTTTGAAAAAGGGGAATTGGTTGCCTTAGATGGTGAGCAATTAGAACCAGTCAAAGCAATCCAGAAATTACAGGCAATCGCACAGCCTTATGGTATCGGTCGTGATATCCATGTGGGAGATACAATTATTGGAATCAAAGGACGTGTAGGTTTTGAGGCAGCAGCTCCAATGGTAATTATCAAAGCACACCATACTTTAGAAAAACATACTTTAACTAAATGGCAGTTGTCATGGAAAGAGCAATTAGCTTCTTTTTATGGAAACTGGCTGCATGAAGGTCAATTCCATGATCCGATTATGCGTAATATCGAAGCTTTCCTTGCAGACACACAAAGTACTGTGAGCGGAAAAGTATTTGTAGAGTTATTGCCTTACCGATTCCAGATTATCGGTATCGAGTCTGAGCATGATCTGATGAGCAATAAATTCGGCAGCTACGGAGAAATGAACAATGCATGGAGTGGTGAGGACGTTAAAGGGTTCTCTAAAATTTTTGGTAACCAGGTTATGATCTGGCATAAAGTGAACGGAAATGAAGATTAAAGCAGGTATAGTTGGCGGTGCCGGGTATACCGGTGGTGAAATGCTGCGCCTGTTAGTGAATCATGATGGCGTAGAAATCGTATTTGTACACAGCAACAGTAATGGTGGAAATCTGATCTCAGACGTTCATACTGATCTTTTAGGAGATACTGACCTGCGTTTTACGGATGAACTTTCTTCTGCTATAGACGTACTTTTTTTATGCGTAGGCCATGGCGATGCAAAGAAATTCCTGGTTGCAAACCCTATTGCAGCTGGTATTAAAATAATAGACCTGAGCCAGGACTTCAGATTAGCTGAAGCTGCGGGGCAGGACTGGGTTTACGGTTTACCTGAACTAAACAGAGAACGTATTCAATCGGCAAACTTTATTGCGAATCCGGGTTGCTTTGCAACTTGTATCCAATTGGCTTTATTGCCACTGGCAGCAAAAGGTTTATTGAAAAGTGAAGTTCATATCAATGCAACAACTGGTTCAACAGGTGCAGGACAAAGCCTTGCGGCAACTTCTCATTTTAGCTGGCGTAACAATAACCTGTCTGTTTATAAGGCTTTTGAACATCAGCATCTGAATGAAATCGGACAAAGTCTTTTACAGCTGGATGATGATTTTAATCAGGAGCTGAACTTCATCCCGCAACGCGGAGACTTTACCAGAGGTATCCTTGCTGCGGTTTATCTGGAAAGCGATTTAACAGCTGAACAGGCACAAAAGCTTTATGAAGACTATTATAGCGGACATCCTTTTACACATGTCAGTCAAAAAAATATTGATCTTAAACAGGTCGTGAATACGAATAAGGGTTTGGTACATGTAGAAAAACATGGCAACAAATTATTAATAATCAGTATGATCGATAATCTGTTAAAAGGAGCAAGCGGACAGGCGGTACAGAATATGAATTTGATGTTTGGCTTAGACGAACGGCAAGGGTTGAAACTTAAAGCAGCTGCTTTTTAAACAACAACTACGCCTGTTTAACAGGCATTGCAATCAAATTATTTTATGAATCTCCTGAGGTGAAAACCTGGGGTAAAAAGCTTTAAAAAGATGAACTTATTCGATGTATACCCTTTAAATGATATAGAAATTGTTAAAGCCTCTGGCAGTGCCGTATGGGACGCCAATGGGCAGGAGTACCTTGATCTTTACGGCGGACATGCCGTAATTTCTATCGGTCATACTCATCCTCACTATGTAAAACGTTTGACAGACCAGCTGAACAAAGTAGGATTTTACTCTAATTCAGTGAAAATACCTTTGCAGGTAGAGCTTGCAGAGAAACTGGGTAAAGTTTCCGGAAAGACTGATTATCAGTTATTCCTTTGTAACTCTGGTGCTGAGGCCAATGAAAATGCTTTGAAACTGGCTTCTTTCTATAATGGAAGAAAAAAAGTAATTGCTTTTAAAGGAGCTTTTCACGGCCGTACATCCCTAGCTGTTTCAGCAACGGATAACCCTAAAATTATTGCGCCAGTAAATAGTACGGATAATATCGTTTTTCTTCCCTTCAATGATGAAGAAGCCCTGAAACATGCTTTTGAAGCTTATGGAGAAGAAATCAGCTCTGTGATTATTGAAGGTATACAAGGTGTTGGTGGAATTAAAGAAGCTTCCATTAGCTTCCTTCAACTGATCCGCACATTATGTGACCAATACAATGCCGTTTATATCGCTGACAGCGTTCAATGTGGTTATGGCAGAACAGGTTTATTTTATTCTCATGATTATGCCGGGGTAAATGCCGATGTATATACCATGGCAAAAGGAATGGGAAATGGTTTTCCTGTAGCGGGAATTTCTATTGCTCCTAAATTTACAGCATGGCATTCTATGCTGGGCACTACTTTTGGCGGAAATCATTTGGCTTGCGCAGCTGCGTTAGCGGTGCTGGAAGTTATGGAACAAGATCAGCTGATGGAAAATGCAGCGAAAACAGGTGATTATTTAATCACTGAACTTAAAAAGATCGAAGAAATCCGTGAGGTAAGAGGACGTGGTTTAATGATCGGTATTGAGCTTCCTGAGGAACTTTCACAGGTTAAAAAGAACTTGCTGTTCAAGCAGTTTATCTTCACGGGAGAGGCCAAACCAAATGTGATCAGATTGTTGCCTGCGCTTAATCTGACCAAAGCACAAGCAGATCAATTTTTAGAAAACTTTAAAATTGCTATAAAAGGATGAACCAGTTCACTTCAGTAAACGATGTTGAAGACATCGGCCAATTAGTAAAAGATGCCCTTACTTTAAAGAGCAATCCTTATGCAGATCAGCAATTGGGGAAAAATAAGACGCTTGGTCTTGTTTTTCTGAATCCAAGTTTGCGTACCCGCTTAAGTACCCAGAAAGCAGCTATTAACTTAGGAATGAGTGTAATGGTGATGAATATGGATAAAGAAGGATGGGCACTGGAAACTGAAGACGGAGTGGTCATGAACGGAACTACTGTAGAGCATATTCGCGAAGCAGCAGCGGTAATGGGCCAATATTGTGATATCCTGGGACTTCGCTCTTTTCCAAAACTGGTGAACAGGGAGGAAGACTATAACGAAGATTTCTTTAACAAGTTTATCAAATATTGCGGTGTTCCTGTGGTAAGTTTAGAAAGTGCTACCCGTCACCCTTTACAAAGTCTGGCAGATCTGGTAACGATTAAAGAAACCTGGAAGGGAACTACTAAACCTAAAGTGGTTCTGGCCTGGGCGCCACATATCAAGGCTTTGCCACAAGCGGTTCCAAACTCTTTTGCAGAATGGATGTGTAAAGCACAGCAGGAAGATATGCTTGATTTTACGGTTGTTCAGCCAGAAGGTTACGAGCTTTCTGAAGATTTTACACCGGGTGCTCACATTACGCATAACTTGCAGGAAGCACTAGCAGGTGCAGATTATATTTATGTAAAAAACTGGTCGAGTTATAAAGAATATGGTAAAATCCTTCCTTATCCTGAAGGATGGATGCTGAACAATGAACTTTTAAAAGGGACAAATGATGCGAAAGTAATGCATTGTTTACCGGTTAGAAGGGATCTGGAACTTTCATCTGAGGTATTGGACGGGCCAAACTCTTTAGTGATCCATGAGGCGGGAAATCGCTTATGGGCTGCACAGGCAGTTTTGAAAGGTCTGTTACAAAAGCTATCTTAGGGGGTGCCTGATTGCTTAAGAAATCAGGCCTCTATTGGCTTAAAAACCGTTAAAACCTAAGAAATCTCATGAAAAGGCTCAATCTTTTAATCTGTGCGCTTTGTTTTGCCGCACTCTCTTTTGCTCAGCAAAAAACTGTAGATAGCTGGACTGATGGTAAATTTATTACTGTCAACGGTGCTAAATTATGGGTAGTTACGGTTGGGCAGGGTGATCCAATTATTTTTATTGCTGGTGGTCCTGGTGGCGCGCATCCTGGCTTAAGAAGTTTTGATCCTTTAGCGGATGCAAATCATCAGCTGATTTATTTTGATGGGTTTGGCAGAGGAAAATCAGATACTGCGAAAGTAGTTTCAGATTATAGCCTGCAAAGAGATATTGAAGATATAGAGGGGCTAAGAAAAGCATTGAAACTCAATAAAGTGTCTCTTTTGGGGCACTCTTACGGTGGATTAGTTGCGCAGGGGTACGCCATTAAGTATCCAAATAATGTAAGTCACCTGATTCTGGCCAATACTTTTCACAGTTATGTGATGTGGCAGGAGAATGATGATAATTCTAACCATGAGATCAAAACGAATTATCCGGAAGTCTGGGCAGATCTGATGAAAATCAGGGAGCAGGGGGCTGTTTCAAGTGATGCACAGCATCAGGAGATTTATGGTAAAGTTCCTTATGGGTTTTTATACGCTTACAACCCTGGTCAGTTTGTTTCCAGAGGCAGAAAACCCTATCCAAATAGCATGAATACCAAGCTATACTATCAAATGGTAGGCAGAGATGGTGATTTTTATGTGGGAAGTGATATTGGAACTTTTGACTTCAGGAAACAGTTAAAGGATTTAAAGATGCCGATATTAATAATTGGCGGCCGGTTTGACAGAGTAGCTACGCCCTGGATGATGGTAAAGTATAAAGAATACTGTCCGCAGGCGCAGTTTGTCATGTTTGAGAAATCGGGTCATAATCCACAGGTGGAAGAGCCTGAAAAAGAATTTCCTATCATCAATGAATTCCTTAAGAAATAAAGAATGAAGCAGTTAACGATTATAAAAATAGGTGGAAATGTAATTGATAACTCTGAGAAGCTACATCAGTTTCTCGTTGATTTTACAGCTTTACCGGGAGATAAGATCCTGATCCATGGAGGCGGTAAGATTGCCACAGAATTAGGGGCCTCCCTGGGAATTGAACCTAAACTCGTTGATGGCAGAAGGATTACAGATATTGAGACCCTGCGTGTAGTGACGATGGTTTATGGCGGGTTGATTAATAAAAATATGGTAGCGCAATTACAAGCCAGAGGATGTAATGCGATTGGATTAAGTGGAGCAGATGGCAATGTGATTAAGGCAGTAAAACGCCCGGTCAAAGAGATAGACTTTGGTTTTGTAGGTGATCTGGATGAAAATTCTGTCTCTGTAACAACATTGGATAGTTTGCTTAAAAGTAAGCTGATCCCTGTTTTATGTGCGATTACGCATGACGGAGATAGCCAGTTACTGAATACCAATGCAGATACAATTGCTTCGGCGGTTGCTGTTGCAATGTCTTCGGTTTATGAAACACGCCTGGTTTACTGTTTTGAGAAAAAGGGTGTTTTACGTGATGTAGAGGATGAAACTTCGTTGGTAACAGAGATCAAAAGAGAAGATTTTGAACGTTTGCAGACCGAAGGGGTAGTTTCAGGAGGGATGATCCCTAAATTACATAATGCATTTGAAGCCATCAGGCAAGGGGTTAGTGCGGTCTATATTGGCAAAGCAGATGAATTACCACAGATTGATACACAGGGTTTTGGAACCCGATTAATAGATTAATATGGGACAATTTACAGGCAAGATAGCGATACTGGGCAGTGGTAATATTGGAATTTCACTAGCCAAAGGATTAGTTAAAGCGAATTATGTACCTGCTGGTGCGATTACTTTAACCAGAAGGACTTTAAGTCATTTAACCGGATTTGCAAATCTTGGTTATCAGATCAGTGCTGATAATGCTGCGGCTGTAGCAGCTGCGGATGTAATTGTTCTGGCGGTTTTACCACAGCAGCTCAATCAGCTGATGGAACAAATTTCTGGTGTGATTGATATCAAACGTCATCTGGTGATTTCTGTGGCTTCAGGAGTGAGCTGTGCAGCAATCCGGGAGAAACTTGGTGAGCAATTAGAAGTTATCCGTGCAATGCCCAATACAGCTATTGCCATTGGCCAGTCTATGACCTGTGTGGCTGCGGATCGCGCTTCAGCAGAAAATATAGTTGAAGTGACCAGGATGTTTGAAACGGTTGGTGCAGTAGTTAAAATTAATGAAGACCTGATGACCGCTGCCACTGCTTTATGTGCTTGTGGTATTGCTTTCTTTTTAAGAGGTATCCGTGCAGCTTCGCAAGGTGGTGTAGAAATTGGTTTCCATGCAGATGAAGCGCTTAAAATGGCTGTTCAGACTGCAAAAGGAGCCGCAGATTTACTCTTGCAAATGCAATCGCATCCAGAGCAGGAAATTGATAAAGTAACTTCGCCAAAGGGATGTACTATTGCAGGCTTGAATGAAATGGAGCACAATGGATTCAGTTCATCCCTGATCAAAGGCATTAAGCTTTCGGCTATAAAAGCCGGGGCATTATATACAAAAGAATAAATTATGATAGAGACGCTGCAAAAAGATAGTTTGGAATTGTTGAAGAATCTGATCAGTATTCAATCTTTCAGTAAGGAAGAGGACAAAACTGCTGATCTGATCGGGCAATTTTTGCAGGAACGAGGAATTAAAATACACCGTAAGCTGAATAATATCTGGGCTTATAATCAGCATTTCGATGCAAGTAAACCTACAGTGCTTTTAAATTCGCACCATGATACGGTAAAGCCAAACTCAGGTTATACGAGAGATCCTTATGAACCGAAAATAGAAGACGGAAAGTTATATGGATTGGGAAGTAATGATGCAGGAGGCTGCCTGGTTTCACTGATTGCTACTTTTCTGTATTTCTATGCACAGGAAGATCTGGCTTATAATATCTGTTTAGCAACTACAGCCGAGGAAGAAATTTCAGGGAATAACGGACTGGAATGTATTATTCCTGATCTTGGGGAACTGGAATTTGCTATTGTTGGTGAGCCAACAGAAATGCAGCTTGCGATTGCAGAAAGAGGATTGCTGGTGCTGGATTGTACAGTTACCGGAAAAGCTGGCCACGCGGCAAGAGAAGAAGGTGATAATGCAATTTATAAAGCATTGAAAGATATTGAATGGTTCAGGAACTACCGTTTTGCAAAAGTATCTGAAGTATTCGGGCCTTTGAAAATGTCGGTTACGATTATCAATGCTGGTTCTCAGCACAACGTAGTGCCTGCAACTTGCACTTTTACCGTAGATGTAAGGGTTACTGATGCGTATACCAATGAAGAGGTGCTGCGGATTATCCGTACCCACGTGGATTGTGACGTCCAGGCACGCTCTGTCCGGTTAAAGCCTTCATCAATTGATAAAGAGCATCCGCTTGTTCAGTCTGGTATTGCATTGGGCAGAACTACTTATGGTTCGCCAACCACATCTGATCAGGCTTTATTAAGTATTCCTTCTGTAAAAGTAGGGCCTGGTGATTCAGCACGGTCACATATGGCGGATGAATATGTATTCGTTAAGGAGATTGCTGAAGGAATACAACTATATATTGATATGCTTAAACCGGTTATTAACGGGAAATAACATTTGCTCCTGCGGGAGCGTTTTATAATTTATAATAGACAATGAAAATCTGGCAAAAAAATATAGAAGTAAATAAAAGTATTGAGAGTTTTACTGTAGGTCAGGACAGGGAGCTGGATTTACAAATGGCGGCTTTTGATGTGCTGGGTTCTCTGGCACACGTAGAGATGCTGGAAAGTATCGGTTTACTGACTGCTGCTGAGCTTGCAGAAATACAAAAGGAACTGAAGCATATTTACGCTGAAATTGAAGCTGGAGAGTTTAAAATTGAAGATACAGTAGAGGATGTACATTCACAAGTTGAATGGTTACTGACGCAGCGTATCGGTGAAGCGGGTAAGAAGATCCATAGCGGAAGATCACGTAATGACCAGGTTTTAGTGGATCTGAAATTGTTTTTCAGAGACAGGATTGAAGAGATGGTGCGTAATTCTGCGGTCTTGTTTCAGCAGTTAATTACATTAAGTAATACACATAAAGACAAGTTGTTACCGGGTTATACACATTTGCAGATTGCAATGCCTTCTTCTTTTGGACTTTGGTTTGGCGCTTATGCAGAAAGCTTAGTGGATGATATGGAAATGATGCTGGCGGCATGGAAGATCTGTAATAAAAACCCTTTAGGCTCTGCTGCGGGTTATGGTTCATCTTTTCCATTGAACAGAACGATGACTACCAATCTTTTAGGGTTTGAGAACCTGAATTATAACGTAGTTTATGCACAGATGGGCAGAGGGAAAACAGAAAGGATACTGGCTCAGGCGATGTCTTCTGTCGCAGCTACCCTGGCTAAAATGGCGATGGATGTATGTTTATTTATCAATCAGAACTTTGGTTTTATCAAATTTCCTGATGAACTGACTACAGGTTCAAGCATTATGCCGCATAAAAAGAACCCGGATGTGTTTGAACTGATCCGTTCAAGATGTAATAAGATTCAGGCATTGCCGAATGAGATTGCAATGATGACGACTAATCTGCCATCAGGCTATCACCGCGACTTGCAATTATTGAAAGAGAACCTTTTTCCTTCGATAGTTTCTTTAAATGAGTGTCTGGAAATGACAACATATATGTTACAGCATATCACGCTGAAGGATGATATATTGGCAGATAAGAAATATGCTTATTTGTTTAGTGTAGAGGTGGTTAATGATTTGGCTTTAAAGGGTGTCCCTTTTAGAGAAGCTTATCAGATAGTGGGAGAGACGATTGAAAATGGTACCTTTGTACCGGGAGTTCAGGTAAATCATACCCATGAAGGCAGCATAGGAAATCTATGTAATCCGGAAATTGAAGTGATGATGGAAACTATTCTCGACCAGTTTAATTTTGAAAAAACCAAGTTAGCTATTCAAAGTTTGCTAGCTTAATTCTAACCATTAATAAATTATATAACATGAATGTATCGGTATTAGCAAACTCACTCATTGGATCAGAAATCATTAAAATTGGCAATGAGGTTAATGAGCTGAAGAGCAAAGGTGCTAAAATTGCAAATTTAACTATCGGTGATTTTGATCCTTCAATTTTCCCTATACCTGCCGGGCTGAAAGCTGAGATTGTTGATGCTTATAATCATAATCAAACCAACTATCCGCCTGCTGATGGTATTTTAGCTTTACGTGAAACGATTGTAGACGTATTAAAGGACAGATATGATCTTGACTTTAAAACAAATGAAATATTGGTTTCTGGTGGTTCCCGCCCTTTGATCTATGCGACTTACCTTGCCTTAATTGATCCGGGAGATAAAGTTATTTATCCTGCCCCATCATGGAATAATAACCATTACTGTCATCTTTCTTCTGCGGAAGGAATCGCTGTGGAAACTACTGCGGAAAGCAATTTCATGCCTACTGCTGAGTTGTTAAAACCACATCTTAAAGGTGCAACTTTACTGGCTTTATGTTCTCCATTAAACCCAACGGGTACAATGTTCACTAAAGAACAGCTGGAAGAAATTTGTGATCTTGTGATTGCAGAAAATCAATCGAGAGCTGAGGGAGAGAAACCGTTGTATATCATGTACGATCAGATTTACTCTTTATTGACTTTTGGTAAAGAACATATCAACCCGGTAAGCTTACGTCCTGAGCTGAAAGATTACACCATTTATATTGATGGAATCTCTAAATGTCTTGCAAGTACTGGTGTACGCGTAGGCTGGGCTTTCGGACCAGATAAAGTAATTGGTAAAATGAAAGCTTTACTGACGCATATCGGTGCCTGGGCGCCTAAAGCTGAACAAGTGGCGGTTGGTAAGTATTTTGCAGATAAAGGACAGGTTGATGAGTTTTTAGGTGCGTTTAAAACTCAGATTCAGGATAGTCTTAATGCTTTGTATGAAGGCTTTACCAGCTTGAAAGAGGATGGTTTTGCGGTAGATGCAATTGCGCCTATGGGAGCAATTTATCTGACACTGAAAATCGATTATATTGGTAAAACTACTGCGGATGGTGATTTATTGAAAGACAGTACTGATGTGAATTCTTACTTGATTAAAGAGGCTCAGGTGGCGTTGGTGCCATTCTCTTGTTTTGGTACGGATGAAACTAAATCATGGTTCCGTGCTTCGGTTGGTGCTTGTTCTCTGACCGACATCAAAGAAATGATTCCACGTGTTAGAGCTGCATTAAGCAAATTGAAATAGTATTTTCCAACTTAATATAAAGGGTATTCTGGTTGCATGATTATGTAAATTCAGGATGCCCTTTTTTATTTGGCAATTGATATGCTTGTCTTGTCTAAAGATGTGGTTACAGTTGTTTTTACGACTTCTGATGCCTGATCAGTATGGCTGTTATTGGTTACAATTGTCAGGATCATCATTACAAATGCAGGAACTAACAGGAGTAGAAATGGCGATATGTTAAACAGAGATTTCATAATATTTCGTTTTGTTGAAACAAATAGAATGAATAAAAAAATCCTGCTAAAATGTTTTATACCAAGTGTATATTATCGTAGACGAACTGTTTAATTAGGGAATAAAGGTGTTTTTGTGCTTTTTGAAGCTTTCGTAGAATAAAAATGCCAGTTCGTCGAAACAGGTGGTATGAAAAAGGCTGTAGCGGTTTTTCCCGCTACAGCCTTTTTTTTATTGCTTATTTGAATTCAGAGGTCTTATGGAATTCAATATCCGGATAATCTCTTTTAGTCATATTGATCATAAAGTCATTGTCTGCAAGAAAAACAGGGTTTCCGTCTTTATCTTCTCCGATGTGCTGACCTTTACGTTTCACAAATTCTTCCAGTTTCTTTTTATCTGTAGAAGTTACCCAGTTTGATCTGCTGTAACTCAACATACGGAAGTGTGCTTTCGCGCCATATTCATGTTCCAGTCTGAATGCAATTACCTCAAATTGTAATTCACCTACAGCACCAATGATTTTCCTGTTTCCTGGTTGTTGCGTGAATAACTGGGCAACACCTTCTTCTGTGAGTTGTTGTATGCCTTTTTCAAGCTGTTTGGTGCGAAGCGGATCTTTGTTCTCTACTTCCTTAAATATTTCAGGAGAGAAGCTAGGAATGCCTTTAAATTGCAATTGCTCTCCCTCAGTCAATGTATCTCCGATTTTAAAGTTCCCGCTGTCATATAATCCGACAACATCACCTGGCCATGCTTCTTCTACAATGCTTTTCTCATTGGCCATAAAGTCCATTGGGTTAGAAAACTTAAGTTTTTTACCCTGACGCGTATGGAAATAGAATTTGTTTCTCTCGAACTTACCGGAACATATCCTTAAGAAAGCAATACGGTCACGGTGTTTAGGATCAAGATTGGCGTGTATTTTAAATACGAATCCGGAAAAGTTTTTCTCTTCTACCAGGACTTCTCTTTGTTCAGCTTCTCTGCTTCTTGGACTTGGCGCGATATTAATGAAGGTGTCCAACAATTCTTTAATACCGAAGTTGTTGATGGCACTTCCAAAAAATACAGGGGCAAGGAGACCTTCTGTATACATATTCTGGTCTAATGTACCATAAACTCCCTCTACAAGTTCCAGATCATTTTTTAATTCTCCAAGTTCCTTTGGTTTAAGGAAATTATTCAGGTTCGGATCATTCAGATCACTGACCTCTATAACGGGATCAGCAATTTTTGTTTTATCCGGTTCAAACAGGTTCAGGTGTTTATTGTAAATACTGTATACACCTTTAAAGGTATGTCCTTGTCCGATTGGCCATGATAACGGGCATAAACTGATATTTAGTTTATTTTCGATTTCATCCAGCAGATCAAAGGCATCTTTACCCTCGCGGTCCATCTTGTTAATAAAGATAATTACGGGAGTATTCCGCATCCGGCATACGGCCATCAGCTTTTCTGTTTGTTCCTCAACACCTTTTACACAGTCTACAACAAGGATTACGCTATCTACAGCAGATAAAGTCCTGTAGGTATCTTCGGCGAAGTCTTTGTGACCTGGTGTATCCAGAATATTGATGCGTTTATCTTTGTATTCAAAACCCATTACTGAGGTCGCAACGGATATTCCACGTTGTTTCTCAATCTCCATAAAATCTGAAGTACTGCTTTGATTGGCTTTGTTACGTTTTACAGCACCAGCGGTATTAATTGCTCCTCCAAACAGCAGAAACTTTTCAGTTAGTGTTGTTTTTCCGGCATCCGGGTGACTGATAATGGCGAATGTTTTTCGTTTTTCTATTTCGGGGTGAATCATAAAGGGTTAAGCATATTGCTTGATGAGGCTGCAAAGATAATTATAATATATAAAATAAAAACCGGCCATTATAGCCGGTTCTTATTTTATAGTGATTAATTTCTTCCTGATCTGGAAGATTCGCTTCTTTGGGGAGCATCACCGCCACTTCTTGAATCCTGAGAACGTTGCTGTTGCTGCTGTTGTTGCTGCTGCTGACGTTGTTGATCCTGTTGCTGGCGTTGTTGTTGCTGCTGCTGACGTTGTTGATCCTGTTGCTGGCGTTGTTGCTGTTGTTGTTGCTGGCGCTGCTGATCTTGTTGTTGGCGTTGTTGCTGTTGCTCCTGCTGACGTTGCTGATCTTGTTGTTGGCGCGCCTGACTATCACGTTGTTGTTGCTGACGTTGTTGCTGTTGAGCTTGCTGCTGACGTTGTTGATCCTGCTGTTGGCGTTGTTGCTGTTGAACTTGCTGTTGGCGTTGTTGCTGAACTTGCTGCTGACGCTGCTGATCTTGTTGTTGTCTTTGCTGATCCGGATTCGCTGATCTGGAGGTATTATTATTTCCTGCCCTGGAATTGCCCATATCTGATCTGCCAGAACGATTAGTATTCCCATTTACCGGAATACCGGCATCTGGTCTTACAGGAGCAGTATTTCCTGATCTTGAAGTATTAATGTCTCCTCTTCCTGAACGGTCAATACTTCCGGCCCTTGAATTATTGACATCCGGCCTTGTAGTACTGGTATTTCCAGATCTTGAAGTATTAATATCTCCTCTTCCTGAACGATCCACACTACCTGCTCTTGAATTATTTATATCACTTCTTCCGGAACGGTCAACATTTCCTGATCTTGAACCACCATTATCACCCGCTCTTGAAGACCCGTTAACTCCTGATCTTGGATTGTATATATTAATATTATTATTCGTAATACTTGTTCTTCCAGGTCTTTCTGAACGGGAGATATTATAAACTCTTACATCTCTGTTTGTTGCTCTTCTGATATCATCAGCTCTTGGGCCAGTGTAATAAGTATCTCTGCCACCACGACCGTAAGTATTATTGATAATCGTAGTACGGTTAATGATCGTAATGTTTCTGCTTGAATATCTTGGATAATTATTGCTGTAAATACTGCGCTGAGGGATAAAGTTCCACCAGTTATTCGGCGTATTATAACCACCGCCACCAATATTGATGTTAATACTGATACCAGGGCCTAAAGGAGCCCAGCCATAATAACCAGCGCCGCTTCTCCAGCTAACCCACGCAGGTCCCCAAACTGTATCCGGAATCCAGACCCATTGATTGAACCTGTTATTTACCCAGCGGCCATAATGAAACGGAGCCCAGCCCCAGTCATAATCGGATACCCAGGTATTTCCATATTCAGTCATCGCCCAGCGGCCATCACTGTAATAAGGCCTGAAATCATCCTGATCTACATCAGGGCGCCATACGTTACCATATTGAGGATCCTGTATCCAGGTTCCATAAGGGGATAATTCGTCATAAAACGATTGCAGTGAGATATCGTCATAGCCCCCCTGAGCCATCGATTTCTGTGCTGTGAAGCCGAACAAGAGCATAAGCCCCAGTAATGCAGCTGGAAATTTGATCATGTTTTTCATTTGTGTGTGTATTTATAATATAACCTAACTTATATCTATGAGTAAAAAAATATACAATGGTTTAACGTTTTATGTGTTAAATTAAGGATCGGCAAGGTTCGTATTGAAAAATTACATACGGAAGACACGGGATTTACAGGCTTTAAAAAGCTAAACTTAAGATTTAGATTCTTATTTTCTCTTTCCAAATATTTATTCTTTTCCTTTGTAATTCCAAATACTGTTGATCAAAGCCCTTATAGCCATTAAATTGGTATAGACGGAATTCATTACAGTGCTACATAAATTATACCAAAAAACAACAAATATTCAAATGAAGAAAGGTGTATTATTCCTGATTCCTGTTCCATTGGCAGAAAATGCCTCTGCGAAATCATTCACTCCATATCTGATTGATACTATCAATGCTATAGATACTTATATCGTAGAGAATGAAAAAACTGCAAGGAAGTCTCTGAAAGAGGCAGGCTTAAAAATTCCACAGAGTGATCTAACCATTCATGATTATGGTAAACATAAAAGGAATGACTCTATGGTTCCTTATTTTAAAGAATTAATGACAGGAAAAGATGTAGGTCTGATGAGTGAAGCAGGTTGTCCCGGAGTAGCTGATCCGGGTGCTGAAATCGTCTCTGAAGCACACAAACGCGGAATTAAAGTAGTACCTCTGGTAGGCCCTAACTCTTTGTTGTTAGCGCTGATGTCTTCGGGCTTTAACGGACAGAGTTTCACTTTCCATGGATATTTACCTATTGACAAAGTAGAAAGAGTAAAGAAGATTAAAGAGCTGGAGCAACTGGCCGAAAAAAATAAACAAACTCAGCTATTCATTGAAACTCCTTTCAGGAACAATCATTTATATGAGGATATTATAAAAAATACAGCAGCAAATACTTTGTTATGTGTAGCAAGTAATATTACAGGAGAAGATGAATATATCAGAACGCAGAGTATTGGTCAATGGCGTCAGGAGAAGATAGATCTTCATAAAAAACCGACTATATTCTTAATCTACCGTTAAACAGCAGTTTAGCGATACATATTTTTACTGTCCATAAATGAGATTACATTTTCAGGAACAAGGAACTGAATATTTTTATTGTCTTTTAAAGCTTGTCTGATAAAGGTCGATGAAATTTCCATCTGAGGTGTTTCTGTCAATGTAATCGAAGGATGGTTAACCCATTCTGTAACATCCGATCCCGGTCTGGGATACACATAGATCGCATAGTCCCTGAGCAGGACCTCATAGTTCTTCCATTTTTTTAAAGAAGCCAGGTTATCAGCCCCCATAATCAAAACGAACTCTTTTGCAGGATGTTTTTCCTGAAGATAGGCGAGGGTATCAATAGTATAAGAAGGCTGGGGCAGGTTAAATTCAATATCACTTACCTTAAGTTGTTCTGCCGGTTCAATTGCTAACCGGGCCATCTCAAGTCTGTCATACATATTACCAAGCCCCTTTTTATTTTTCAGTGGGTTCTGTGGGGAAACGACCAGCCACACCTCATCCAGATCGGTGAAATTAGCCATATAACTGGCTATAATCAGATGTCCTGCATGAATAGGATTGAAAGAACCAAAAAATAAACCTGTTTTCGCCATTCTTTTGATCAGCTTCTTATTTATTAAGAAAATCGGTAACTAATTTTTCTGCTTCTGCACAGGCTATATCAAGATCAAAGTTTTTAAGGATCACATCGAACTTATCTGCATATTGCAGCTCTTTCTCCGCTTTAATAAATCTTTCCTGAAGTTTTGATTCACTGTCAGTACCACGGCCGCTTAAACGTTCTTTTAAGACTTCCAGAGATGGTGGCTGAACAAAGATAGCTAACGCATCCTCTTCGTATTTACGTTTTAAACGTAAACCACCTTCTACATCAATGTCAAAAATCACATGTTTGCCTTCGTTCCAGATCCTTTCGATTTCTGAACGCAAAGTACCATAGAAAGTTCCATTGTAAACTTCTTCAAATTCTACGAATTCCTGGTGTGCAACTTTGTGTAAGAACGATTCCTTAGAGATGAAATAATAATCATTCTCATGTTTTTCATCACCACGTAATTCCCTTGTTGTTGCTGATATAGAAAAGCTTAGTGATGGAAACTTCTCCAGTAAGTGTTTAACGATTGTTGTTTTTCCTGCGCCGGACGGAGCGGAAAATATAATTAGTTTGCCTTGTATCATTGGTGTGTAAATCTTGCCGGCGTATTAAATTACGTTTAGCAACTGTTCTTTAATTTTTTCTAATTCCTCTTTCATACCAACAACTAATTGCTGTATCTGTGCATCATTTGCTTTTGCACCCATGGTATTGATCTCTCTGCCTATTTCCTGAGATATAAAACCAAGTTTTTTACCATTGGCATCTTTACTTTTTAAAGTCTCAGTAAAATAGTCACAGTGGCTTTTAAGACGAATTTTTTCTTCCGTAATGTCAAGTTTGTCTATGTAATAGATTAATTCCTGCTCTAAACGGTTTTGATCAACATTAACCTTTCCTGATACCTCTTCTAATAATTGGTTCAGTTTTGCCCTGATATGAGGGATTCTCAAAGGAGCTAAAACTTCAATCTGAGAGAAAAAGCCAAGTATATTTTTAATCCTAAGTTCCAGATCCTGTTTTAATGCATTTCCTTCAGTTTCTCTGAACTGGTTGAAGCTGGCTAAAGCAGTATAGAATGTTTTTTGCAAAATATCCCATTCACCTTCATTTACTACTTCTTCAGTATAGCTGATTACGTCCGGAAAATTCAATACAGCCTGAAGAAGGTTACTTGAATTTGCACCTAAATCAATGTTAATTGCTTCTAATTGTTTGTAATATTTGCTCAGTAAAGCTGCATTGATCGTTGCACCTTTAAGGTTTTCTTCACTGCGCTCAATATTAATAGAAACATTTACTTTTCCGCGTTCAATATCCTTGCTACAGACATTACGCAGTAAAAGTTCTTTATCTGCATATGCCCTTGGGAGTTTTAGATTAAGCTCTAAAAACTTACTGTTCAGGGATTTTATCTCTACGGAAAACTTTGTATTTTCCTGATCTGTAGAGGCCAGGCCATAACCTGTCATTGATTTTATCATGTGCAAAGATATAATTTATTGTTAAAATGAGCGTCTATTTTAAACAGACACCCCTGAAGATATGAAATTTTTAACGTGCTGAATAGCATTTATAAAGTCATATGGCAATTTATGCTATGGCAGATTCACAAACAATAGTTAAATTTACTCCATGCATCACAGACCAATGATCCGTACAATCCAGAAAAGTTTACTTGTTTTTGCCTTTATAACTGCTTCCGTATCTGTTGTTTTCGCGCAACAGGATTTTCAATTAAATGGCGTGGTCATGACAAAAGGGACTACCACACGTATTGCAATGGCGCAGGTTACTAACTTGCGGACAAAGTTTACCGTTAGCAGTAATGATCTGGGGCTTTTCCAGGTGAAAGCGAACATAGGAGATACGCTTGTTATCTATAAACAGGACTTTTCAGATAAGCAAATGATCGTTTTATCAAATAAGGATTTGATTGTTTACCTGGATAATGGCGCAGGTACAACCTTACATGAAGTAAATATCAGGGGTAAATCTAAAAAAGCAGAACTGGATGAGTTGAAACAGGACTACAGGGATAAAGGTTCTTTTTATGCGGGAAAGCCACCTTTGCTATCTTATATTTTTGCGCCCATAACTGCTTTATACGAATTATTTGGTCGTACACCTAAGAATGCAAAGCGATTTGGGAATTATTATAACAGGGAAATGCAGCAGACTCAGATTGACGGATATTTCAATGAATCCCTGATTAAAAAGAATACTGAACTGAGTGGTAAAGAGCTGGAAGATTTCATGCTAAACTACCGTCCTGATTATCAGAAGGCAAAAAACTGGACAGAATATGATGCAGTAAAGTATATCAGAGATACTTATAAAAAGTATACAGATACGGTAAAGAAGAAATAAGCCTGTTTTTATAGAGATAATGCCTCACAAGCCTTTTCTGCGGCTTGTTTTTCTGCATTTTTCTTATTGTAATCTCTTCCGATACCGAAACTTTCACCATCGATAATGGCCTGTATAGTGAAAAGTTTGGCACTGTCGCCTTCACTGTTCTCCATCATTTCGAACGTGATATCTTTAGCATGGCGCTGACACCATTCTATCAATTTACTTTTGAAGTTTGTTTCAGTAAGTTCAAGGGTATGAACGTCGATATACGGCTTGACAATACGTTTAAGCAATAACTCTTTGGTGAAATTATATCCTTTATCCAGGTAAACAGCGCCTATCAGTGCTTCGAAAGCATCACCGAGCATAGAGTGGTGTTTAGTCTGCATGTTAACCATTTTCTGATCGAAAACGATCAGCTGATCAAAGCCCATTTTTCTGGCTAGCTGATTTAAATTCACCCTGTTAACGATCTTAGAGCGCATTTCTGTAAGGAAACCTTCTTCTTTATAAGGGTAACTTTTGAAGAGTAGTTCTGCAATAACAGCGCCAAGGATGGCATCGCCCAAAAATTCCAGGCGTTCGTTACTGCTCCGACTTCCATTTTTCAATACTTTAGCCACAGACCTGTGCCTGAATGCCATTTTATACAAAACGGTATTTCCAGGCACAAAGCCTAACATATTTTTCAGCTTTTTTATAAACTCTTTATCAGGCGATAAATAGAGTTTATATAGGTCAAATAGGGGCATTAAATTTATTAAAATCGATATTTCGTGACGTTTTACTCTTCGTATTTTTTGAAAATTACTGATGCATTATGACCACCGAAACCAAAAGTATTGCTTAATGCAGCACGTACTAATCGTTTTTGCGGCTTATGAAAAGTGAAATTCAACTTAGGATCAAAATCAGGATCGTCGGTGAAGTGATTAATTGTTGGAGGTACGATGTCGTTTTGTACAGCAAGAATAGCAGCAATGGCCTCAACAGCACCAGCAGCACCCAAAAGGTGACCAGTCATTGATTTCGTTGAGCTGATGTTCAGTTTGTACGCATCTTCACCAAATAAATTAACAATTGCGCTTGTTTCACTGATATCTCCAAGTGAGGTAGATGTTCCGTGAACATTGATATAATCAATATCTCCAGTTGTCATACCTGCATCTCTTAGTGCATTGGTCATCACCATTTTAGCACCTAATCCCTGCGGATGCGGAGCTGTAATATGATTTGCATCTGCACTCATTCCACCACCAACTAATTCGGCGTAGATTTTAGCACCACGTGCTTTTGCATGCTCTAACTCTTCCAGGATAATAGTTCCGGCACCTTCACCTGCTACAAATCCATCCCTGTCTTTATCAAACGGTCTGGAAGCAGTTGACGGGTCGTCATTTCTTGTTGAAAGCGCATGCATTGCATTGAAACCGCCAATACCAGCTTCATTAATAATCGCTTCAGATCCACCGCTGATAATCACATCGGCCATATTCAGGCGTATGTAATTGAAAGCATCGATCATTGCATTAGTTGAAGAAGCACAGGCAGATACGGTAGCAAAGTTAGGGCCACGTAAGCCATATTTTATGGAGATGTGGCCAGGAACGATATCAATAATCATCTTTGGAATGAAGAACGGATTAATACGGGGAGTTCCATCGCCCGCAAAATAGTTTCTCATTTCTTCCAGAAACGTCTTGATACCACCGATACCAGTACCCCAGATAACGCCAATACGATTGGTGTCCATTTGCGAGAAATCGAATCCCGCATCTTTTACCGCCTCGTCTGTTGATGCTATCGCGTATTGCACAAAAGGATCTAATTTACGAGCTTCTTTTTTTTCTAAAAAGTCTTCAGGATTGAAGTTTTTCAGCTCGCAGGCAAATTTTGTTTTGAATTTTTCTGTATCAAAACTTGTAATCGGCCCAGCGCCACTCACCCCTTTTAACAAATTATCCCAGAATTCTGGGATAGTATTGCCAATTGGAGTGAGTGCACCTAGACCTGTAACTACTACTCTTTTTAATTCCATTTATACGGATTATACGGAGGCCGTATGTTCTACTTTACGTTTTTCTCTAGATAAGCAATTGCTTGACCAACTGTACCGATAGTCTCAGCTTGATCATCAGGAATTGCTACATTGAATTCTTTTTCGAATTCCATGATAAGTTCTACAGTATCCAAAGAATCCGCACCTAGGTCATTAGTGAAAGAAGCTTCTGGGGTAACCTCGCTCTCATCCACACCTAATTTTTCAACGATAATAGCCTTAACTCTTGAAGCAATATCAGACATAATGTTATAATTTAATGGGTTAAATAATTCAGTGCAAAGAAAAATAAATTCTGACACATTTCAAATGTTTTTATTTCTCTGTCAATTTTAATGTTTTTATTTCAAATGATAAAGCAAAATTAGTTTTATAATTTCGTATCCTAAAATATATCTTACTAAGCTGCTTTGAACAAAACTTATTTAAAACTTTCTCTGGACCTGGATTTTGTCTTAATCGCAATCACAGCGTCCTTAAAGGATTATGTGCTGTGTCATAAGATCAACACAAGACTCAATTTAAATTTTGAAAAAGTTGAAGATCATGAGGTGTTTTTTAATGTAGACGAGCCTCCTTTAGCATTTTCGAAGTATAATTTTTACGTAGAACAGGGTGATAATGATTTTTTTATACTCAGTAACCGCAGTAGTGAAGGATTCTTGATTCCGGAGATGAATAAAGTGGATTATTTTATGATTATTCAGGGATATATTGATAAAGAAGACCTGGATTATATCATTTCAGGTCTTAATAAACTGCCTGATATTCAGGTTGCTGCGCAGATAGATCCCCTCAAATTGAAGTCAAATGAGAATTTGGTAATATAAATTTTATATGTAAGGTGTATTAAATACACTATATTTGAATCTAACATTATTTAGTTAAATAACAGAATCAACCAGGCTAACAGTGGTTTTTAATAGCTAAAACCTTCTTTTGTTAGTCGTAACAAATAAAATAACTCAAATGAAACCCTTTCATTCCAGAACAAAAATTGTAGCCACGCTAGGTCCGGCCTCAGCAAAACCAGACGTTTTATTAAGCATGTTTAATGCAGGACTAGACGTTTGCAGACTTAACTTTTCACACGGTTCACAAGCCGATCACCAGGAAGTCCTGGATACGATCCGTGCAATCAATAAAAAACACAACTATAACGTTGGTATTTTAGCTGATTTACAAGGCCCTAAAATTAGAATTGGAATCGTTAAAGATGGTGGTATACACTTAGTTAATGGAAGTCGTACAATCATCACAACTAAAGAATGCATCGGTAACGAAGAACGTATTTATATCACTTATACAAGCTTCCCTAAAGATGTAAAACCAGGAGAAATCATTCTTTTAGATGATGGAAAACTGCAAATGAGAGTGATTGAAACGAATTATGAAGATGAGGTTGTTTGTGAAGTTGTTCACGGTGGTATTTTAACCTCGAGAAAAGGCGTAAACTTACCAAACACTAAAGTATCTATCCCTTCTTTAACTGTAGAAGATCGTAAGAACCTTGAGTTTGTGTTAGAAAATGACGTGGACTGGATCGGTCTTTCGTTTGTACGTAATGCTGCTGACATCATCGAATTAAAAGATATTATCAAGCAAAGAGGTAAAGGCGCAAGGGTAATCGCTAAAATCGAAAAACCTGAAGCGATTGATAACATTGATGAAATTATCGCAGTTTCTGACGGTATCATGGTTGCCCGTGGTGACCTTGGAGTTGAAATGCCGATGGAAGAAGTTCCATTGTTACAAAAAATGATTGTTCAGAAATGTATTGCTGCTTCTAAACCTGTAATTATTGCTACCCAGATGTTGGAAAGCATGATCACTACACCAAGACCAACACGTGCTGAGGTGAATGACGTTGCAAATTCAGTATTGGATGGTGCAGATGCAGTGATGCTAAGTGGAGAAACTTCAGTTGGAGAATTTCCTTTGATCGTTATCGAAACGATGCAAAAAATCATTCAGAACATTGAAACAAATAATTATCCATTCCATGTTGAGAAAGCTTTAAAAGCTGACTCTGAAACTTTCTTAAGTGACGCAATTTGTGATTCTGCTTGTATTTTAGCGAGCCGTACGAATGCTGTTGGTATCGTTTCTATGACAGTGAGTGGTTATACTGCTTTTGAAATATCTGCACACAGACCAAAAGCATTGACTTATATTTTCACGAATAACAGACAATTATTAAATACTTTAAGTTTGGTTTGGGGTGTTCAGGCTTTCTTTTATGATAAGTTTGAAAGTACTGATGAGACCATTTTAGATGTAAACAGTCTGCTGGTTAAAATGAAACTGATCAAAAAAGGAGATACTTTAATCAATACTGCTGCAATTCCTATGGAAAGCAAAGGCAAAACAAACATGGTAAAAGTTACTGTTATTTAATTTATAAAAATCAGGCAGGCTCAGGTTTAACAATCAAAAAAAATACTACTTTTGCACTCCCCGAATTGGAGAGGTGTCCGAGTGGTTGAAGGAGCACGCCTGGAAAGTGTGTATACCTCAAAAGGGTATCGAGGGTTCGAATCCCTCTCTCTCCGCGAGATTATAAATTTATAAAAGCGCTTTAAGCTAATGCTTAAGGCGCTTTTTTGTAATTAATTAATTGTGTCTGATTGCGTTCTGCACTTCAATAGCGGTATGAAAATATCCTTTGACATCCAGACCATAATCGAATGTAGCCTTTTCGCCATAAGCCAGAGAAAGGCGTTCTTTAATATTTTTCAAGCCAATGCCATGACCTGGAATACTGCTGTTTCTGGATTCTTTATTGACTGTTTCAATACGCAGAATTGAATTTTCATAGCTTATTCTAATTTCCGCAGGCCTATCCGGATCGTCCAGTTTACCGTGTTTTAACATATTCTCAGTCAGGGTCATCAATACTAAAGGGACAAACCAGGCAGATAAGATGTCCTGACTATAAACTAATTTTAATTGCGCTTGATGTACCTGCCTTGCCTGGTGTAAAAGAAGGAAGTTCTCTATGAGTTCAATTTCTTTTTCAAGTTTTACAAAACCGGTAGAGGCTTCTTTACCTAGTGCATATTGCATCATGTTTGATAATGATATGATACTTTCGGCTGCTTTCGGTGCAATTTTAATTGTTTCCTCGTAAAAATAATTTAATGTATTGATTAAGAAGTCCGGATTGATCTGTGACTTCAAAAAAGCATTTTGTGTTAAGACCAGTTCGTTCTTGATTTCTTTCTCCTGTATTAGGTTTCTTAGTTCCTGTTGCTCCATTTCTTCTACCTGCTGCCGTTGATGATGGGTAGCTATCAGAAAATAATATCCCGTGCTATAACAGATGAAATATACAAACCTGTATATGATGGGCGATAAAACTGTTAAATTAAATGCATATCCTTTAATAGCACCAGGGTCCAGATTTCTAAGGAATATTAAGTCAAACTGATATTTTAAACCGACATAAACCAGTAGCTCGATTAATATCAAAAACACTAAACTAAACTTAAGCAGCTTATTTGAACTTCCCAGCGTATACTTCAAGAGTACATTGGCATGGAAATAAAATAATAGGATATAAAAAACAAAGTAGTAGGTGTATACGATCAGTAAAGGCCTTTTATCAAAAATCAGCCATGTGACAGACATTTCATAAATTAAATAAGCGGACCATACCAAAAAGTGATATTTATATTTTTTAAAGAAATCTATCAGTTGATTGTTCATAATTAAAATTGCAACTGAATAAGGGTATGAAAATAGTTCTTTGAATCGAGCTGAAAATGAAAGGTAGCTTTTTCTCCATAAGCCATGTGTAGTCTATTGCTGATGTTTTTTAAGTCTGAATCAGATTCCAAAATCGGGTTTTCTGTTCCCTCAAGGCTTGAAGTCTCAATATGCAGACTTGAATTCTTATAAATTACTTTGATCTCTGCGGGAGCCATTGGATCATCGAACTGACCATGTTTGACAATCTTTTCAGTAAGGGACATCAATATTAGAGGGATAAAAGGAATAGCCAGCACTTCTTTATTATAAGAAAGGTTCAGATGTATTTTTTGTACCTGTTTTACCTGATGTAAAATCAGAAAACTCTCTACAAGTTTGATTTCGTTTTCTAGTTTCACATATTCTGATGATATCTCTTTGCTTAAAGCATATTGCATAATATCAGATAAAGACAAAATACTATTAGCCACATTTGGAGCTATCTTGCGGGTTTCATTGTACAGGTAACTTAGCGTATTAATTAAAAAATGCGGATTGATCTGGGCTCTTAATAAGGCATTTTGAGTTAAAATAAGTTCATTCTTAATCTCTTTTTCTAATAAAATGGCTTTAAGCTCCCTTCGCTTCATCTTCTCTATTTGTTGTTTTTGCAGTAGATCACGAACTAAGAAATAGTAAACAGTGCTATTACCTATAAAATAAATACACCGCCATACTTTCGATGCAAGATAAATCCTGAGTGAATTATTTGACCCAAAATGAGGAGGGCCTGTATAGCTATAGACGTATTTATCAGTAAAATATCTTATCGCAATGTAGCAGGTGATTTCAAGCAGGATTAATAATGGCAGGCTATACTTTAGCAGCTTATTTTTGGTGTTGAGGGTGTATTTTAATAAAATATGTGCATGGAAATAGAAAATGACAGCACCTGTGGAATAAGCAATAATGAGTTCTTTTATATTGCTCTGTCTCATTCCGGTTAACCGTTGCATCATTAGCTCATAACCAATGAAAATACTCCATACCAGAAAATGATATTTATATTTATTAAAGAAGGTAGCCGGATGAAAAATTGCCATTCTGAATAATCTTACTGCGGTTTGGGAGGCTTGATCCTTGCAGATACCACCGTATTATTCTTCACATAATCAAAAAATGATTTTTTATAAGTATTGCCTATCGGGATCTGGGTTCCCTTCACCATAATAATCAGGTTCCCTTCTATCATTTCTATCTTATTCCGGGCTATGACAAAAGACTTCTGCACCTGTACCAGGTTATTGAGCTGATTCAAAGTGTGAAGTGCCTCTTTTAGCGTGAGATAAGTGATGATACTATCCTTGTCCGTATGAACAATAATATAGTTATCCCTTGCTTCCAGATAAATCACCTCTTCGGGACTAACCTTGATAATTTTATTCATTACCCCTGTTTTGATAAATATCTCTGATTTAGCAACAGGCTGAACAGGGGCTTTGCCAATTTTTCTGATGATCTTTTCTATGGCTACCGTAAATTTCGGGAAGGTAACAGGTTTAATAATATATTGATCAGCTTCCAGCTCAAATGCTTCTACCGCATATTGATGATACGCAGTAGTAAAAATCAGGAAGCGCGCTTTCGGACGAAGGATCTTAGCCAGATCCATTCCCGATATACCAGGCATATTTATATCCATAAAAAGAATATCTATATGATCCTCCTCTGTTATTTCTGCCAGCGCAATTATAGGTTGAGAATAAACTTTAAGTAAATGAAGATTAGGCATGTTCTGAATATGGTCTGTCAGCAATTCAATCGCATGATTTTCGTCCTCTATGATGACACAATTTAATAGCATAAAGCAAGAATTAATAGTTATGGTTTCTTAAACCATTAAAAAACTAAATTACAATACATTATTGTTAATTGTACATTAAAATGTCATGATCAGCAGCAATTGAAGATTATTCCTTCCATTATCATACATTTAGTTATTATTTAATAGTGAAACAGATGAAAGCATTGACATTTTCCAGCTTTGGCGGGTCGGAAGTACTGGAATACATAGAAGTACCCAAACCAATCTTAAAAAAAGGAGAGATACTACTTGAAATGAAGGCCATTGGCCTGAACTTCGCAGATATTTACCGGAGGAAAGGAAATTATCACTTAACAGGAGAACCACCCTATATTGCCGGTTATGAAGGTGCAGGGATAGTGGTAGATGCAAATGATCATGCTGAATTTAAACCAGGCGATAGGGTTGCATTTGCTGATGTACCTTTTGCGAATGCAGAATATGTGGCATTACCTGTAAGTCATGCCTTACCAATTCCCGAAGACATTAGCTTTGAAACTGCTGCCGCTGTTTTACTGCAAGGGCTGACTGCACAATATCTGGCTACAGACAGTCATCAGACTAAAGCCGGAGACATCGTTTTGATTCATGCGGTAGCAGGTGGGGTGGGGCAACTGCTGACACAAATAACCAAACTTTTGGGCGGTACAGTAATTGGTTTAACTTCTTCTGAAGAAAAAGCAGCTATTGCGCTGCAAAATGGAGCTGACCAGGTTTACCTTTATCAGGATAACTGGAAAAAACAAGTGATTTTCTTCGCTGCTGGCGGTGTGGATGTTGTTTATGACAGTATAGGAAGTACCCTGCAAGATAGCTTTAACGTCACTAAAGACTGTGGTCAGGTTGTGTTTTTTGGGATGAGTGGTGGAGATCCTGCTTTTGTAGATCCCCGGATGCTGATGGACGGTTCTAAAACACTTACCGGCGGAGACCTATGGAGTTATCTGACTTCCAGAGCAGCGCGTGTAAAAAGATCAGGTCAATTATTTGAATGGATCAGAACAAAACAAATTAAAGTAGCTGAACCAACTTCTTTTAAACTTGCAGCAGGAAAAGACGCACATGACTTTTTAGAAAGCAGAAAAAGCACAGGAAAAATAATTCTGATTCCTTAAAATAACTATACTTGAAAAACTAAACAGACAATAATGCATAAAGGAAGAATGGAAGCTTTCAGTGATGGTGTAATCGCCATCATTATCACAATCATGGTCTTAGAATTAAAAGTACCACATGGTGGTCATGACCTCAATGCATTAGTTCCGCTTATACCGGTGTTTATGAGTTATATCCTCAGTTTTGTCTATGTAGGTATTTACTGGAATAACCATCACCACATGCTTCAGGCTGCAAAATCTGTGAACGGACGTATCTTATGGGCTAATCTGCACCTGCTGTTCTGGCTCTCGCTGATCCCTTTTGTGACTGCCTGGATGGGTGAAAACCATTTCAGTCAATGGCCGGTCGCCTGTTATGGATTTGTGATGGTCATGAATGCATTTGCCTATTCCATCTTGTCAAATTCTCTGATCAAACATGAAGGCAAGAACTCAAATCTCAGTAAAGCGATAGGGGAAGGTACTAAAGGGATGATCTCAGTCGGATTATATCTAACAGCTATTGGCCTGTCTTTTGTGAATCCGTGGATCAGTTTTTCCCTCTATATATTAGTTGCGGTGATCTGGTTCATACCCGACTCCCGTATTGAAAAAACTATGGAACAGGAATAATACCAAGATAGTACGGTACAGTTAGTCCGGCTGGAATTTTTATACTTGTCTATTATTTTTGATATAGCAATAAAGCTGTATGTTTTGCCAAAATCAGAGATAGAAGAGCAGCACGTTAAGCGTATTTTCGTAGATTGTGCTTTCAGTAAACATGAAATTTACACAGTTCCCAATGATTTCGCTTTATGAAAAGAGTAGGCCTTTTTATTCCCTGTTACGTAGATCAATTTTATCCTAATGCTGGTATTGCAACCTATCAGCTGCTTAAAAAGCTAGGACTGGACGTTACTTATCCAACCGGGCAAACCTGTTGCGGACAACCCATGGCCAATTCAGGCTTTGAACATCTTACCGGAGATTGTAATCAGTTGTTTGTAGACAATTTCGCAGAGTTTGATTATATCGTATCTCCTTCTGGCAGCTGTGTTTTACACCTTAAGGAACACCTGCATACCGAAAAATCAGAACCACAGGCGGCCGCAATAAGGACTAAAGTCTATGAACTCGTAGAATTTTTGGTAGATGTACTCCAGGTGAAAAATCTTAAAGCAAAATTCCCTTACAAAGTAGGCTTACATCAAAGCTGTCACGGCCAAAGAGGATTATTGCTTACACAAATGAGTGAGCTGGTTGCTCCTTATTTTTCTAAACCTCAACAACTTCTGGCGCAGGTAGAAGGACTGGAACTCATCAACTTGAAAAGAGAAGATGAATGCTGTGGATTTGGCGGGACTTTTTGTGTGGTTGAAGAAGCTGTATCAGTGAAAATGGGAAAAGACAGAGTAAAAGATCACCAGGCAAATGGCGCAGAATATATTACCGGTGCCGATATGTCTTGTCTGATGCATATGGAAGGGATTTTAAAAAGAGAAAATAGCAACGTGAAGGTGCTGCATATTGCAGAAATACTAAATGCAGGATAGAATTTATGAGTACAACAGCGAAAACCCATCCTGAATTATCAGAAGTATTTAATAAAGATGAACAGCGTGTAAACTGGCATGATGAAACCTTATGGTGGATCAGGCAGAAAAGAGATAAATCAGCACATAGTATTCCCGAATGGGAAGTGCTGAGAGAAAAAGCCTCGCAGATTAAGAACAATGCCTTATCTAACCTTGCCGAATACCTGGTTAGCTTTGAAGAAAAAGCGCTTGCGAATGGCATTATTGTGCATTGGGCGGCAGATGCACAGGAGCATAACCAAATCGTACATCAGATTTTACAAAAACACGATATCCGCCAGCTGGTAAAAAGTAAGTCCATGCTAACGGAAGAATGCCATTTAAACGAATATTTAGAAAAACAAGGACTGGAAGTGATTGACTCTGATCTGGGAGAGCGCATCGTTCAATTAGCTAAAGAACCGCCAAGTCATATCGTTCTGCCTTGTATACATAAGAAAAAAGAAGAAATAGGGGATTTATTCCATCAGCATCTTGGCGTAGCCGCCGGAACCTCAGATCCGCAAATATTGACCGAAGCTGCAAGAGTACATCTGAGAGAGACCTTTCTGACCAGAAGAGCAGCTTTGACAGGGGTTAACTTTGCGATTGCCGAAACCGGTGAATTTGTAGTTTGCACCAACGAAGGAAATGCTGATATGGGTGCTCATCTTGCTGATGTTCATATCGCTTGTATGGGGATCGAGAAAATCATCCCTAAACGTAAACATTTAGGCGTATTTCTGCGCTTACTCGCCAGAAGTGCAACCGGACAGCCGATTACCACTTATTCCAGTCACTTTAAAAAACCAAGAGCAGGACAGGAAATGCACCTTGTGCTGGTTGACAATGGCCGTACCGTACAAATGGGGAGGGAAGATTTCAGAGCTTCTTTAAAATGTATTCGTTGTGGCGCCTGTATGAATACCTGCCCTGTTTACAGAAGAAGTGGCGGACATAGTTACCATTATGCAATTTCAGGGCCTATTGGCGCAATTCTGGCGCCTAATCTGGATCGGGAAAAGTATGCCGATCTGCCTTTTGCCTCTACCTTATGCGGATCTTGCTCTAATGTATGTCCGGTCAAGATTGATATTCATCAGCAACTTTATAAATGGAGACAGGTGATCGTTCAGGAGGGATATGCAACGTCAGGCAAAAAGATGAGCATGAAAATTATGAACTATACACTTTCTTCACCAGGAGTTTATAAAACCGCAGGAAAAGCAGGCAGATGGGTTTTAAAATACATTCCCTTTGCAGTGAATAATCATTTTAATCCGTGGTACAAGCAAAGAGAGATGCCCGAAGTTCCAAAGGAATCATTTGGGGAATGGTATAAGAAGAACGTTAAATAGCAATGAGCAGAGACAAAATATTAGCCGTATTAAGAGAAAACCAACCAGAGTTAGTCCCTCTTCCGGCCGCAATGCCCTTAGCGCGTGTAGAAATTCTTGAACTACAGGCTAAATTTAAGGCAATGGCCGAAGGAATAGGTAGCACAGTACATCTGGTTGATGAATTTGCCTCAATAGAACCTTTAATCGCAGCCCGGTTTTCGGGTGAAAAACGAATAGTTTCTACTGTAAAAGAATTAGTGTCTGCTGTTATTCCTGCCTTTGAGCTTCATCCGGATCCGCATAGTTATGCTGATGTAGACGTGGCCATTTTTAAATCGTCAATTGGAGTTGCAGAAAACTCGGCACTCTGGCTTACTGAAGATCAAATGGGGACCAGGGTTTTACCATTTATTACCCAGCATATGGTGATGATAGTCCCTCTTTCGGCATTAGTTCCCGATATGCACACCGCCTATCAGAAAATTGGGGAAGCCGGATATGACTTCGGAACTTTTATTGCAGGCCCTTCCAAGACCGCAGACATAGAACAATCATTGGTTTTAGGGGCTCACGGGCCAAGAAGCATGGATATATTTATTTATGCTTAACCTGTTAAAAAAGAATTCTTTAATCTGGTTTTAATCTCAGTAATATTGTATTCTAATATCTTTGCGCTCATCCTATGAAGAAGATAATATTACTGGGTATAGCCACTTTACTGGCAGCACCAACTTTCGCACAAACAGATAGCCTGTTTAAAAAAAGATTCAACCTCCATTTCCAGCAAACTGTAATTACACAGACTAAGCCTGGATTTAGTGCACAATATTCCGGTACCAATAGTCTTTCTACTGTTCATGAAACAGCTACCTCTTTGACCACGACCTTATTTGGTGGTGCCAGGCTATGGAAAGGAGCTGAAGCATATTTCAATCCGGAGATGTCTGGTGGAAAAGGATTTAGTCAGGCAGTTGGGGTAGCGGGGTTTCCGAATGGGGAAACCTTTAGAATTGGCTCCCCTGAACCAGCGATTTACATTGCCAGAGCTTACCTTGTCCAGACTTTTGGCTGGGGAAAAGAAACAGATACCATAGCTGACGATGCCAATCAGCTGGCCGGTTACCGCAAAAAGAAATACTTCTCTATTACTGCGGGTAAATTTGGATTAAGCGACTTCTTCGATAACAATGCTTTTAGCCATGATGCGAGATCGCAGTTTATGAACTGGTCACTAATGGCAAATGGGGCATGGGACTATCCGGCCAATACAAGAGGTTATGTATTTGGGGTTGTATTCGAACTCGGGCAGCCAACCTGGGCATTACGTTTAGCCACTACTATGGTGACCACTACAGCTAATGGATCAATTTGGGATGGTAAAATAGGCAAAGCACATGCCTTTACACTTGAATATGAAAAACGATACCAGATTAGCGGACAAAAAGGAACATTACGTGTATTAGGTTATGACAACGCCGCAAAAATGGGAGATTACCGTTTAGCAATTGCCCAAAATCCAATAGCACCCGATATTACGGAGACCCGCGCTTATGGCAGAAATAAATATGGTTTTGGGGTCAATATAGAACAAAACATCAATTCAAATCTGGGTGTTTTTGCTAAAACAAGCTATAATGACGGAAAGACTGAAACCTGGGCCTTTACAGAAATTGACAGGTCAGTAAGTTTGGGGGCGATTTTAAAAGGAGATAGCTGGAATCAAAAAGATGCAGAGATCGGTCTTGCTTTTGTAGGCAATGGAATCTCTAAAGACCATCGTGATTATCTCGCCCACGGAGGATACGGATTCATTATCGGTGATGGGAAATTGAACTATGCGCCGGAAATGATTGCTGAAACGTATTATAAGGTGAACGTTTATCAGAAGAAGTTCTTCCTTTCTCCCGATTATCAGTTTATCTTACATCCCGCCTATAATAAAGACCGGGGGCCTGTTCATGTTTTCTCATTAAGAGCACATGTAGAATTTTAACAAAAAGCCCTGCTTCTGATTAGAGAAGTCAGGGCTGATTTTCCATAGGTATGGATATACTTAAAACTTAATACCTACACCAACAGAGAATACCTGATTCCTGAATTCTGGTGTAGAAGAAGTCCCATTTTCATTGTTCTTCTGGAAATCTAAAGCATAACGTCCATGAATATCAAATTTCTCATTGATATCATATCTGAAACCGATCAGACCACCAACCAGACTTTTCTTAAATCTGTCTGAGTCTTTCTCCACATTGGTTTGTTCTACAGTACCGAATCCATTGTCAAACTTGTTTTTAGTAGACAATAAAAAGGAAACCTGTGGACCAGCAACAATATTAAAGCTGCTACCCAGTCTGAAACTAGCTAGAATAGGCACATCAATAAAGCTTGTGGTTTGTCTTAACTCTCCTAAAGAAGAAGTTAATTTGTAACCCTTTTGTGAGTACAGCACTTCGGGTGTGAAGGCTAGTCCTGCAATTAATGGGATTTCTACAGTAACACCTGCATTAAATCCTGTTTTACTTTGGTGTCGAAGTTGTTGTTGCCATCGCCTTTGATAATGTCTGATAGATTTAATCCGGCTTTAACACCAAATTTAATCTTATCCTGTGCATTTGCTGCTGTAGCTACAAAAAGGCCGATGGCCAAAATAAAGATCTTTTTCATAATTAATTTTTTGATTAACGCGGAGTGCATAGAAATAAATGTGCCAGTTTAAGAGACCTCAGGAATATTAAAAGCAAGTACTGTTCTTAGGTATTGATATACAGTAGTTTGGTTCCCATTTTTAAAATCATGTTTTTTACCTTGAAATCGCTTCTTGTGTATCAAATCTGATACATTGGTTTGGAGGTTTTAATTAACTTTGTGAGACTAACCATATCAATTATCCATGATTCAAAAAAAGTTCCCCGCATTTATAATCCTATTATTCCTCGCCTTCTCTGCTCAGGCACAAAAGAAATCTTATATCCAGAGTTTAGATGAACCTAACCATTGGGTAGATTCTGTACTGCATAAATTAAAAAAGCGCCATAAGATTGCGCAGTTGTTTTTTGTAAGGGCGCATACCAATAAAGGACAGGCTTTTGAAGATTCTGTCGGACTTGTGATCAAAAAAGAGCGTATCGGTGGACTGGTTTTCTTTCAGGGCGGCCCAGGCAGGCAGGCTATTTTGACCAATAAGTACCAGGCATTAGCGCATACGCCTTTATTAATTGCATCTGATGGAGAATGGGGATTGGGTATGCGTTTGGATAGTACAATCGCTTATCCTTATCAAATGGCACTGGGTGCTATACAAGATAAAGAGCTGATTTATAAAATGGGGCTGGAAGTCGCTAAAGATTATAAAAGAATAGGGATGCAGATGAATCTTTCACCTGATGTTGATATTAATAACAATCCGAAAAACCCGATTATCAATTACCGCTCTTTTGGAGAAGACAAATATAATGTAGCAGTGAAAGGTGGTGCTTATCTCAAAGGGATGCAGGATGGTGGATTACTGGTTACGTTAAAACACTTTCCAGGCCACGGAGATACCGATGTGGATTCACATTATGACCTCCCTCAGCTTAATTTTACTAAAGCCCGTTTAGATAGTCTGGAAATATATCCTTTCAAAGAGTTAATCCGGGAAGGTGCTGCGGGCGTAATGATCGCGCACATGAACATTCCTTCACTGGACAATACACCAAACCTTCCTTCTACCTTGTCAAAACCTATTGTGACTGATCTTTTAAAAGGGGAACTTGGTTTCCGTGGATTGATCGTGACCGATGCGATGGAGATGAAAGGGGTAGTGAAGAATTTTAAAGATGGTGAGGCAGATGTCATGGGAGTTATTGCTGGAAATGATATTTTGGAACTTTCTGAAAATAGCAAGAGAGCAGTTAAATTGGTACGTCAGGCAGTGAGGGATGGAAGGATCAGTATGGAAAGGATTGACGAAAGTGTCCGGAAGATCCTGATTGCTAAATACTGGTCAGGCGTTTATAAAAGAGATACTGTCAATACACATCACGTTGCTGCTGAAGTTAACAGAGCAGAGAGCCTGGCTTTATTACAACAGCTGGCTGATGCATCTATGACTATTTTAAATGGTGACGGAGGAATAAAATCGTTGGATCTGGCAAAAAGAACAGCTATTATTAGTATTGGCACACCTGACAAAACGGTGTTTCAGCGGGAGTCAGCGAAATTATATCAAAATTGTATGTTCTTCAACTTAGACAAAACAGCAAATGCAAATACAATTGCCGGCGTTGTGAAGCAGTTAGCTGGTTTTGATCAGGTGATTATTGGAATTCATGATACCAGATTGCGCCCCGGCAATGGGATGGAGTTAAGCGGTGATTTGAAGATGCTGATCAGAGATATGGCAGCAAAAAATACAGTATTTGCATTATTTGCCAATCCGTATAACCTTTCTGGTTTGCCGGGAATAGAAAATGCGAAATCTTTAGTAGTCGGCTATCAGAAAGAAGATTATATGCAGAAAGCTGCGGCTGAGGTTATTGGTCATGTAAAAATAGCTACTGGTAAATTACCGGTGACTGTCAATAATTTTTTCAGGTTCAACGCTGGACTATAAAGACAGTTGTTAAAATAAAAAGAGGCACTAAAATGCCTCTTTTTTTATGCCCTGATTTCGCTTAGTTCATTTGTAACAACTGAGGTCCGAACTCTTCGAAAAATATTGACTTCTTATCAATGCCTTTTGCCTGAAGGTCCTGAAATTGTTTTTCTATAAAGGCCGATGGGCCACAGATAAAATAATTAGTATCCGGATCATTGTGTAAATCCGGGATGCTATTAATATTTAGATGGCCCTCTAATATGCCATTCGCTTTATCTTCCGGAGTAACTATATTGTAGAAGGTATGCTGTTTCACATTGCTCTTTGTGGCTGTAATGTGATCAAGGTGCCTTTTAAAGGCATGAACGGATTTATTTCTGCAACCATGTAACCACGTAACCGGGCTTTCATGATCCTGATCTATCAGACTTTGCAGCATACTCATGAGCGGTGTCAGGCCCACACCTCCGCTAATCAGCACAATTGGCGCAGTCGGATTTTTCATAAGTACAAAATTACCGGCAGGAGAGGTCAGGTCTAAAATGTCACCTTCATTTACAGCATCATGCAGATGATTGCTGATTAAGCCATTAGCATCCAGGTTCACACCCTTTTCTCTTTTTACAGAGATACGGTAATAATCATCGTTCGGTGCACTTGATATACTGTACTGACGCGCCTGTTTTAAATTCAGGGATTTAAGAAAAGTGCGGATACTTAGATATTGGCCCGGAAGGTGAGGTGTTACTTTTCCGCCATCGCTTGGATAAAGGTAGAAAGACGTGATCTCTGCTGATTCTGCTTCTTTTTTGCCGAGTATAAACGGTCTCCAACCTGTCCATCCATTAGTTTTCAAAGTTTGTTGTTCGTAAAGTTTAGCTTCATGGCCCGACATCAGGTTCGCTAATTGCTGATAAGCGATTCCCCAGGCATCGATAATTGCCGGAGTGGCTGCATCACCTAATACTTCTTTGATAGATTCGATCAGGTGAGTGCCTACAATCATATAATGTTCGGGACGAATATCCAGGCTAGTATGTTTATGTCCAATCCGGTCTACTACAGGCAGCAGTACCATAGGATTGGCTATATTTTCGGCATAAGCGAGTACTGCCATAGCCAGTGCAGTTTGCTGTTTCCCGCTTTGCTGATTTCCCATGTTAAAAATGTTCTTCAGCTCTGGATTATGCGTAAACATTCGTTTGTAGAAATGTGTGGTCAATAAAACGCCGTTTTCTTTTAGAATTGGTACTGTTGCTGTGATCAGTTTTTTTTGTTCGTCAGTCATCATAAAATATATTAATACCTTTTTATCCTTTATTGTAATGCAACTATGCATTCTTTAAGGTGCGCTGGTATGGTTTGATGGGTCAAATATAGTAAATAAATAATAAAAGACTAAAATGTCTTTTATTATTTTAATGCTTAAGATGAGATTCTTAAAAGAAATACTACACACATTCTATGGCTAATTTATTGCTATCTTTGTTTTATAATCAGAGATGGGAATATTTTCAAAAACTTGTGAGTATGCAATCAGATCAGTTTTCTTCATTGCACACAGAACAGCCGGACAGAGCGGCAGGGTAGGCATTAAAGAAATTGCAGTGGGGATAGATTCACCTGAACCTTTCCTGGCAAAAATCTTACAGGATTTAAGCCGTAGAGGGATTGTGCAATCTACGAAAGGTCCGAATGGCGGGTTTTATCTTGATAGTGCTTCTTTAGAGAGGCCCTTAAGTGATATCGTCGCCGCTGTAGACGGAAACGATATCTTTTATGGTTGTGGTCTCGGGCTGAAACAATGTTCCGAAATTAATCCATGCCCGTTACACAATGAGTTTAAGGACATCAGGAACAAAATACACCTGATGCTGCATGAAACAAAAATAGGAGAGTTCAATGACGAGCTGATGAATGGAATGCTCTCCCTGAAAAAATAGATTACTGTGCAGCAGCGTCTTTTTTGGTGTAGGTTGCAGGATCTAAGGCCTCATAAGTCCACCCCTGGAGAAATTCAGTTACTTTTTTAACACTATGCCCTTTTCCTTCTTCCAGGTAACCAGAATTCTGGATATGTAATATTTCTCCATCCCCATCAAGGATCACAAATACAGGATAACCAAAACGTCCTGGATAACCTAAACTAGCCATGATTGCTTCGTTTTTATTTTCTTTACTGTAATTTACCAGTACAGTTTCATAATGATCGTTCAGGTAAGTTTTCAACGCAGGGGTATTCTCCACTAAATGATGAAAAGCAATACACCATGAACACCAGTTTCCGCCGACCTGTATAAATACATGTTTCTTTTCTGCTTTAGCCTTGGCAACAGCCGCAGTAATATCAGCTTTGGCATCAGCCGCAGGGTTATATATTTTTACTTCTTCTTTTGGTGCTTTAGTTTTGGTAGCCTGTGCAAATGTTGCAGTTGAAATTGCCAGTGTGGCTAATAGAATCAGTGATAGTTTCTTCATGTCCGGTTGTTTTTAATAATTTTAACAGAAGTTTAAAATAAGCAGTGCCATTTTAAACTTTTCTAAATGTATACAATTTGTCCTAACTTCACCACATGCCTCAACCACTTAAAATATTACAAGCTTCGGCAGGCTCAGGTAAAACATTCAGCCTTACGGCACACTACCTAACCCTCTTATTATCTGGGGAAACCAAGTACAGGGAGATTCTCGCAGTAACCTTTACCAATAAGGCTACCGAAGAGATGAAAACCCGTATTATGGAAGTGTTAAAAGGCTTTGCTACGGGCGATGAGGAGGTTGAAGATTACAGAACCCTGGTTTTGCAGGCACATCCTGATTTAGATACAGCCACTTTACAGGAAAAATCAGCTAGAATATATAAAAGAATACTTCACGATTACAGCCGTTTCTCAGTCAGTACAATTGACGGTTTTGTACAAAAAGTTATCCGTGGTTTTGCCTTCGAACTAGGGCTCGACTCTGGTTATAAACTGGAGATGAACTTTGACAAGGTCAAAAACGAACTGGCAGATAAACTCGATGAACAACTGGATGTCAACCCGGAATTATTGCAATGGATTATAGACCTGGCCTTAGACCGGATCAGCAATAATATCAGCTGGAACTACAGGGCCGAACTGACAGATCTTGCCGGAGAGATATTTAAAGAACGATATCAGCCATTTGACAATGCCATCCAGGCACTGGTGCAGCATACAGATATGAATGTCCTGTTTGGAGATTATCATAAAGAGACTAAAAAACAGATTACGCTGTTTGAAGAAACTGTTAAACAGCTTTCTTTAAAAGCGCTTCATATTTTTGAAACTTCAGGAGTTAGTCCGGATTTTTTAAAAGGAAAGTCCAGATCCCCATTAAATAACCTGAAGAAAATTGCTGATGAAGACTTTGATAAAGTAGAAAGTTTAGGTAAGCTCATTGACGAACCCGAAGAATGGTTTAAACCAGGAAGTGATACCTTCTTATATGATACACTGAATCCGGTAATCAGGGATTTATATCAGACTTACACCAACGGACTGCCTGACTATATCTTAGCACAGGCTTTCAATAAAAATTTATATTATCTGCGTTTGATGCAGGAAATGGCTATTCTGTTAAAAACCTACCGGGAAGAAAGCGGGAGTTTACTGATCAGCGATGCACAGAACCTGCTGAAAGGAATTACCGGAGATGACGATGATAATCCCGCATTTATCTGGGAAAAAACAGGCAGCCGTTACCGGCACTTTTTATTTGACGAATTCCAGGATACTTCAGCCAATCAATGGGGGAATTTCAGGCCGCTGCTAAAAAATGCAATGGCAGAAGCGAACGGGAAACTTATTGATCATTTGATTGTAGGGGATGTGAAGCAGTCGATTTACAGATGGCGGAATGGCGATTGGAATATTCTTCACCAGCAAGCTAAAAAAGACATCGGCAGCACTTATGTTACCGATTCCAGTCTGGAAGAAAATTACAGAAGTACCAAAAACATCATTAATTTTAATAATATCCTGTTTAAGGCGCTGCCGATATTGATGCAGAAAAACATCAATACTACAGTAGAAGCACAAGCAGCTAACCTGACGCTCCATGACTGGTGGGAAGAGAAAGGCTTTAGTCATATTATTACAGATGTTTATGCAGAAGCAGAACAAAGGCTGACACCAAGAACAGCAGACGGGGGTACCATTGATTTTAATGTTTTAAAAACAGATGAAAATGATGCCCCTTTAAATAAAACAAGCTTCAAGACAGCAGCGCTTCACAAAATGGTGGAAACGCTTAAACGTCTTTTGATAGAAGAAAAACGTTATCAGGCCGGTGACGCCTGTGTACTGGTGCGCTCCAATTCAGAAGCGATTGCCGTGGTAGATATATTGATGGAGAATAACATCAATGTAATTTCCGGAGAAGCCCTGCTCATTGAGAACAATACCGCAGTGAAAATATTAATTGATACTTTAATGGTGATGGCAGGAATGCCATCCAATACCGCTTTGTATAAAGCAAATTGTATCAGTTTATATGCACAACTACAACAACGTACCCTTGATCCTGCTTCTTTATTTAATTTGAAAAGTAAACAACTGGAAGAATTAACCGGCGTATTACCTGCTGATCTATGTATGCACTGGCGCAGCTGGATGCAGCAGCCGCTACCCGAATTACTCGAAAAACTGATTGCTGCTTATGGCTTAAATGAAACAGTCTATGCAAATCATCTGCCTTATTTATTTGCTTTGAGAGATCTGGCAGGGAATGTTGGCCGTCAGGGAGAAAAAGGGATTACTTCATTTTTGAAATATTGGGAAGAAGAGGGAAGCAGAAAAACCCTGCCTTCTTCAGAAAGCACAGATGCTGTACAAGTCATTACGATCCATAAATCTAAAGGACTTGCCTTTAAAGTAGTGATGATCCCTTTTTGTAATTGGGATATCAATGGTAAGATTAATACGATATTTTGGGTACCTGCTGCAAACACTCCATACCATCAGTTGCAAAGTATTCCGCTCAAATATACTTCGGCATTAGGGGCATCGGCAGTTGCCATTCCTTACTACGAAGAATTACTATATAATAATATGGATGCTTTAAATATGCTTTATGTAGCCACAACGCGCACTAAAGAATATTTATATATGAGTTGTCTGGGCAAAAAATCTGATAGTATCAGTACCATCGGTGACTTGCTGATCCGGATCTTTGAAGATCAGCTCACACCAGAAGGGCAATTTCTCCTGGAAGAAGAAGTTATTAAAAAAGGGTCGGGAAAATCGTCCGTACACCTCAGTCCGGAAATTATTGATTTGAAAGCATACCCATTATCAGGAAGGCTCAGTGAAGTTTTTAATAGCGATCTGAGAAAGAAAGAACTGGATATGCTATTAAATGATAGCGCAGGCAGGGAAGGAAGTATTTTACATGAAGTGCTGGCCCGTGCTGCGGCTATCCAGGATATAGACGAAGTTTTAGGACAGATGCTGAATGAGGGATTCTTTAAAGAAAAGGAAATCGCAGATTTCAGAAAGCAGGCCATGATCGTTTTAGAACATGAAGCGCTGCAAAATCTATTGCTGAACAGCACACAAAGTGTCAGTGAAAAGAGTATTATTGATTTTACAGGTAAAAGCTACCGTCCGGATAAAGTCTTGTTTACGACAACTGAAGTGATCGTGATTGATTATAAGTTCACTAAAAAACAGAGTCGTAATCACGTCAAACAAGTGCACGGCTATCGGGATCTTTTGCGCGAAATGGGTTACCCGAAAGTAAGTGCCTATTTATTTTATGCCACGATTGGCGAATTGATTTTAGTATAACAGCCAGTTTAAAACATGAAAGCATTTTTAAAAGAAGTTGCAGAAGATTTAGTGGACAGGTTAGGGAATACGCTGCACAATTCTGCCGTGATCTTTAACAATAAACGCCCTGTACCTTATTTGCGGCATCACCTGGCAGATACGATTGGGAGACCTTTCTGGAGTCCGTCGTTTTATACCATACAGGAATTTTTTGCCTTATCGACAGATTTACTGATCGCTGATGGCTTTACACAATTTTTCACTTTACACCAGCAATACAATGAACTGTTAAAAGCAGAAGGAGCAAAAGAAATTAATCCGGATGTCTTTTATCCCATTGCAAGAATTATACTGAGTGATTTTGCCCAGATAGACAATGATCTGGTGAATGCAGACCAGTTATTTGAAGAACTGGAAGACATCGCAGTTATTGAAAAAGACTTTCAGCACCTTACACTGGAGCAGCAACAATTTCTGGAGCAGTTCTGGACTTCATTTTCGACAGGGAAACAGAAAAATCACCAGGAACAGTTTATCCGGATGTGGCGCAGGATGCCTAAGTTATACCGTGGCTTTCATCAGGCATTAGCTTCAAAAGGGCTGACTTCGATGGCACACGTATACCGGAAGCTAGCAAATGGTAAGGCAGATAAACCAGGTTTTATTGATGACTTTGCCAAAGGTAAGTTAGTCTTTGCCGGATTTAATGCCTTAAGCAATGCAGAAGCTGTGATTTTTAAAAGATGGAATGAAGCTGAAAAAGCACTCTTCTATTTTGATACAGATACTTATTATATGGAGGATGATACGCAGGAAGCGGGATTATTCCTTCGGAAAAATATTCAACGACTAGGCTTGCCTAATGCACTGGGACAAAGCAGGCCGCTGATCAGATCAGTGCAGAAAGAAGTCAAAGTCTATAAAACACAAGGACAGACTGCGCAGGCAAAGATCTTGCAATTGGAACTGGAAGAAGATTATCCAATACTGGATGCTGCGAATAATGCGGGCAAAATAGCTTTAATCCTTGCGGATGAAAGCTTGTTGTTGCCTGTTTTGCAAACTATCCCTACCCATTATGAGGTAGAAGGGAAGCGTACCGCGGTAGAGCTGAATGTAACCATGGGGTATCCATTATTAGCGACTTCCATTTTTGGGTTGGCAGATATATGGCTTTCTGTACAATCTCAGCTGGCAGGAGGCAAAAAAGATACCGTTAACCATAGAGAGGTGGAAGCATTTTTATCTCATCCGCTGATTGGTATTTCGCAAGAAACAAGAAATACATTACAGCTTGAGATTTTGGCCAAACAGTTAATCGAGGTTGATATCCCTTTATTGCAACGTTCCGGAGAATTAGCCCAGTTGTTTTTTACCAAAAGAAATACGGCCGCTTCGGCCATTGTAAATCTTCAGGAGGTTTTTAAAGCTGTTTTAACACAACAAGTAGAAGAAAAGACTTTAAAACAAACAGAGGTAGATTTATTTATTGCCACGATCAAAGAGTTAAACCGTTTACATGATACGCTGGCAGAATTTGCTGCCCGCTTGCCTTTGCCATTTGTTTTGTCATTAATTCAAAAAGCGGTTCAGGGAATAGCGGTTCCTTTAAGTGGAGAACCTCTAGAAGGTGTACAAGTGATGGGATTACTGGAAAGCAGGAGCCTGGATTTTGATCATGTCTATATATTAGGTGTAAATGAAGGTATTTTACCACAGGTAAGCGCGTCGCCAAGTTTTATTCCTGACAGTATCAGAAGAGCATATGGTTTGCCTGTTATTGAGAATCAGGATGCGATCTCCGCCTACATGTTTTACCGGCTGCTGCAACGTTCCAGAAAAATAAGCCTCGTTTACAATGGCCAGGCAGATGACAATACAACGGGAGAGCCAAGCCGGTTTTTACGCCAGCTGGAGTTTGAAAGTGGGTATAGCTTCAAATACTATGACCAGTCACAATCCGTAGCAACAGAACATCCGGTTACGGTTCAGATTAAAAAAGAAGGTGACGTTTTGAAACGTCTGGGTCTTTACCTGGATCTGCAAGATCCTTCAGTAAGAATTTCGGCCACCGCGGTTACTACTTATATGAACTGTCCGGTGCAGTTTTTTTATAAATACATCGCCAAAATAGAAGAGCCGAAAGAGCTCTCAGAGAATCTGGAAGCAAACTATATTGGTTCGATGCTTCACTTTGTACTGGAGAAATTCTATGAAGAACTAAAAGCAGAAACTCCTTATATCACTAAAGAGCGGATTGTTGCGCATCGCAAAAATCTGCCCCGTTTAACAGAGCTGGCCTTTGTGAAAGTGATGTACGATGATGAAAAACAAGTACTCTCAGCAAACGGGATGCAGCAGGTGGTGCTGGCTATTGTGACCGAATATGCGAATGTAATTCTTGACCATGATGAAAAAGAAGCCCCTTTCTCTATTATAGGATTGGAGAGCAAGGATGAGATTTATTTCAAAATCAATGTTGCAGGCGTAGAAAGGCAGGTTACCTTACATGGGATTATTGACAGGGTAGATCAGAAAAATGGGGTAACGCGGGTTGTCGATTATAAAACAGGTCGTGATGAGCTTCAATATAGTTCGCTGGAGGAGATTTTTGATGCGGAAACCGATAAACAGAATAAGGCATTGATCCAAACTCTTTTTTATACCTATGTGTATGAACAGTCCAGAGGGATAACGGATATGGAGCCTAATTTATACCTGATCCGCAAGATGAGAAAAGAAGGGACATTGTTTAGTTTTTCTGAAGGAAGAGGGAAGAAGTTGCAGCTGCAAGCCGAATATTTAGCGGACCTGAAAAAAGATTTTAGCCGTTTGCTACGGGAGAAACTGGAGGAATTATTTAACCCGGAAATCCCTTTTATACATACTACACTAGCCGATAATTGTACATATTGTCCTTATTTGTCCCTTTGCGGCAAGTAGGGCAACAATAGCGTTAATAATAATCGCTTTGTAATGTAATTAAAACAAACTTTATTATTACGTTACAATAGTTATATTTGCCGGCAGTTAACATTTGAATATACAATGAGAGAGATTCAATTTAGAGAAGCTTTGCGTGAAGCTTTGAGCGAAGAAATGCGTAAGAATGAAAACGTATTCTTAATGGGCGAAGAAGTTGCGCAATACAATGGTGCATACAAAGTAAGTCAGGGAATGCTTGATGAGTTTGGTGACAAACGTATCATCGATACCCCAATTGCTGAGCTTGGTTTTACCGGTATCGGTATTGGTGCTGCAATGAATGGGTTAATTCCAGTCATAGAATTTATGACATTCAACTTCTCCCTGGTTGCAATCGATCAGATTATAAACGGAGCTGCAAAAATGTTATCCATGAGCGGTGGTCAGTTTTCTATTCCAATCGTATTCCGTGGCCCAACAGGTAATGCAGGTCAGTTAGGTGCACAACACTCTCAGAATTTTGAGAACTGGTATGCAAACTGTCCAGGTTTGAAGGTTGTTATTCCTTCAACTCCTTACGAAGCTAAAGGTTTATTAAAACAAGCTATCATTGATCCGGATCCGGTTATTTTCATGGAATCTGAGGTGATGTATGGTGATAAAGGTGAAGTTCCTGAAGAGGAGTATTACCTGCCAATTGGAAAAGCAAGAATCGTTCAGGAAGGTACTGATGTAACTATCGTTACTTTTGGTAAAATGCTGACACGTGTTGTAAATCCAGCTGTAGAAGAATTAACTAAAGAAGGAATCAGTGTTGAAGTTATCGATTTACGTACCGTACGTCCTATCGACTACCCTGCAATCATTGAGTCTGTTAAGAAAACAAACCGCCTTGTAATTGTAGAAGAAGCATGGCCATTAGCTTCAATTTCTTCTGAAATTGCTTTTAACGTACAAAAAAATGCATTTGATCATTTAGATGCACCAGTTTTACGTATTACTTGTGCTGATGTACCATTACCATATGCACCAACTTTAATCGCTGCCAGCTTACCAAATGCTGAACGTGTAATTAAAGCAGTGAAAGAAGTAATGTACGTAACAAAATAAGTTATTAAGAACTGTTGATATATAATCCCGCTGGCTAACCCCATGCGGGATTTTTTGTTTTTTACCTTTGCCCGGAAGAAATTTAAATTCACAGAAACTGACTTACCGATAAGCTGTTTCTTAAAACATCACCCAATATTTTAACATGAATAATCACTCAAAGATTATTGCTGCGGAATTAGCAGTCTCAGAAAAACAGGTTATTGCAACTATTGAATTATTAGATGAAGGAGCGACTGTACCTTTTATTTCCCGTTACCGTAAAGAAGTGACCGGAAGTTTAGATGAGGTGCAGGTGGCTGCGGTTCGTGACCGTTTCCAGCAATTGCGTGAATTAGACAAAAGACGCGAAGCTATTCTGAAAGCGCTGGCCACGCTTGGTAAATTAACACCAGAGCTTGAAGCGCAGCTGAATGTGGCTGAAAATATCACAACTATTGAAGATATCTACCTTCCTTACAAACCAAAAAGGAAAACAAGAGCTTCTGAAGCCAGACGTAAAGGTTTGGAGCCTTTAGCCCTGCTGATTTTTGAACAGGGGAAATTAAATCCTGATGAAGAAGCAACCAAATATCTGAATACAGAGCTTGGTGTCGTGAATACGGAGGAAGCTCTGGCAGGTGCAAGGGATATTATTGCGGAAATGATCAATGAGAATGCAGAAGTGCGTACAGACATGCGTCAGTATTTTCAGCAGAAAGCGATCATGAAGTCTTCGGTAATTAAAGGAAAAGAAGAAGAAGGGATAAAATATAAAGACTATTTCGAATGGGAAGAATCCGTAAAATCGGCACCTTCTCACCGTGTCTTAGCCATGAGACGCGGAGAAAATGAATCTATCTTAAAAGTTGAAGCCATGCCTGAAGAGGATGGTGCGATAGCAATTTTAGAAAAACAGGTTATTCAGGGAAATGGTGCTGCTTCTAAACAAGTAGAATTGGCTTTACATGACTGTTATAAACGTTTGTTAGGCCCGGCGATGGAAACAGAACTTCGTTTGTTAGCTAAACAAAAAGCTGATGAAGAAGCAATCCGTGTATTTGCTGAAAATGCAAGACAATTATTACTGGCTGCACCAATGGGTCAGAAAAATGTACTGGCAGTTGATCCGGGTTTCCGTACAGGTTGCAAAGTGGTCTGCCTGGACAGACAAGGTAAATTATTAGAGAATACAACAATCTATCCGCATACCGGACAGGGAAATATTAAAAATGCTGCGGATACAATCCAAAAACTTTGTATTAAACATGAAGTGGAGGCTATTGCGATTGGAAATGGTACCGCAGGAAGAGAAACGGAAACTTTTATCAGAGGATTAAATCTTCCTGGTGTCTTAGTCGTGATGGTGAATGAAAACGGTGCTTCTATTTATTCTGCATCAGAAGTTGCCCGCGAAGAATTCCCGACTCAGGATATTACCATTCGTGGCGCTGTTTCTATTGGCCGCAGGTTAATGGATCCTTTGGCTGAACTGGTTAAAATCGATCCTAAATCTATTGGTGTTGGGCAATATCAGCATGATGTAGATCAGACTAAGCTTCAGCAATCGCTCGATGATACGGTTATGAGCTGCGTGAATGCAGTTGGTGTAGAATTAAATACAGCTTCTAAGCAAGTTTTAGCTTATGTTTCTGGCTTAGGGCCACAACTGGCTCAAAACATTGTGAGTTATAGAAATGAGCATGGCGCGTTTAAAAACCGCGAGAGTTTAAAGAAAGTTCCACGTTTAGGGGATAAGGCTTATGAGCAGGCAGCTGGTTTCTTAAGGATCAGAGATGCAGCTATGGTGCTGGACGCAAGTGGCGTTCACCCGGAACGTTATGCTTTGGTGAATCAGATGGCCAAAGATTTAGGTCATTCTGTGGATGAACTTTTAAAAGATGTAAAACTTCAAAAGCAGATTAAATTACAGCAATATGTTAGTGACAATGTGGGTTTACCTACATTAAATGATATTATGAAGGAATTAGCTAAACCAGGAAGAGATCCAAGGGAAGCTTTTGAAGCATTCAGTTTCACCGAAGGTGTGAATGAGATTAATGATTTAAAGGTAGGCATGAAGTTATCGGGTATTGTAACGAACATTACCAATTTCGGTGCTTTTGTAGATATAGGGGTGCATCAGGATGGTTTGGTACATACCAGTCAGCTGGCAGATAAATTTGTAGCTAACCCGAATGATATCGTTAAAGTAAGTCAGAAGGTAGAAGTAACCGTGAAAGAGATTGATGTGGTTCGTAAGCGTATTTCACTGTCTATGAAAAGTGAAAATGCACCAAAACCTGCTGCACGTGCTAAAGTAGAGCGGCCTGCTGTGCAGAGAAAGCCTGAAAATAACAGACCTCAACATAACAGGCCAAAGCCTCAGCAAGCAAAAGCACAACCAGAAGGTGATTTGCAAACGAAGCTGGAAGCTTTGAAAAATAAATTTAAATAGTATAGCGTTTTTATAACCAGGTTTCCTGTAAGTGGCGCCATCTTATTTTACCCTCCCCATCAGCAATGAATAACGCACTGGATCTGCGGTTATTTATCGTTGATGGGGTTTTTTGCATTTCATGATAGACGATGATAGCTATATTGTCTGCCGAATAACTCACGATGAACTGATCTGCTACAGCAGAAAACCCTTGTTTAGTACCAAATACTTTGGGTAACCAGGCCGCCAGATCCTCATGACTTTTAACAGAACCGTCTGGTGCAACCATTATAAAGTCCTGATGTAGTCTTCCTAATACGTCATTAATATTTTCCCTGTTGGTTTCCCCTCTAAACCATAAAGTAATTGCCTGGTTGAAATCGTGAACTTGCTGTTGTGCTGATCGTGTAATATCCATATTTTAATTTTTTAAGGGTAATTTGTTGAGTTTGATAGTTAAAAAGAAAGCAATGATGAAAATGGAGAGCAGACAACCTATTGCAATTGCGAAGGCTATTTTAAAAGATTGAACGCCGGAGTTGTTATTTAATAAGGAGAAAAAGATAGTTCCGATGAGCGCAACACCAATCGCACTGCCCATTTGTATCGCAGTACTTACTATGCCAGCTGCCATCCCGGCTTTTTCAGGGTTAACCGGAGCTAGCGTAATCCTGACGAGTGCCGGTAATACAATGCCATGTCCCATACCGGCAATCATTAAGCCTGTATATAGTAAAAATTCGGGGGCAGGATAATATATAGTAGCTATAATCACCATTGCATAGCCTGTTGATAATAGCCCCAATGCAAGTAATACAACCGATGAACCTAGCTTTCCCGTGAGCATTGCACTGGTTAAAGGGCCAATAAAAAATCCTGCTGCATAAGGCAGTACGGCTAATCCGGCAGAAAGGACATCCCAATGAAGACCACTTTGTAAATAATACGGGTAGATCATAAAAAATGCTGCGGTACTGTTAAAGAAGAAAATAATGATTGCCCCGGTCACGAAATGCATATTGCGGAACATATTCAGGTCAATTAAAGGATCTTTGCCTTTGACCACTGTCTGTTTTTCGAGTTTAATAAATGTGATTAATACAGGAATTGCAGCTGCGAAGCATAAAAATATCCATAATGGCCAGCCTTCTTCTCTTCCTTTGATGAGTGGATAGATGATTAAGAACAAGGCGAGAGAAAGAAAAATTATCCCGGAAATGTCCAGTTTGGGTTGTTTTGCTGGTTTATTTTCTGGTAAAACGAAAAATGCAAAGACAATAGTCAGTAATCCGATAGGAATATTGAGCATAAAAACTGACTCCCAGGTGAATCCAAAAGGATGAATTTTTAGGAGTACGCCACCCAGGAGCTGGCCGGCAATAGAAGCCAGGCCGAAAGTCGCCCCAAAGAAACCCATTGCTTTAGGTTGTTCTTTTGCGGGAAAAATAATTCTGATGGAAGATAGAACTTGTGGGGCAAGCAGGGCCGCGGCTAATCCCTGTATAACTCTTGCACCAATTAACAGTTCGATATTTGGGGCAAAACCACAAATAGCAGAGGAACTGGTGAATAGAAGCATCCCGATTATAAACATACGCTTTCTTCCATAAATATCGCCGAGCCTGCCTCCTGTTACTACTAATACGGCATAAGTTGCGCCATAAGCGATGATGACAAATTGTAATTGACTCGCTGTAGCATGGAGCACATCTTTAATAGCAGGTAGTGCAACATTGACGATAAAAAAATCGAGTGGGGACAGAAATGCACCCATGAGCAGTACAAACAAGGCAAGCCATCTTTGGGTATAAGGCGAGGATGTATGAGTTAATAAGGTATCCGTTGTTGCTTTTTGCATGGGTAATTTTTTTATGCTGCAAAGAAACGCCGCCTGGGTAAGAGTTGAATTGTATTTTAAGAGGCTTGTCTTGTATCTTTACAGGATGGTAACACAGGATATCAGAACCCTTTTTGAAATTTCGATTCTGGAAAAAGAAATTGGTATGACCAGAATGGATCAGCTTAATTATTTTCAGCTGATCTATATTCAACAAGGGAAAGGGAGCCATATTGTAAATGGGAATAGTTATTTGTATCAAAGTGGAAAGCTGTTTTTTCTGGCTCCTGAAGATTCGCACGCTTTTAACGTAGAAAGTCCGACACGTTTTGTACATATCCGTTTTTCAGAAGTCTCCTTTTTTAAACTTCAGGCTGAGGCCGGACAGCTGGATTATTGTGACTGGATGAAAAAAATAGGTTATATCTTTCATAATTATCATGCAAAGGCTGGTTGTCTGTTTAAAAATGAGCAGGATGAAGTATTTGGCTTGACCTTAATAGAAGGAATTATACGGGAGCATGAGCAAAAAGAAATTGGTTCTTTAGCAATCATTCGTCAGTCCGTCTCTATTCTGATCAATTTAATTGCACGTAATATTATCCGGACTGAGCCTGATGAGAGATTAGAACGTGAAAGTGAGTCGGCCGTGATGAAGATTATCGCTTATTTACAGCAGCACATTTATGAACCAGAAAGTTTAAAAATGCAGGTTATTGCGGATGAATTTCATCTTTCTGTGAATTATCTGGGAGAGTATTTTAAAAAGCGTACTGGGGAGAGTATTCAGGAGTATGTGATTAATTATAAATTGAAATTGGTAGATACACGGCTTGTGTACAGTAATAAACGTGTGAAAGAGATTGCACAAGAACTGAATTTTACTGACGAGAGTCATTTATCCAGAATATTTAAGAAATATAGAGGTATAACACCTGGTGCTTACAGGAGAAAACATAAAGCGGTTGAAATTTAGCAGAGTTGCTATTGAACAACCCTGCTAAATTTTTAATTATGGTTATAATCTTGCTGTTATAGTTTTTACTGGGTTTCCTCTTGCCAAAGCAGTATGATTTTGCCATTGTAATTGCTGCTGATCGACAAGCTGCCTGGTTTGCCATGAAATAACTTTGTTTTCCAGTCTTTCAAGGCAAATTTTTTTGTTTTGTAACTGTGAACGTGTATCCATGACCAATACTTGCAGACCAGAGGGTTTATGTATTGCTCTGACCGCAGTTTCTACTTTATTTACATTTTGCCCGCCCGGGCCTGACGCTCTGAGTGTTTCTATTACTATTTCTTTAGGGTTCCATTTTAATTTCTCCTGATTTTCATAGATCTCTACACCAATGAACCAGTTTTTCCGTTTATTGTATCTGCGATATGGGCTTTGTGCAATCCAGAGAATTGATCCTTGCCATTCTTTGATAAATGCAGTTAAATCTTCGCCTCTTGCCAGTAGTAAGGCAGAGCGCAAAGTTCCGTTGAGTTCTCCTTTAATATTTTCAAGCACTTCAATCTGTATTTTTAATTGCCTGGCTCGCTTAATTAGCATTTCCTGCACTTTTGCTACGACTCTACAGCATTCCTCAGGACCTTGTCCTGAGGTGATTTGTATACTGATGCTTTTCATTAATCTTTATTCATTCTAACTATTTTTGGTAAAAATTTACCTTGTACCTCAATGAGGTCTTTTTGTGCCGCGATTACCTTTTCTATGTCTTTATAAGCCATAGGGCTTTCCTCCACGCTTCCGCCGATTAAAGTGACACCTGCGTTGTTCAGCAATTTTTTAAGCGCTGATGCAGTCATGTTTTGTTTCGCTTTTGTCCGGCTCATTGCACGGCCAGCACCATGTGATGCTGAATTAAGTGATAATTCTGCTCCTTTTCCTGCTATCAGGTAGGCTGGCGCGGTCATGCTGCCAGGAATAATTCCCATTTCTCCCTGGTGTGCAGGTGTTGCTCCTTTACGATGAACAATCATTTCATTCCCGTTTGCTGATTTTTCTTTCCAGGCGAAGTTGTGGTGATTTTCAATGTTTGTTAAAGTTTGTAATCCGAGGGACTTTAACAGTGTCTGATGTATGGTGTCATGACACGCTTTAGCATATTCACCTGCCAGATTCATGCTGATCCAGTATTCCTGCCCGGCTTCTGTGGCTAAGTCCAGCCATGCAAGCTTTTGTACTTCTCTTGGAAGTCTGCATCTTTCTACTGCAATTTGGGTATAATGACCTGCTATATTAGCGCCCAGGCCCCGGCTGCCAGAGTGTGAGAGTAAGGCCATGTACTTTTTTGCAGGTAGCTTCATGGAGTTATTTTCGAATAATTCAATTTCTCCAAATTCTACGAAATGATTTCCACTGCCTGAGGTGCCCAGCTGTCTGGCTGCTTTTCCTTGCATGCGCCTCAAAAATTCTGTTTCATTGAATACCGGACTATCAAGGATTTCATGATAAGGCTGAATATCCAGCGAACCTTCCATCCCAAAATGAGTATGATTTTTAAGAGCCTGTTTAATCTGGTGACTATAGCGCATAAAGAAGCTGGCACTTTCATCTATAATAGAAAGGGACATACGGCAGCCGATGTCTACGCCAACTGCATAAGGTATAACTGCATTATGAGTAGCTATTACACCGCCAATAGGTAATCCATAACCGGTGTGAGCATCTGGCATCAGTGCTCCTTGTATGGCTACAGGAAGCGACATCGCAAGTTCCATTTGTTTTTTAGCACCAGTGTCTATTTCTTTTGTACCGTAAACTTTATAGGGGCCAGGCTGTGCTGAAAGTGAAAATGCTTCAAAATCACGGGATTTGGTTTTTCCTGTTAATGTTTCGGCAATCTTGCCGAGATGTTTATGGTCAAGGTAGTTTTCAGGGTTATTTATGATTTGAGTTAATAATTCAGTGATTTCGGTAGTGGTATGGTGTTTATAGTGTTTGGAGATGGTATTGATAACCAGGCTTCTTGCTTGATCATTAGTATAACCCATTTTACTGAGTTCTTTTGTTTTTAAATTGCTCATCGCGTTTTAAATTGTTGCTTGTTGCCGGAAAAAGAGGAATGAAGATTCCTGATTTTAAAGCTTAAATATTGATATGAGTTGAATTTTCCTGTTGATACAAGGTGAAATTCAAATTTATCCTGTAAAGGGGGCCCCTTTTAGAAATGCTATGAATTACCTGAATCTGAGGCAGACGAATTGCATTGATTAATTTTTATTAATCAATGGTATCATTCCGGAAAATATTAATTATAGGAATAAACGTCAGCCTGATTTAGGCAATGAGCGATAGGGGCGATATGTAGTTATACTCTGTCATGATTCCTGATTTTGAAATGATTAAACCACAAGGAATTGATACAAAGGTATAATAAGAAAATTGATTGCGCCAAATTTATTTTTTTATTGTTTGGTGATGGGTTGGGTTAAAAAGGATGATAGTGATTATAAGAGGTTTTATGGAGCGGCTTTAGTTATGTTATATATAGTATAAGAGAAGTAGGCGAAATGAAGTAAAAGGCGGGTTGGAGGAGGAAGTGGATTATGTTGTACCCCTGTTCTTCAATGTTTGAAGTGGGTTACTGGCTATGTTCTCTTGCAGTTTAAAGCGGGTTTGATACGGGTTTGAAACGCCTCGACCCGTATCAAACTGCAAGAGAACCCAGCCACAATAGGGCTTGAACAGTCGTTGTAAAGGTGTTTAAGGTGAAGTTGAACAGGGTGAAGGCTCTTTTTGCTGTATTATTAATGATTTTTTCGGATTTTGTTGGAATTTAAGATTGATGACCAAATCAGTATTTGGTATAAATTCTTTGTTTTGGATAATTTAAAGAGAGAATTATTAAAGATTGTAGATGATTTGTATTGTCAATGTGTGCGGGGTGCAGTAGCTGTTAAAGTTTTTATGGTTGTAAACCATGCAGTTAGGGAATGTATACAATTATTAGTGTGATATTGTTTGGAGGATGGGTTTATTTTCCTACTTTTGCATCCCGCTTCGGAGGAAGGGAA